>JANMXI010000293.1:0-25806 GCA_031394735.1 Pseudomonadota bacterium | reverse complement strand
GGCGTGAACGTGCATGCGCCGTTTTCGCTGGTGCAAAAACTGCTGCCGCAATTGAGCGCGGCCGGCACGCCGGGGGACCCTGCACGTGTCATCAATATCGGCTCGGTGTATGCCACCGTCACCGATGTCATGCATTCCTATTCCTATGCAGCGAGCAAAGCGGCCATTCAGCAATTGACGCGTGTGCTGGCGCGCGAACTCGCGCCCCGGCACATCACCGTCAATGCCATCGCCCCCGGACTGTTCCCCTCTAAGATGACCGGCTTCGCGTTGCGCGAAGAAGCCTCGCGCAACGCGCTGATCGCCCATATTCCCCTTGCGCGTACCGGCACGCCGGAAGATATCGCCGGCGTCGCCATCATGCTCAGCTCGCGCGCCGGCGCCTACATCACCGGTGGCATCATTCCGCTCGATGGCGGGTTGCCAATCAATCATTGAGCAGCCGATGACCCTGCCCTAACAGACACTCACGGTAGAAAAGCGTAGCGCGTCAGACTCTCCATGCTGGTAGCCTCCGCTCTGTTGGCCGAAACAAGGGTCTTAATACTCCGAGGACCTACAGCACCGTCAGAGCATCGACGGACGATTGCGGGTTCTTAATCCATTCGTTCGAAACTAATCGCTCAAGCTCTGCCCGCGAGGATTTCAACCCAATGCAGCACAGGAACCGAGGTCGCAACGCTCAGATGTTGCAGACAACCGATGTTGCCGGTGGCGATGACGTCGGGGGAGACCGCCTCGAGGCTTTGCACTTTCAATTCGCGCAGCTGCGTCGATAGTTCCGGCTGCAGAATCGAATACGTCCCGGCCGACCCACAACAGCGCGTCGGCTCAGCCGGTTCGAGCACCTGAAATCCCGCCGCACTCAACAGCGACTCAACCTGCCCTCGGATCTTCTGCCCATGCTGCAAGGTGCAGGGTGATTGCCACGCGACCCGCCGCCCCCGACCGGTACCGGCCATCGCCTGTGAGAGTTCCCGCGGACTGATGACCTCGCAAATATCGCGTGCAGCCGCGCTGACGCGTGCCGCCCTCGTCGCATAAAGCGGATCATCGCGCAGCACATGGCCGTAGTCCTTGACCATGACGCCGCAACCGCTGGCTGTGATGACGATGCCCTCCGCGCCGGCATCCAGTTGCGCGCACCAGGCATCGACGTTGCGCCGCACCTGCGCCAACGCGGCCTCTTCACGGCTCAGGTGATGATTCAGGGCGCCGCAGCAGCCGCCGTTGTCGCGCACCAGGCTGATGCCGATTCGATCTAGCACGACGGCTGCCGCCGCGTTGATGCCGGGCTGCAGCGCCGGTTGCACGCAGCCTTCGAGAACGATCATGCGACGCGCGTGACGCACCGGTGGCCACGCAAGGAACTCGCGGCGCGCGGGGATAGACGCTGCGAGCTTTTGCGGCAACAGCGCGCGAAATAACCGTCCCAAGCCCAACAAGGCGCCGAAAATGGACCGGTTCGACAGCGTCATTCCAAGAACGGTGCGAGTGACCGCCGAGCCGGGAGCGCGCGGTGCCTGCCGGGTCACCATCTCGCGCCCGACATCGATCAAGCGACCATAGCGCACTCCCGACGGACAGGCGGTCTCGCAGGCGCGGCATGTAAGACAACGGTCCAGATGCTGCTGCGTAATCGCCGTGGGCGAATTACCTTCCGCCATCTGCTTGATCAGATAGATGCGCCCGCGCGGGCTGTCCAATTCATCGCCGAGTAGTTGATAGGTGGGGCACGCCGGCAGACAGAAGCCGCAGTGCACGCAACTCTTGATGAGATCGGCGGCGTCGCGCGCCAGCGCTTCGAGGGGATGATGATCAGGCAGCGGTGTGTGCATGCGGATTACATCTGGGCGTGCAGACGGCCGCGATTGAAGGTCGCGCCGGCGTCGAAGACTGCTTTGAGCGATTTCTGCAGCCGCAGCTGCGCGTCCGGCACGGGCTCGAATACATCGCCGAGCCTGTCACGCGTGCGAAAGCGTATCGCAAATCCGCCGGCAGCACGGGCCGCGGCGCGCACGGTGTCGATGTCGGAGTCGGCCTTCAACCAGCGCTGCGCCCCGCCCCATTCGAGCAGGCAATCGGCGCCGAACGACGCTGCGGGGCATGAGGCAGGAACGGCGATGCGAATCAATTCCGGCGAAGAGTCAAAGAACGCATGCGACTGCTCGCGCACACTGCGCCACAATTCGTGACAGCCCTCGACGGCCTCACCACCCATGCGTAAAGCAGATGCCTGGATTGCCGCGTCCGACCCTGACAGCCGCACGAACAACCGGCCACCCACCCAGCAGGTGGCGGAAATGCACGATGCCTTCTGTGCCCAGTCGCTCATCTGTTGCAGCGCCGACGGCGCATCGAATTCAAATACGCGCGTCGCCGAGTGCGGTGCACGCGGCAGCACTTTCATCGACACGTCCATCAGCAGTCCCATGGTGCCCAAGCTGCCGACCATGGTTCGCGCAACATCGTAGCCGGCGACATTTTTCATCACCTGCCCACCGAAGCGTAACGTTTTACCCGCACCGTTCATCAGCGTCACGCCGAGCACGAAATCCTTCACAGCGCCTGCTGAGGCGCGTGCAGGCCCTGCAATGCCGCAGGCGATGGTGCCACCCAACGTCGCGCCGCTGCCGAAATGCGGCGGCTCGAACGGCATGCATTGACCCGCCTGCGCCAGCGCCGCCTCGATCTCCACCAGCGGTGTCCCGGCGCGTGCGGTCAACACCAACTCAGCCGGATCGTAGGAGAGGATCCCGCGATGTGCGGAAACCGGCAGCGCCTCCCCCTCGACCTCGCGGCCGTAAAACTGCTTTGTGCCACCACCGACGATCCGCAAGGCACCACCCTGCGCTGCGGCGGCCAGCACCTGCTCACGAAGTTGGAGCGTTGTGTCGGCGTCCACGAGGGTCAGAACCGCGGCAGATGCGGATGCGGCATCTGCCCCTGATGCACATGCAGCGCCCCATAGTCGGCACAACGCGCAAGGGTCGGCACTGCCTTGCCGGGATTCAGCAGTCCTGCCGGATCGAACACCGCCTTGACGGCATGAAAGGCGCTCAACTCATCCGAATTGAACTGCAGACACATGGGACCGAGTTTCTCGATGCCTACGCCGTGCTCGCCGGTCACCGTTCCACCCACTGCCACGCACAACGCCAGCACTTCGGCCCCGAGTTCTTCCGCGCGATGCAATTCGCCCAGCTTGCCGGCATCGAACAAAATCAGCGGATGCAGATTGCCGTCACCGGCATGAAACACATTGGCGATGGGCAAGCCGTAGGATTGCGACAATGCTTCTATCTTGGCGAGCACTTCGGACAAGCGGCGCCGCGGAATCGTGCCGTCCATGCAGTAGTAATCCGGCGCAAGCTTGGCCACCGCCGGAAACGCGCTCTTGCGGCCCGACCACATGCGATCACGCTCAGCCGCGTCCGCCGCCTGCCGCACGAGCGTGGCATCCAGCGCGTGCAGCAACTCGGTGACGCGCTGGATCTGCCAGTCCACATCCGCACTCACGCCATCGAGTTCACAGAGCAGCAACGCGTTGGCATCCACCGGATAGCCGCAGCGTGCAAATTCTTCCGCGGCGCGGATGGTCATCGCATCCATCATCTCCAATCCTGCCGGGATGATTCCCGCAGCAATGATGGCGGCAACCGCTTCGGCGCAACGTTCGATATCAGCAAACGCCGCGAGCAACAACTCGGTTCGCTCGGGTCGTGGCACGAGCTTGACCATCACCTCGATGATGATGCCGAGCATGCCTTCGGAACCCGTCAGCAGCGCCAGCAATTCCAGACCGCAGGTTTCCTGCATTTCATTGCCGATGACGAGTTCATCGCCTTCGATGGTGAGCACCTTCACCTGCAGCACATTGTTGAACGTGAGGCCGTATTTCAGGCAGTGCACGCCGCCGGAATTCTCCGCCACATTGCCGCCGATGGTGCACGCCACCTGCGAGGACGGATCCGGCGCATAAAACAAACCGAAGGGTCGCGCGGCATTGGAAATAGACAGGTTGGTCACGCCGGGCTGCAGTCGTGCAATTCGACGCACCGGATCCAATTCCAGAATCCGGTTCAGCTTGGACAGCACCAGCAGCACCGCACCGGCAACCGGCTTGGCGCCGCCCGACAGACCGGTGCCGGCGCCGCGCGTCACCACGGGTACGCCATGCGCGCGGCAGATCCGCAGCACCGCCCGCGCTTCGTCCACGGTCTTGGGCAGGACGACGATATCGGGAATCTGGCGGTGCGCGGTGAGTCCGTCGCATTCGAACGCCACGCAGGCTTCACGCTGGTCAATCACCGCCTGCGGATCCAAGGCGCGGCGCAGTTCGTCGATCAACACCACGGCCGTGGCGTCGCGCAAGGCCTGTCAGGCCTTGAAGTGAGCGGAAGTTTTGGCCTTCAATTCATCGAGCGTCACGCCCGGCGCCATTTCGATGAGATCAAACGGCGAGTGACGATCCGGCCGCGAAAACACGGCCAAGTCCGTGATGAGCAGGTCGACCACGTTGGCTCCCGTCAAGGGCAGCTCACAGCGCGGCTTGAACTTGTGCGCGCCGTCCTTGGAGGTGTGCTCCATGACGATGACCACTTTCTTCACACCCGCCACCAGGTCCATGGCGCCGCCCATGCCCTTGACCATCTTGCCGGGCACCATCCAATTGGCCAAGTCGCCACCTTCCGAGACTTCCATAGCGCCGAGCACGGAGAGGTTGATGTGACCGCCACGGATCATGCCAAAGCTGTCGGAGGAGGAAAAATACGAGGACATCGGCAGCTGCGTGATCGTCTGCTTGCCGGCATTGACCAGATCAGGGTCTTCTTCGCCTTCGAAGGGGAACGGTCCCATGCCGAGCATGCCGTTCTCCGATTGCAGCACCACCTTCATGCCCGGCGCAATGTAGTTGGCGACCAGCGTCGGAATGCCGATGCCCAAATTCACATAGAATCCGTCGCGCAGTTCACAGGCTGCGCGCATGGCGAGTTCATTTCTGCTCCAAGGCATGATGCTTCTCCGTGGCGCGTCAGGCAGCGGCGCGCTTGCGCACGGTGCGATTTTCGATGGGCTTGACGTAGTTCGTGCCGCGAATGATGCGCTTCACGAAAATTCCCGGCGTGTGGATCTGATCCGGATCCAGCGTGCCCGGTTCGACCAGCTCCTCCACTTCCGCGATGGTCATGGGGCTTGCGCTCGCCATCATCGGATTGAAGTTGCGCGCGGTCTTGCGGTAAATCAGATTGCCTTCGGTGTCGCCCTTCCAGGCTTTCACCAGCGACACATCGGCGACCAGACCGGTTTCGAGTACGAAGGTCTCGCCGTTGACCACCCGCGTCTCCTTGCCCTCCGCCACCAGCGTGCCGGCGCCGGTGCGCGTGTAGAAACCGAAGATGCCCGCGCCGCCGGCGCGGATGCGCTCGGCGAGCGTGCCTTGCGGATTGAACTCCAACTGCAACTCGCCCGACAGGTACTGATGTTCGAATTCCTGATTCTCCCCCACATAGGAAGAAATCATTTTCTTGATCTGCCGCGTCTTGAGCAGTAGTCCAAGTCCAAAATTATCGGTGCCTGCATTGTTGGAAACGACAGTCAGATCCTTCACGCCCGAATCCCGCAGAGCGAGGATCAGGTTCTCCGGAATGCCGCACAGACCAAAGCCGCCGGACATCAACATCTGGCCGTCGCGAATCACGCCCTTAAGGGCGCTGGCCGCATCGGGATACACTTTTGTCGCAGAGCTCATACGTGTTTCCTTCGCCGGTCAGCCGGCAGCACGTCGAATGGCGGAATCCATGGTGTTCGACAACAGCATGGCAATGGTCATCGGGCCGACGCCGCCCGGCACCGGTGTAATCCAGCCGGCCCGTTGCGATGCGCCGGCAAAATCGACGTCGCCGACGAGTTTACCGCTGTCCAGCCGGTTCATGCCAACGTCGAACACCACGGCCCCTGCGGCGATCCAGTCGCCCTTGATCATCTCGGGCTTGCCGATGGCCGCCACGACGATATCGGCGCGAGCGACCTCGCTGCGAAGATCGCGTGTGCGTGAGTGACATACGGTCACGGTGGATCCGGCCAATAGCAATTCCAGCGCCATCGGTCGACCGACGATGTTGGAAGCACCCACGACGGTGGAACGCGTACCGGCGAGTTTGATGCCGTATTCCTGCGCGAGGCGAATCACGCCGAAGGGCGTGCAGGCGCGCAGATGCGGCCGCTTCTGCGCCAACAATCCGGTATTGGTGGGATGGAACCCATCCACATCCTTGGAAGGATCGATGGCATCCATGATTTCATTCGCGTCCAGGCCATCGGGCAGCGGCAGCTGCACCAGGATTCCATCGACGCGCGTATCTTTGTTCAGCAGTTCGACCAGGCCGAGCAATTCCTGCCGCGTTACGGTATCCGGCGGATCGAAGGAGAAGGACTCGATGCCGACTTCGGCGCAGGCCTTCTTCTTGTTGCGTACATACACCGAGGAGGCGGCGTTGCTGCCGACCTGCACGACGGCAAGTCCGGGCACCCGGCCATATTTCTCCGAGAACGCGCGCACCTTCTCCGTGACCTCGGAGCGCACCCGCGCCGCCACTGCTTTGCCGTCTAGTATGACGGCTTGTTTTCCCCCGCTCCCCTGCATGAACTCAGTACCGGTAGGTGTCGGGCTTGAAAGGACCTTGCTTCCCGACGCCGATATACGCGGCCTGCTTGTCGGTCAACTCCGTTAACTGCGCGCCGAGCTTGGTCAGCTGCAGCCGCGCCACTTTTTCGTCCAAATGCTTGGGCAGCACGTACACGCCCAGCGGATATTTTTCCGGGTGCGAGTACAGCTCGATCTGCGCCAGCACCTGGTTGGCAAAGGACGAACTCATCACATAGGACGGATGGCCCGTGCCGCAGCCCAGATTCACCAGCCGGCCCTCGGCCAGCAGGATGATGCGCTTGCCGTCGGGGAAGATGATGTGATCCACCTGCGGCTTGATGTTGTCCCACTTGTAATTGCGCAGTTCGGCCACTTCGATCTCATTGTCGAAGTGCCCGATGTTGCACACGATGGCCTGGTCTTTCATCTCGCGCATGTGCGCCTGGGTGATGACCCGCGCATTGCCGGTCGCGCTGACGAAGATGTCGGCCTTGTCGGCGGCGTATTCCATGGTCACGACGCGATAGCCTTCCATCGCCGCCTGCAGTGCGCAAATCGGGTCGACCTCGGTCACCCACACCTGCGCCGATAACGCGCGCAGCGCTTGTGCCGAACCCTTGCCCACATCGCCGTAGCCGCAGACCACCGCCACCTTGCCCGCGATCATGACATCGGTGGCGCGCTTGATCGCATCCACCAGCGACTCGCGGCAACCGTACAGATTGTCGAACTTGGACTTGGTGACCGAGTCGTTGACGTTGATGGCCGTGAAGGCCAGATCGCCGTTCTTGTGCATCTCATACAGACGCTTGACCCCGGTGGTGGTCTCCTCGGTGACGCCCTTGATTTTGGCCAGACGCGTGGAGTACCACTTCGGATCCACCTTGAGCTTGGCCTTGATGGAGGCGAACAGATGTTCCTCTTCTTCGCTGCCGGGCTTGGCCAGAACCTTGAGGTCCGTCTCGGCCTTGGTGCCCAGATGCAGCAGCATGGTGGCATCGCCGCCGTCATCCAGAATCATGTTGCTGAAGCCGTTGTCCGGCCACTCGAAGATGCGATGCGTGTATTGCCAGTAGTCGGCCAGCGATTCGCCCTTGATGGCAAACACCGCAGTGCCATTGCTGGCAATGGCGGCGGCGGCATGATCTTGCGTGGAGTAGATGTTGCACGACGCCCAACGCACTTGCGCACCGAGTGCTTCCAGCGTTTCGATGAGCACGGCGGTCTGAATGGTCATGTGCAACGAGCCGGTGATGCGCGCGCCCTTGAGCGGTTGATCTTTCGCGAACTCCTTGCGGATGGCCATCAGACCGGGCATTTCAGTCTCGGCGATCTTGATTTCCTTATGGCCCCAATCCGCCAGGGTGATGTCCTTGATGGCGTTGTCGGGGTTCGGCTTTACGGCTGCATTCATAACCTGCTCCAAATCATTAAAACTGACGATATAAAAAAACGATCGGCGCCGCGCGCGTTCACGCTGCCTTGGTGGACTTCAATTCAGCGGCCAGGGCACGCGCCTTGTCGGTACGCTCCCAGCTGAACTCCTCTTCCTTGCGGCCAAAGTGACCGTAGGACGCGGTCTTCTGATAAATCGGCCGCGCCAGATCCAGCATCTCGCGCAGACCGAACGGTGTCAGATCGAAGTGCGCGCGCACCAGCTGTGTCAGCTTGGTGTCGGACATCTTTCCGGTGCCGAAGGTCTCCACCATGATGGAAGTGGGTTCGGCGACGCCGATGGCATAGGACACCTGCACTTCGCAGCGATCGGCCAAGCCGGCCGCGACGATGTTCTTGGCCACGTAGCGTGCGGCATAGGCAGCAGAACGATCGACCTTGGAAGGATCCTTGCCGGAGAACGCGCCGCCGCCATGGCGGGCGAATCCGCCGTAGGTGTCGACGATGATCTTACGGCCGGTGAGGCCGCAATCGCCCACGGGTCCACCGATGACGAAGCGCCCGGTGGGGTTGATGTGATATTTGGTGCGCTTGTCGATCCACTTGGCGGGCAGCACAGGCTTGAGGATTTCCTCCATCACAGCCTCGCGCAAATGCCGGGTCGAGACATCGTCGCTATGCTGAGTCGACAGCACCACCGCTTCCAGGCCGACGGGCTTGTCATTCTCATACCGCAGCGTCACCTGACTTTTGGCATCGGGGCGCAGCCAGGCCAGCTTGCCCGACTTGCGAACCTGCGCCTGGCGTTTCACCAAACGATGCGCCAGCGTGATCGCCGCCGGCATCAGCACGTCGGTTTCATTGGTCGCATAGCCGAACATCAGGCCCTGGTCGCCCGCGCCCTGCTTGCGCTCGTCTTTACGATCCACGCCCTGCGCGATGTCCGGAGACTGTTTGCCGATGATGTTCAAAACGCCGCAACTCGCGCCGTCGAAACCCATGTCCGAGGTGTCATAGCCGATGTCCAACACGGTCTTGCGTACGATGGCTTCCACGTCCACCCAGGCGCTGGTGGTGACTTCGCCCGCCACGATGACCACGCCGGTCTTGACCAGCGTCTCGCAAGCGACGCGACACTTGGGGTCGACGGCAAGAATCGCATCGAGGATGGCGTCGGAGATCTGGTCGGCGACCTTGTCCGGATGGCCTTCGGAAACCGACTCGGAGGTGAAGGAAAACTGTTTGCTCATGATGGTGATCCTGCGTAAACGCTATCGAAAATTCTCGTTGAACCGCTGCTCGAACTGGGCCCGCGTGAAGCTGTGATTCTGCGGTCCGCGCGATTCGATCTTGATGGCGCCCATCAGCGATCCCAATCGCCCGATGGTCAGCCAATCTTCGCCGCGCAGCAACCCGTGTATCAACCCAGCGCGAAAGGCATCGCCACAGCCGGTTGGGTCCACCACCGCTTTGGGTTTCGCGCAGGGGATCTCAACGGATTCAGAGGCGGTGTAAATAATGGCCCCTTCTGAACCGCGCGTGACGATCAAGGCTTTGACACGCGATACGATGTCTCGAACCTTCCACCCGGTCTTTTGCTGCAGCACCTGCCATTCGTAGTCGTTGACCGCAACCCAGGTTGCTTGTTCGATGAAGTGGCGCAATTCAGAGCCTTCGAACATCGGCAGTCCCTGGCCGGGGTCGAAAATGAACGGAATACCGGCGGAGGCGAATTGCTGCGCATGCTCGATCATGGCCTGCCGCCCATCCGGCGCGACGATGCCTATGCCAATGCCGACTGCATCGGTGACTCGGTTAAGGTGCGCATGTTGCATGGCACCCGGATGAAATGCCGTAATCTGGTTGTCATCCAAATCGGTCGTGATGAAAGCCTGGGCCGTGAACTCCGACTCGATCACCTTGAGGTAATCCAAGGGCACGCCCTTTCGGGTCAACCACTCGCGATAGGCACCGAAGTCGTGGCCGACAGTGGCCATGGGGTACCCAACTTCGCCCAAAAGCGTTAAGTTAAACGCGATGTTTGTCGCGCAACCTCCGAATTCTCTTCGCATTTCTGGAACCAGAAACGATACATTCAGCATGTGTATCTTCTCCGGCAGGATGTGCGCCTTGAAGCGATCTTGGAACACCAGAATGCTGTCATAGGCGGCGGACCCGCAGATGAGAACGGACTTTTTTGCCGAGGGAACGCGTGACATCCAGTACTGCTGCCGATGGCCAAAGAAGGCCCAGCATTCTACCGGCCTTAAGGACTTAAGCTACGAATTTTAAAGCCTTAAATTGCCGACAGCGGGCCCTTATTTTCGCTTTTCCGGTGACGCGTCGCAGGCGCCCGTGCAATGAGTCAAAAGGCGATTGTCACAGGCTCATGGATGCGAATTTTAGAGCCTTAAATCAGGTTCAATTCACCCAGCGCGCGGGCCGCCATATCGATGGCCAATTCAGTGGTGTCATCGGCTCCGGAGGCGGTGTTGGCGATGGCGATATGTCCGAAGGGCTGACGCGCCCGCAGGTGAGGCGGCTCGCCTCCTGTTTTGAGGAATTCGTCGTACAAGGCGCCAGGGTAGCCGCTGCCGCGCATGCCGGTGAGCGCCGGCGGATAATCGTCAGTGTCGGACCCGACGCCGGCCAGCGCACGGGCCGAGCCGGTTGCGGCGAACCTGGCCGCGACCGCGGCTCCGTTGATGAAGTCGCGGCGACGAATCTTCCGATCCATGCCTAGTTCGTGGTCGTGCTGGTGTGACATGCTTCATTACTGTACACCCGGGTTGCGATTCACTCGCGCGAAATGCCAATCGATGCCAAGCTAGCGATTCGACTTCCAACGTCGATGACGCGACGCCGATGTCGCAACGAAAACGTTTCCGCGGAAACGTCGGGAGCATCCATGAAAAAGCTCAAGCACGAGGCCGAGTTGTTCAAAGCCGCGCTGGCCGCGGCAGTGAAATACGCGGAAGATCGAAAGGCCGCCGAATTCGAGGCGACGGATTCGGCCAGCCTCAAACTGCTGTACGTCTACCGCCTGCTGGTGCACGACAAGATTATCCAGCCCATTCCCGAAGATCAGGTGGCGGAGCAGACCATGCGACACAAGCTCGCCATCTGGTACTCCAAGCAGCTTCCGAAAGATCATCCGTTGTTGAATTGAGCGAGGACCCGGCAACGCCATCGTGCATCTGGGTGGATGCGGACGCCTGCCCCAACGTCGTCAAGGACATCCTTTTCCGTGCCGCAGAGCGCACGGGAATCACCGTCACACTGGTGGCGAATCAACCGCTCACCGTCCCGCGCATCGCGAGCGTGAAAACGCTGCGCGTCAGCGCCGGCTTCGATGTCGCCGACAATGAAATCGTCAAGCGCGCCACCCCTGGCGATCTGGTCATCACCGCCGACATTCCGCTTGCCGCCGAGGTCATTGCCAAGGGCGCGGTGGCGCTCAATCCGCGCGGCGAATTGTACTCGGCCGATTCAATCCGCGGCATTTTGAACATGCGAGATTTCATGGACACGATGCGCGCCAGCGGCAATGTGGGCGGCGGGCCGCCCCCTCTGTCGCAGGCCGACCGCAAGGCCTTTGCCAGTCGCCTGGATACCTGGCTGGCGCGGCGCACGAGCACCTAGATCAGGAAGCGAGGCTCCGAGATTGAATGCTGCCGGTCAGCGTCTCCTCGCCCATCGTCACATACAGCGTGCGCTCCGACACCGACAAATCAAACGCCATGCGCCGATCCAACCGTTGCACCAATCCAGTGAGCAGCTCCTCGTCCACCACGTTGACGACAATGTCGGCCGCTCGGTGAATGCGCTCGCCGGCGAGCCGATCCAGCCACGGCTGGACGCCGCGATGCGCATACACCACGACGCGCCGCGCGGCCTTGCTGGCCTTGTGCAATCGCGCCGCCTCCGGCGCACCGATATCGATCCAGGTCAGCAGCACGCCGGTAAGATCGCGCACCGACAGCGCCGGTTCGTCGGTGTCGGACAACCCCTTGGAGAAGGCGATTCCTTCGGTGTACTCCAGGCAATATGCCAGCAAGCGCGTCAGCAAAAATTCCGGGGTTTCCGACGGGTGCCGCGCCATGCGCAATTCCAGCGTTTCATACACGTTGCGATCCGCATCGGCGAGCCGCACGGTAAAGACATGAACGGTTGCGCTCAGCGCCATGGGAGCAACAACCGCAGTCGCGCTACTGGGACGCGCGTGCGAGAACGGCCACGGCTTTCTTCGACAACTCACTCAGGCCCTCGCCGCCGCGGGCGTAATGGGCCACGATCTCGCGGCGCATGCGCGGATCCCAGAAGCGCTGCATATGGCCGGCCACGTCGATGACGGCTTTTTCTGCGCCGGACTCGGAGGCGAAAAAGGCGGCGATGTCATTCACCATCTTGGACAGATTCGCAGGGTTCATACGGCACAGGCCAGGGTTCGTATTTTTGTCGGATGGGCGTAGACGACATGCTGGCCGTCGCGCGCGAATCCGACCAGCGTCAGTCCGCTTTGCTCGGCAACGCGAATCGCCAACGCCGTCGGCGCCGACACGGCCGCCAGCAAGCCGATGCCGACGGTGGCGGATTTCTGCACCATTTCGTAGCTGGCGCGGCTGGTGATCAACATGTAGCCGGCCGAGAGATCCATCTCACTGCGCAACAGCGCTCCTATTGTTTTGTCGAGGGCATTGTGCCGGCCGACGTCTTCGCGCACGCAGTGTAACCCTTTACCCGCCACCACCCAACCGGCAGCATGAACGCTGCCCGTCGATGCGTTGATCGGCTGATGCGAAGACAACTCACGCAACGCGGTGTGCAGTTCACCCGCATCGATTTCCGGCCACCGTCCGACGCTGACCATCGGCCGCATGGCCTGCTCCAGCGTCTCTGCCCCGCACAGCCCGCAACCGGTCCGTCCGGTGAGGTTACGGCGCTGAGCCAAGAGCGCGGAAAACCGCGCCGGTGCGATGCGGATCCGCACATCGATGGCCTCGGGACCTTCCTCGACCTGGACCTCTTGAATCTCGCTGCGGTTCGCCACCAGCCCTTCGCTGACCGTGAAGCCCACGGCGAAATCCTCGAGATCCGCCGGGCTTGCCAGCATGACCACGTGTGGAACGCCCTGGTATACCAGGGCAATCGGCACTTCTTCGGCCAACCGATCGGTGGTCTGCGTCGTCAGACCTTTCGAATATCGTTCGACCGTTCGTTCAGACGTGGTTCGCATCGGGCTCATAGCGGTGGCGCAGCCGCTCCTGCCAGTCCGCGGGTTGCGAGACCTTGACCACCTGCACCGCCGTGACCTTGTATTCCGGACAATTGGTGGCCCAGTCGGAATTGTCGGTGGTAATGACGTTGGCGCCGGATTCCGGAAAATGGAAGGTCGTGTAGACGATGCCCGGCTGCACACGGTCGGTCACCGTGGAGCGCAGGACGGTTTGACCTGCACGGCTGGTGATGCCAACCCAATCGCCGTCTTTGACACCGCGCATCTCGGCATCGTCGGGATGAATCTCCAGACGATCTTCCGAATGCCAGGTCACATTGGGCGTGCGCCGCGTCTGCGCGCCGACGTTGTATTGCGAGAGCACGCGCCCCGTCGTGAGTATCAGCGGGTAACGACCGTTGCAGCGCTCGGCCGTGGGAACGTACTCGGTGACGAAGAAACGCCCCTTGCCGCGCACGAACTCATCGATGTGCATGGTCGGCGTGCCATCGGGCGCCGCATCGTTGCAGGGCCATTGAATGCTGCCCAGACGGTCGAGCTTGGCATAGGAGACGCCGGTGAACGTGGGCGTGAGCGAAGCGATCTCATCCATGATCTGCGAGGGATGATCGTAGGCCATGGGATACCCCAGGGCGTTGGACAGACGCACCGTGACCTCCCAATCCGCCAGACCCGCCTTCGGGCTCAGCACCTTGCGAATGCGCGAGATGCGCCGCTCGGCATTGGTGAAGGTGCCGTCCTTTTCCAGAAACGACGAGCCGGGCAAAAAGATGTGCGCGTACTTGGCGGTCTCGTTCAAAAACAGATCCTGCACGATCACGCATTCCATCGCCGACAAGGCAGACACCACGTGATGCGTGTTCGGGTCCGATTGCAGGATGTCCTCACCCTGCACATACAGGCCGAGGAAACTGCCGTCGAGCGCGGCTTCGAACATATTGGGAATGCGCAGTCCTGGTTCTGCTTCCAACGGCACCTGCCAGCGCGTTTCAAATTGAGCGCGCACTGTTGCATCGGACACATGCCGATAGCCTGGGAACTCGTGCGGGAAGGAGCCCATGTCGCAGGCGCCCTGCACATTGTTCTGACCGCGCAAGGGGTTCACGCCCACGCCTTCGCGGCCGAGGTTGCCGGTCGCCATCGCAAGATTGGCGATGCACATCACCATGGTGCTGCCCTGGCTGTGTTCGGTAACGCCCAGTCCGTAGTAAATGGCGCCGTTGGCGCCGGTCGCGAACAAACGCGCCGCGCGACGCACCGTGTCCGACGGCACGCCCGTGATGCTCTCGGTGCTTTCCGGCGAATTGCGTGCATCCTTGACGAACGCGCACCACTTCTCGAAGGCCGCCGGTTCGCAACGCGCCGCCACGAACTCACTCTTGACCAACCCTTCCGTGACGATCACATGCGCCAGCGCATTCATGACGGCGACGTTGGTGCCGGGCCGCAATTGCAGATGATAGTCGGCCTCGATATGCGGCGAACGCACGATGGCGGTCACGCGCGGGTCCACCACGATGAGCTTGGCGCCCTGCCGCAGTCGGCGTTTGAGTTGCGAGGCGAAGACCGGATGCCCTTCGGTGGGATTGGCGCCGATGATCATGACGACATCGGATTTCATCACCGAGGTGAAGGTCTGCGTGCCGGCGGATTCACCCAGCGTATGTTTCAGGCCATAGCCGGTGGGCGAATGACAAACCCGTGCGCAGGTGTCGACATTGTTGTTGCCCATGGCGGCGCGCACCATCTTCTGCACGAGGAAGGTTTCCTCGTTGGTGCAGCGAGAGGAGGTGATGCCGCCGATGGCGTCCTTGCCGTGCTGCTGCTGAATGCGCTTGAATTCCGCGGCTCCGTGATTGATGGCTTCGTCCCAGCTGACCTCGCGCCACGGATCGCTGATGCGCGCCCGGACCATCGGCTTCAGGATGCGATCGGCATGCGTGGCGTAACCGAATGCGAAACGGCCCTTGACGCAGGCATGACCCTGATTCGCGTGGCCATCGCGGTTGGGCACCATGCGCACGACTTCTGCCGCATCGCCCGTGCCCTTCACCTCCGCCTTGAACGAACAGCCCACGCCGCAATACGCGCAGGTGGTGGTGACGGCGCGCTCAGGCTGTCCCATGAACTGCAATGGCTTTTCGGTGAGCGCCGCGGTCGGGCACGCCTCCACGCAGGCGCCACAGGAAACGCACTCGGATTGGAGGAACGACTCGTCCTGACTGGCGGCGACCTTGGATTCAAAGCCGCGACCCTGAATGGTGAGCGCGAGCGTGCCCTGCACTTCATCGCAGGCGCGAACGCAGCGCGAGCAGACGATGCACATGTTCGGATCGAAGGTGAAATACGGGTTGCTGGCATCTTTGGCAAGGTGCTCGTGGCGTTCGCCCGCGAGGCCATAGCGCGTCTCGGTAATGCCCACCACCTCGGCCATGTCCTGCAGTTCGCAGTGACCGTTCGAAGGACAGCTCACGCAATCCAACGGGTGATCCGACACGTACAGTTCCATGACGCCGCGGCGCAGGGAGCCCAACTTCTCACTCTGCGTTTTCACCTTCATGCCATCGCTGACCTGGGTGGTGCAGGAGGCGGGGTAGCCACGCCGTCCCTCAATTTCCACCAGGCACAGACGACAGGAGCCAAACGCCTTCAGGCTATCGGTCGCGCACAACTTCGGCACCGAGCATCCGGCAAGACCGGCGGCGCGCATGATCGATGTCCCTTCCGGAACGGTGACCGACGTGCCATCAATCTCCAACGTGACCGGCTTCGCCTTCGCGACCGCAGCCGGCGTGCCCAGATCGTGATGGTCAATTGCGTACATGGTGAAAATCCTCAGGAAAATGCTTCAACGCGCTTTGCACGGGGAACGGGGTCATGCCGCCCAGCCCGCACAGCGAGCCGTGCAACATGGTTTCACACAAATCATTCAGCAGTTCCAGATTGGCCTCGACCTCGACGCCCGCCAGCACCCGGTCCATGACCTCGGTACCGCGCGTGGAGCCGATGCGGCACGGGGTGCACTTGCCGCAGGATTCCTTGGCGCAAAACTCCAGCGCGTAGCGCGCCATCTGACCCATCTGCACCGTGTCATCGAACACGACCACGCCGCCATGCCCCAACAGCGCACCCACCGCTGTGAGCGCCTCGTAATCGAGCAGCGTGTCAAATTGCGACGCCGGCACATAGGCGCCCAACGGGCCACCGATCTGCACGGCGCGGATGGGCCTGCCGGAGGCCGAGCCGCCACCATAGTCATACAGTAATGATTGGATGCTGGTGCCGAAGGCGAGTTCAATCAGCCCGCCACGCTTGATATTGCCGGCGAGCTGAAGGGGCAGCGTTCCACGCGACTTACCGATGCCAAACTCACGATAGAACTCCGCGCCCTTGGCCAGAATGACCGGCACGCTCGCCAGTGAGATGACGTTGTTCACAATCGTGGGCTTGCCGAACAAGCCCTGAATCGCGGGCAGTGGCGGACGCACGCGCACCTCGCCTCGCCGTCCTTCCAGACTCTCCAGCATTGAGGTCTCTTCGCCACAGATATACGCGCCCGCGCCCAGCCGCAACTCCAGATCGAAGCGCTTGCCCGAGCCGCAGACGTTTGCGCCGACATAGCCGTTCGCCTCGCACTCGGCA
Source organism: Pseudomonadota bacterium (assembly GCA_031394735.1). GTDB lineage: Bacteria > Pseudomonadota > Gammaproteobacteria > Steroidobacterales > Steroidobacteraceae > TMP-86. Next base: position 8,884 of record JANMXI010000293.1, on the reverse strand, counting down.
ATCGCCGCGCGCAGCACTTTGACCGCGTGCGGATACTCGACGCGGCAATAGATGAACCCCTGTGTCGCGCCCACCGCGACGCCGGCGATGATCATGCCTTCGATGAGGGTGAACGGATCGCCCTCCATGAGCATGCGATCCGCGAAGGTACCCGAGTCCCCTTCATCGGCATTGCAGGTAACGTATTTCTGCTCGACGGCCTGGTCCAGCACCGTCTTCCACTTGATGCCGGTGGGAAATGCCGCGCCGCCGCGACCGCGCAAACCAGAATCCGTGACGGCCTTGACGATGGCCGCACCGTCCATTGACAGGGCCCGGGTCAGACCGGCAAAACCGCCGTGCGCGCGATAATCGCTCAAGGAGAGCGGATCGATACGGCCGACGCGCTCGAAGGTCAGCCGTTGCTGCTGTTTGAAATAGGCGATTTCCTCGACCGGTCCGACGCACTGCGGATGCGCAGCACCGTGCAAAAAGCCGGCGGCGAACAAGCCCGGCACATCCGCAGCGCTGACCGGCCCGTAGCCCACCCGCAGGGCGCCGCACTGCACTTCCACCAACGGCTCGAGCCAGTACATGCCACGCGAACCATTGCGCACGATGCGAACTGCGACGCCTTGCTGCGCGGCGACCGCCACGATCCGCTGCGCCACGGCCTCGGCGCCGAGAGACAACGCGCCCGAATCACCCGGTACGTAGAGCGTGATCGTCACTTGAGGGCCTCGAGTAACTCGTCCACCCGTTGCGGCGTCACGCGGCCGTGCAATTCGCCGTCGAGCATCAGCGCCGGTGCGCAGGCGCAATTGCCCAGGCAATACACGGGCAGCAGGGTGACCGATCCATCGGCACTGGTTTCGTGATAATCGATCTTAAGTCGTTTCTTGATGTGAGCTATAAGCTCTTGAGAATGCATGGATTGACACGCTTCTGCGCGACAGACCTCGAGCGTATGCCGCCCGACGCGGTGCTCGCGAAAATAGTGATAGAAGCTCACCACGCCGTGCACTTCGGCCCGCGACAGGTTCAAACCGGTAGCAATGGGGCCGACCGCGTCAGCGGGAATGCAGCCCAGCACTTCCTGCACTTCGTGCAAAACCTCGAGCAGCGGTCCCGGTCGATTCTGCCACCGGGCAACGATGCTTCCGACTTGTTCGAGCTGTTGTAGATCAAGAGGTTGCATGATTAATTAACACTAACCTATAAATATTGGGCACTGCAAGCGGCGCTCTCAACGGGCCCTGGTCAGTGCGTAAATCCCGATGCCGATCCAGATGATATTGAGCACGGCGGAAGGGTATGCGCCGCGCGCACCGCCATTGACGATCAAGCCGGCCGCACCGGCAATGTTGATGTACTGATAGGATTTAGAGTCGGCGGCCAGACGGCCCAAGGAGAGAAGCGCGTACGCCCCCACGATCAACGCCATGCCCGCCCAGCCCAGGACCTCGATCAGGACATTCATGGCGCATTATTCCCGAAACCGGCGTTCCGGGTTACTCAAAAGCGACACCGGCCGATCAACTACCGCCGAACCAGTTGTAGCCGTAGTCCTCCCAATAACCGCTCGGATAGGTGTTGGTGACGAACAGCGCGGCAATGTGTTTGGGGTTTTTGTAGCCCAGCTTGGTGGGCATGCGCAGCTTCATCGGGAACCCGTATTCGCGCGGCAGGATCTGCCCGTCGTAGGTCAGGGTCAGCAGGGTTTGCGGATGCAGCGCCGTCGCCATGTCGATGCTGGTGTAGTAATCGTCCGCGCATTTGAAGCCGATGTAGCGGGCGGTGGTATCGGCGCCGATGCGCTGCAGGAAGGTCGAGAATCGCACCCCACCCCAGCGGCCGACCGCGCTCCAGCCTTCCACGCAGATGTGCCGGGTGATCTGCTCTTCCTGCGGCAACTGATGCAGCTCGCTCAAGTTCCAGCTGTGCTTGTCCGTGACCAGGCCGCTGACGTCGAGGCGATAGGCGTCGCCGTCCACGCGCGGCGCCTGCGAGCGCGCATAGAAGGCATTGAAGGGAAAGGGCCGCGTGATCATCGAGGCCGGATACGTCGGGGCGAGACGGGTCGGGTCGAACATCCAGGCCTGCACCCGATCGTTCAGGCGTGAGACGCCTTTCAAAAAAGAATCGACCGACTTGTCGTTGCTGATGCTGCAGCCGGTCAGCAGCGTCAAACCACCCAGGCTCAATGCATTGCGCAGGAACAGGCGTCGGGTCGGCGCCGACAGTTCGCGTATCGCATCTTTGAAGATCAGTTCGCGATCCGGTTGTGATCCTCGCTTTGCATCAGTCATTGATTTGCTCCCAATGCGCCTACCGACCCCGGGTCATGAGCAGCAGCGTGCGCGGCACCAGCGCCACCATGACGATGTGCACCACGAAGAACGCCACGAGTGCGGCCATGGCGAAGAAATGCACGATGCGGGCGTTGTCGAAACCGCCCATCAGCGTACGCAGCAACGGAAATTGCACCGACTTCCACACCACCAGTCCTGACAGGATCACCAGCAGTGTGTCGAGCATGACGAACAGGTAGGCAAGCTTCTGTACGGCGTTGTAGTGACGCGGATCTGCATGCGTAAGGTGGCCTTTCAGGGCCGCCCCGAAGTCGGCCATAAACGCGCGTAGGGTTAACGGAAAGAAACGGCTTTTGAGCCTTCCGGAAAGGACATTGAACAACAAGTACACGACGCCATTGGCCACCAGCAGCCACATCGCTGCGAAATGCCACAGCAGCGCACCGCCCAGCCAGCCGCCTAAAGTAATGCCTTCCGGAAATCTAAACGGGAAAATGGGCGACGCGTTATAGATGCGCCAGCCGCTGCACACGAGGATGAGGACGGCCAGGGCGTTGGACCAATGCGTCAGGCGCAACCACAACGGGTGCACCGCAGAATCTGTCGACATGGATCACTTCTCCGCGGTGGCGGCCGCCTGCTGCCAGCCGCCGCCCAGTGCGCGATACAGCTGCACGGTGGCGAGCAGGCTGTCACGGCTGGCGGTGGCGAGCGACAACTCGGCCCCGAACAGATCTCGATCCGCGTTGGTGACATCGACATAGGAGGCCGTGCCGACGTCGTAGCGCGCGTGGGCGATTGTACTCGCACGGCGCAACGCGTCCACCTGGTCCTGCTGCGCACTCTGGATCTCGCTCTGTTTAGTGCGCGCGATCAGCGCATCGGCCACTTCCTGTAACGCGCGCTGCACAGTTTGCGCATACGTGCCGAGCGCTTGCTGACGCCGCGCATCCGCGGCGCGCTTGGAGTACACACTGCGCTGCGGATCCAACAACGGCAGCAGCAGACCGGCCGAGGCGGACCACGCCGCGGTTTCCGGTGTGAACAGGCGGGTCAGATCGGTGCTTATCGTTCCAAAGGCACCGGTAAGCGACAAGGACGGAAACAGCGCGGCCTTGGCTACACCTGCGCGCGCATTCGCCGCCACCAGTTGTTGTTCGGATTGCTGCACATCGGGACGCCTCTCCAGCAAGCTTGCGGGCAGACCGGCCGGCGGCACCGGCGCGATGCGCACCGTGTTCAGCGAATCGGACAAATCGAAGGACTGCGGAAAGCGGCCCAGTAGCACGCTCAGGCGATGCTCAGCACGCGCAATTTCCAGCTCCTGCTGCGGAATGGCAACGCGCGCCACCGCCAACTGCGCCTCGGCGGCAGCCACATCGAGTCCCGAGATCACGCCGCGATCGTGTTTAGCCCGAGTCAGCTCCACCAGCTTCAGTCGCGTGTCGACGGTGCGCCGGGTGATGGCCAGTTCCTGATGCAGCGTGATCAGATCGAAATAGGTAGTCGCCACATCGCCGACCAAACCGACGAGCACGGCGCGCTTGGCGAATTCGCGGCTTAAGTAATCGGCGCGGGCAGCCTGCGTCGAACGCCGCAAGCGGCCCCACAAATCCAGTTCATAGGACACATTGGCCTGCGCCTCGAAGGTGTCGCCGAAGCGTGGCTGTCCCTGCCGCAACAGATCTGCGGACGTTTCGGCACGTTGTCCAACGGCCGATGCGGAAATCTGCGGCAGCAACTGCATCCGGCTGGATCCGAGCGCCGCACGCGCCTCCTCGACCCGTGCCGCTGCGACGCGCACATCGGCGTTCTCGGTCAAGGCAATGCGCACCAATTCCTGCAAGCGAGGGTCTTGATACAAATCCCACCACTGCAGGTCGCCGGCACTGCTCGCACCTGCCGCATCCGGCGCCCAGCGGTATTTGTCCGGGACCTTGAGGTCCGGCCGGGTGTAATTCGGTCCGACCGCGCAGGCGCTCAACATCAACACCGCGACCACCAATACCGCTGCCTGCTTCACCCGCCCTCTCCCGCTGCTGAATTGCGTACCGCGCCCCGACTGCGCACGCGCTCCGCCAAGCCTTCGAGCACCACATAGAACAACGGCACCAGGAAAATCCCCAGCAGCGTCGCCGCCAGCATGCCGAAGACCACCGTCGTACCCAACGCCTGACGCGCACCGGCGCCGGCGCCGGTGGCGATGGCCAGCGGCAGCGAGCCGAATATGAACGCCAGCGAAGTCATCAAAATCGGTCGCAGCCGCAACTTCGCACCCTCCAGCGCGGCCTCCACCAGGGGCGCGCCGCGCGAGTGCGAGAGTTTCGCAAACTCGACGATCAGAATGGCGTTCTTCGCCGCGAGGCCGATCAACATGACCAGACCGATTTGCGCGTAGATGTCATTCGCCATGGAACGCAAACCCAATGCGGCGAACGCACCGAAGATGGCCAGCGGAATCCCCAGGATCACCGCGAAGGGCACCACCCAGCTCTCGTATTGCGCGGCCAGCACCAGAAACACAAACAGCAACGCCATCCCGAATACATAGGGCGCCTGCTGCCCGGCCATCTTTTCTTGAAAGGTGATGCCGGTCCAGTCGAAATTGAATCCTTCGGGCAGAGCGGCGCCCAGGGTTTCCATGGCACTGATGCCCTGCCCGGAACTCATGCCGGCCGCGGCCGTGCCGTTGATGGTCGCCGCGCGGAAGATGTTGTAGCGCTCGATGTACTCAGGCCCTTCCTTGGCCTTGACCGTGACCAGCGTGGACAGCGGCACCATGTCGCCGGCGGACGTGCGCACATACAAACCCGCCACTGCATCGGGCGTGGTCCGCGCCGAGCCTTCCGCCTGCGCAGTCACGCGGAAGGTGCGGCCGAACAGATTGAAGTCATTGATGTAGCTGCCGCCGAGAAAGGTTTGCAGCGTGGAAAAAATATCGGAGATCGCAACGCCGAAGGTTTTGGCGCGCTCGCGATCCAGCACGTATTCGATCTGCGGCACGGCCGCGTTGAACGGCGTGTACACGCGTGACAGATCCTTGCGCGAATTCGCATCCTTCAAAAAATCCTGCACGACGCCAGCGAACCGATTCACCTCGCCGCCGCTGCGATCCTGCAACACGAACTCGAAGCCATTGGATTGTCCGATGCCCGGAATGCCCGGTGGATCGACGATCAGGAAGCTGGCCTCCGGAACTCCACTGACGAGCTTGGTAAGTCGCTCGCGAACGGCTTTGGCGCTGTGCGCCGCGCCACTGCGCTCCTTCCAGGGCTTTAACACCAGGAAGGCGGTGGCCGCGTAAGACGAACTGATGCCGGTCTGCACACTGAACCCGGTGATGGACACCACGTTCATGATCTCGGGCGCGTTTTTCTGCACGGTCTTGATGAAATTCTGTACCACGGCTTCGGTGCGCTGCTGCGACGCGCCGGCCGGGAGATTGATGAACGTCAGCAGATAGCCCTGGTCTTCATCTGGCAGGAAGCCTCCGGGCCGCGTCCAGACCAACGCAACAGCGACCAGCGCGATGGCAGCAAAAATGCCGAGCGACAGGCGCCGCCGGCGGATCACCGTCGCGACGAGCGTCGTATAGCGATCGGTGATCCGTTGGAATGCGCGATTGAAGGCATCGAAAAATCGCTCCAGCGCATTGCGCGCACGGTGCGGCTGATGCGATTCCAGCAACAGCGCGCACAGCGCCGGCGTGAAGGTCAGCGCAACGATGGCGGAGATCATGACCGAGACCGACAAGGTCAACGCAAACTGGCGGTAAAACTGCCCGGTGAGTCCACCTAAAAATGCCACCGGCACGAACACGGCGACCAGCACCAGGGCGATCGCAATCACCGGACCCTGCACTTCGCGCATGGCGGCACGCGTCGCTGTGCGCGGGTCCAACCCTTCCGCTTCGATCTTGTGCGACACCGCCTCGACCACGACGATGGCATCGTCCACCACCAATCCGATGGCGAGCACGAGCGCAAACAAGGTGAGCGTGTTGATCGAAAAGCCGAGCGCGATGAACGCCGAGAACGAGCCGATCAGCGACACCGGCACCGCCAACATCGGAATCAGCGTCGTGCGCCAATTCCCCAGGAATAGGAACACCACCAGCAATACCAGAAAGGCGGCGATGCTCAACGTGACGATCACTTCGTGTACCGATTCGGACACGAACAACGTGGTGTCGAAGGAGACGCTCGCTTCTATCCCTGCCGGGAATGACTTGGCGAGCTGCCCGATCGCCAGCTTCACTTGTTTGGCCACATCCAGCGCATTCGCATCGGGCAGCTGATAGATACCCATCAACACGCTGCTCTGACCGTTCAAACGACTGGAGCGGGAGTAATCGGTGGCCGCAAGTTCGACGCGGGCGATGTCCTTGAGCCGCACGCTGCTGCCATCGGTGCGTGCGCGCACCAGAATGTTCTGATATTCCGCAACGCTCGACAGTCGTCCGCGCATGCTCACCGCGTACTGCAGTTGCTGCCCGGGTGGCGAGGGTTCCGCGCCGATGATCCCCGCCGGCGCCACCAGGTTTTGTTCGTTCAGAATGGCGGAGACATCCTGCGTGGTGACGCCCAACTGTGCCATGCGATCCGGATCGAGCCAGATGCGCATGCCGTAGTCGCGCGCGCCGAACACGGTGACCTGCCCGACGCCTTTGACGCGCGCCAGCGAATCGTAAATGTTGAGCTTGGCGAAATTGCTCAGGAACAGGTAGTCGTAACGCGGATCGGTTGCGCGTACCGTCACCAGCATCAGGATCTGCGGTTGCCGCTTTGCCACCACTACGCCCTGCCGCACCACTTCCTGCGGCAGCGATCGCTGCGCAATCGACACCTGATTTTGCACATCGACCGCGGCAATGTCCTGATCGGTCCCCACCGCGAAGGTCACGGTGAGTGTGTAGGAGCCGTCGTTGCCGCTCTTGGAATCCATGTAGATCATGTTCGGCACGCCGTTGACCTGCTGCTCGATGGGCGCGGCAACGGATTGCTCGATGGTGGCGGCGTCGGCGCCGGGAAAGCTCGTGGAGACGACGATTGACGGCGGCGTGATCTGCGGATAGCGCGCGATGGGTAGCTGCAACAGGGCGATGGCGCCCGCCAGCGTGATGATGATCGCCAGCACGGTCGCGAAGACCGGCCGGTCGATAAAGAAATCGCTCATGCAGCGGCGCCGGGTTTCGCCACGGCTGTAAGCACGGCTGTAGGCGTGCTCACCGGCGTAGGCTTGATCGGGCTACCGCTGCGCAATTTCTGCGCACCGTCCACCACCACGTTGTCCCCCGCGCTCAGTCCGCTGAGCACGAGCCACTGCTCGCCCACGCGCGGACCCATGACGACATCACGCCGTTGCGCCTGGTTCTGCGCATCGGCAATCCACACGAAATTGCGACCCTGCTGCTCCTGCACCGCCCGCTGCGGCAACAGCAGCGCATCGGTCAACTTCTGCGCATCCACCACCACACGCGCGAACTGACCGGCGCGCAGCAGCTTCTCCGGATTCGGCACGGTCAGGCGAACCGGCAAGGTGCCGGTTCGCGGATCCACCGCTGCATCCACGAAATTCAAGGTGCCCGCATGCGGGTAGACCGAGCCGTCGGCCAGCACGATGTGGAACACCGGCGGATTCTTGTACTTGTTGTCCACCGTCACGCCGCTGATCTTTTGCAACTCCAGCACGCGCTGCTCGCTGATGCTGTAGTTCACGTACATCGGATCGGTGTCGTACACCGTGGTGAGAAGCGTCTGGTAGGCCGTGACCAGCGCACCGACGCGCACCTGCGCCCGGCCCAGGATGCCGTCGATCGGTGAGGTGATATTCGTATAACCGAGATTCAACTCTGCCGTTTTCTGCGCAGCACCGGCGGCGTCCACCGCAGCCCGGCTTGCTTCGACGCGCGCCACGACCGCGTCCAATTCCTGTTGACTGGCAGCGTCCACCTTCGACAGCGGCGCAATGCGTGCCTGATCGCGCAGTGCCTGTTCCAGACCGGACTTCGCCTGCGCCGCAGCCGCCTTGGCCTGCGCCAGCGCCTGCTCATAAGGCTGCGGATCAATTCTGAAGAGAAGCTGACCGGAGCCGACTACCGCGCCCTCCTGCGCCACCTGCTTCTGCAGCAAGCCACCCGTCCGCGGACGGATCTCGACGGTGTTGAACGCCTCCGTGCGTGCCACATACTCCAACGTCACGGTGGCCGGCTGCGGTGCGAGTTGCACCACGGTCACCTCAATGGCGGGCGGTGGCGGCGGGGTCTTGGTCGAGCAAGCACTCAGGCCTGCCATCACGACTAGCGCTGCAGCGCACGCAGCTGCGCGCGTCACCCGTCGCGTACGCGGCACGGCGTCGCCCGATCGACATTTGAAAACGTTCAGGAGAATCGGTCCTTGTATTGCCCGAACGCTCTGCAATTCGGAGCTCCCTACTGTAGTGCCAAGCGCGGTTTCCGGCAATCACCGACGCAGACGCTGCAGATTTCTTATGCGGTGATTCTTGTAATAATTTCTTGATCCAACCTCTTGATCTTCAAATGCGACACTCGATTGCCGGCGTACGACTTCTCTTCTCTCACTCCTTGCTATGAG
>JANMXI010000292.1:0-18284 GCA_031394735.1 Pseudomonadota bacterium | reverse complement strand
CGCTCGCGGCGCATGAAATGCAGCAGTATTCGGTCGTTAAACTCAAGCACTGGTTTCGTTTTATGAGGGTCCGCTTTGTGGTGCAGACTTCAAAGCCCCAATGTCCGCTTCTTGCCGTGAGCCGTCCGATTCTCCGCTCTTAAGTGGCCATTCCGGTCGAATATTGGCAAATCGATTTTGTCTAAGCCACGTCCCACGTTGCCCATGAGGAGTTCCGCAGGTTGACGTATCCCAAGATTCTGGGCAACGCGGACGAGTCACCGGTAGCGGATGCGCCCTAAAGCACGGGGTCAGCGACGTTATGATCTGCGCCTGGCACAACCGCTGGAGGCGGTGGACATGAAGCGATTGCGTAATCTTGGGGCGGAGAGCGCCCGGAGCTAGCGGCTGCGTTCAATCCATTCCGCAGCCAATTCGAACCTCGCTCAACTCAGGGCTGCAATGCCGGCAGTGTCGGCATCTGACGGTCGAGCCGATCGTCGATCTCTCCGATGCACGCTGCAAGTGTATTGGTCGCCGCATTCAAATCTCCCGTGAGCTGCTTGGCGATTGCCTCCAGTGTCGCCCGCAATGACTTGTTCTCGCTCTCGATGTACTTCTGCAGTTCCGTAAACCTTGAGGCTTCTGCCTGATTTGCCAGGTCACGGTGCATGCGCAATTCCGCGGACAACTTCCTGCTGTCTGCGAGAGCGGTGATATGCACCTTGAGTACGAAGCTGAGCAGCACCGCGGTGATCAGTGCCGTAATGCCAAGCATAATCAATCCGAGTGGCGCGTCTATGCTGGTGACCAACAAAGACAAGTGGGTTGGCGCCACGAACGCGCCCCAGTTGATCAGGGCAAACAGCGCCACCAGACCGAATGTGATGGCGGTGACAATGGTACGAACACTCATGACGAGGTACTCCCGAATTAATTGAGCGTCCATCGGATCGCCTTGCCAAAATTGTAGCAGGTGCCGCGGCGGGGGCCGCTGTCGTCACAACACCGTCTGAAACGATTAGCGAACCGAAAGAAGCCGGTATTTAGCGAAGGATCTCAAAGCCGCTATGACTGCCGTCCGCAGGAGCGACAGCTACGTGCTCAACCAGCGCGTGTTCAGGTCCACGCTGAGCCCACTGCACCATCGCATCGACGCCTTCAGTTGGCCCCTGCACGATTGCTTCGACAGTGCCGTCATCGCGATTGCGGACCCAGCCTGAGACTGAGAGTCGTTGAGCCTCCCGTCGCATTGAATCACGGAAGAACACGCCCTGGACCCGACCGTGGATGATCAAATGAACTGTCGTCACGTGCCGACGCTGACACCCTTCCAGAAAGCAACTCGACCCTTGATCTGGCTGGCTGCCTCCTTGGGCTCTGCGTAGTACCAAGCAGCATTGGTGTTGCGATCCCCATTCACGTTCAGCGTGTAATAGCTCGCCGTGCCTTTCCACGGACACACACTCGTGTGCGTGCTGGGCTCCAACACCGCCGCATTGACCGCTTCGAGCGGAAAATAGTGGTTCCCCTCCACAACGACGGTGTCTTGAGAATCTGCAATTACCAAGCCCTTCCATACTGCTTTCATGCTGTCTCCGAGTTCGCAAGGCGTTGTGTCGATTCGTATTTAGGGCGATCGGTCTAAATTGGCTGTCTTGGCGCGACCGCAAGCCTCGTATGATTTGAGCCCGATGACTGGGCAAGATTTCGAGTAGATAGACTCGGTAAATCTGCATGACCAGTCAATAGCGGACACCAGATGCCGCAAGAAAATGTTTTCAGGGGAATTGGCGAAGTACAGCCATCATTCAATTCGGGAGAAGCGATTGTGAACAACCGACAACCACACCAACTGGGCACGATGGCGCTGCTATCCGGGATTTTGGGAGCCTGGGCGCCGATACTCGACGCTTTCGCCGCCGACGATGCAACTCAACGCTCGATCGAGGCTTCGCCGCTCGCTGAAGTTGTGGTGACGGCCAACAAGCTCAGCGCACAAAAAGTTCTGGATATCCCGGCTTCGATTCAAGCCATCGCGGGCGATTCATTGCAAAAGTCCGGCGCCTCCGCGTTCATGGACATCGCAGGTCAGATCCCAGGCCTGTCGGTTCAGGACCTGGGCCCCGGTGACAAGAAATACGTCATCCGCGGCATCAATTCCACGGGCGCCTCGACCACCGGCATCTACTATGGTGAGGCGCCGATCAGCGGCGCCAACGCCAACGACGGCGGCGGCTTTCAAGCCGACATCCGCTTGTACGACCTGGACCGCGTCGAGGTTCTGCGCGGTCCACAGGGAACCTTGTACGGTGCCAGTTCGATGAGCGGCACGATCCGCTTCATCCCCAAGTCCCCGGACCTGAACTCGATGAATGGCTATCTGACCCTGGAGGGGTCGAACACGTCGAATGGCAGCGGCAATTCCAACCTCAATGGCGCGCTGAACCTGCCGCTCGTCGAGGGTAAAGTGGCGGTGCGACTGGTCGGATGGCAAACCGATGATAGTGGCTTCATCAACCAGATCCGCGTGGGTACGGTGGGATTGGTGCGACGAGTCAACGATGACAAGGTGGGCGGTGGCCGCGCAATCCTGAAGTACCAGGCTACCGACGATTTGATGCTGGAGGCGACCTACACGGCTCAAACCGAGCGCTCCAACGGCTCCTCGCGATACACACCGGCGGGGGTCACGTCGTGGGGCGATGCGACCATTCCACCCGTGCAAGGGTGCGACTTGTGCAACACCGATGTCACGCGCAGTCCCTGGGCCGACAATCTGCAAGTGTTTGGTTTGACTGCGACCTACAAGATGAACTCCGGAACGATCACGGCCACCAACAACCAGTTCAATCGGAGGCTGAATTTTGCCTTTGATTCGACGCCGATTCTGGTGTCCTTCCAAGTGCCGGTGCCGGCGGAGACGTTGGAGCCGCAAAACCGGCGCGTGAACTCCACCGAAATTCGCTACGCGAGCGATTTCCAGTCTCCCATCAACTTTGTGGTGGGCGCGTTTCGCCAATTCGAGAAAAGTGAATGGGCCTCGGAGGTGATCACCACCAACGGGCTGGGGTATGTGAATGGAGCCTTCAGCCGTGACAACGCGGACGATGCACTTGCAAACCCGGGCGTCGGCAACACCTTTTTTGGCCAGGTCGATCATCGACGCAGCACCAAATATGCGGGGTTCGGTGAAGCAACGTGGAAGGTGACGCCACAACTCACCGTGATCGGCGGCTTGCGCTACTTCACCGAGAAGCTTGAAGGCGTGCAAGAGTCGACGCATCCGTTTGGCGGCTTCCCGCCCGGTCCTGTCCTAGGGCCGATCACGGATCCGGATCAAACCTTCAACAAGGTCACGTACAAGGTGAACGTCAGCTACAAGCTCAACGACGCGGCATTGTTGTACGCGACTACTTCAACAGGCTTTCGCAGTGGCGGTCTGAATCCACAATCCGAACCCTTTGAGCCGATCCCGGCGGCGTTCTCGCCCGATTCGCTCACCAACTACGAAGTGGGCTCCAAAGGTAAATTGTTCGACGGCCTCCTGGAATACCAAGCGGATGCGTATTTGATTCGTTGGAACAACATCCAGGTGTCGGAAACGACGGCCGATGGCGCGTTCCCCTTCGTGGGCAATGCGGGCAAGGCCAAGGTGAAAGGCGTGGAGTTCGAGTTGGGGGTTCGCCCGTTCGAGTATTTCACGGCGACCTTTGCGGGCTCCTATCAGGATGCGTATCTCACCGAAGGTGCGACAACGGCGGAAAAAGCTGCCAATCCAACATTGGGTTTGACGGGTGAGACCATTCCGAACGTGCCGAAGGTGCAGTTCAATTTGGGACTGAATTACACCCGACCGATTCATGACCAATGGCGGGCAAGTGTGGTGGCGGATATCAACTACCGCGACAAGGTGAATTCGTATTTTTCATCCAACACCTTCAATCTGCCGCTGGGCTCCTATGCGCTGGTCAATCTTCGGGTAGGGCTGCTGAACGACGCCTGGAGCATCACTGCCTTTGCGCGCAACCTGACCGACAAACGCGCGCAAATATCGGCGATCAATTCGACGCAGGATCCGAGCGGATTGTTGACGGTGCGACCGCGGACGATCGGGCTGACGCTGACGCGAAAATTCTAAGCGTAAGAACTCCACCACCGCCGAGTGCGCTCTGCACTCGGCGGTGGCAGGCGTAAGGTCAGCGCTTGGTCGGCAGACGATCCTTGGCCATCTTCACAAGCACCGTGTATTCCGGATCCACGAGCTGAATGATCGGCGCTCGCGCGCTTTGCGCCACCAATTGATACGCATCAACTTCGGACAGCCCTGAAGAGGATCGAACCCAACCGATCATCGCTTTGAAGGCGACGCGAGCGGCATCTTCCAGCGGCCGGCCTGAGCCGACAAACATGATCTCGGTGGCATTCTCGATGCGCGGGATCGGCGTCTTGACGCCTTTGATCAGATCGACGATCAGATCAACATTCATGGCACCTTCCACGGCACCGCCCATGATTTCCCCATCGCCCATGGCGTAGTGACCATCACCAAAGGACAGCAGCGCACCGGGCATGTTCACGCCCAAATAGACCGTGTTGCCGGCGCAGACTTCAGTGCAGTCCATGTTGCCGCCAAAGGCTCCGGGAACGATGGCGGAGCGAACCTCGCCACCGGCCGGCGCGACGCCCAGACAGCCCAGGAAGGGCGCCAATGGCACTTCCCAAAAGTACTTGCCGTCACCGGACGTGGTGCGCGCGACATTGCGCTTGGCATCCACCTCATAGCGCCATGTAGCCTCCGGCAGGACGGTCCCCAGCATCGCCGTCTGTTCATTGCTCACCAGCGCGCCGAAGCCGGGACTGAACGCCGACACTGCATGGGAGCGGGCAGGGGTCACACTCAGAAGGCGAATGGCCAATGTATCGCCAGGTTCGGCCCCCTCCACATGGAAGGGTCCGGTTTGTGGATTGTCGCGGCCGGGTACTAGCACTTTGGAGATCAGGTCGGCTGCGGTTTTCACATCGCCGTCGAAGCAATCCTCGGTCCAACTGATGATGCGCGTGCCGGGTTGAATGCGTTGTCGGGGTGCGGCGCCGCCGAAGGTGTAGACCAACTCTTCGTGTTTGGGGGTCCAGCGCAGCACCGGCCCCTTGTGGTTCACCGCGGCCAGTGCCGGGGAAACGGTGGCTCCCGGATCACCGGCGAGTGCCGGTCGCGTGGCCAAGCTGCCGGCGACCGTGGTGCCGACGAGACCCAGCGTGGATTGAATGAAGTTGCGGCGTGATTTCATGAGTAGAACTCTCTGCCATTGTGTATGGAGCCATTATGCATGACGCTCGGGACAATGACTCGTCGACGGGGAGCGAGCAGCGGTGTTGTGAAAGCGCGGCTGAGTCGGCTAGGATATTCGGAGTATGTAGCGGACAACGTTGAGGTGGAACCTGTATGAATCACAGAATGCTGGGATTGGTTTTCCTTTCTGTCGGCTTGGTTGGCGCGTCGCAGGCGCAACCCCCCGCGCCGATCAAAGTGACAGATCAGTCGTTTGGTTGCATCAGCAAACTGAAGCCCGTACGCGGTTTCTTCGTCGGCAATCTAAAAGGCGATTTGGCCGGCACGCTGAAGGTCGCGCGATCGACCAACGGCGGCGTGTATCCGACCGGCTCCGTGGTGCAACTGGTGCCCACCGAAGTCATGGTCAAGCAACCGAAAGGGTTCAACGAAGCAACGCACGACTGGGAATTCTTTGATCTCAACATCTCCAAAGAGGGCACCGCAATTCGCACGCGCGGCTTCACCGATACCGTCAACCGATTCGGTGGCAGTTGCTTTGGATGCCACATCAAGGCCGAGGCCAAATGGGATTTCATTTGCGAGACCGGACATGGCTGCGACCCCATTCCTCTGACGGATGCCATGATCAAGGCGCTCCAGCACACGGATCCTCGCTGCGCAGGATCGGATAAAGTCAGCGCTGAGGATGCGGCTTCGCTGCAGAAGTTGAACGACTTGCTTCGACCGAAGACTTCCGCGACGGCGGCGCCGGGCAGCAAAGAAAAAGCGGTGGGTCAATGATGGAAAGCCGTTTGCTCTGAGATTGTTTCGTTGAGGGCGATCCATTTTGCCGGCGGGCTTGCGTAGCTAGCCACACGTTTGAAATCGCACCTCGCACTTCAGTGCGGGGATGTTTACTCGGATGCTAACAGGAGATGAATGATGCGCATTTTTAGCTTGCTGATTGGGTCTGCATTTTTGGTTACGATGCCAGCAATGCCGGCATCGGTCTCCGCCCAAAAACTTTCGCCAGACCGGCACCAAGCAACGCACGACATGTTCGAGCACCTGGTCAATATTCCTACGGTATTTGGTCGCGGCAATGTGCCGGCATTGGCGAATTATCTCGCCGATCAATACAAGGCAGCCGGTTTTGCGGCTGAAGATGTCAAGGTGGTTCCCTACGACAGCACCGACCCCGTCGGTAAAGTAACCGATAAGACCGCCGCACTGATCGTCCGCTGGCGCACACCGGGTAAGCCTAAGGGCAAGCCGATCATGTTGATGGGGCACATGGATGTCGTAGAAGCTAAGCGCGAAGACTCGAGCACTGATCCCTTCGTCCTGACCGAACGCGATGGGTACTACTATGGACGCGGCACCCTCGACATGAAGGACGGCATCGTCGGCATCTCGCAGGCGCTCTTCGACCTCAAGCGTGCTGGTTTCAAGTCGACGCGCGATATCGTGGTGTTCTTCACCGGCGATGAGGAAACCAACGGCATCGGTGCCAACAAGGGTGCGACCGAGTGGAAGAAGGACCTCGATGTCGAATATGGCCTGAATGCCGACGGCGGCGGCGGTGGATTCTTTGCTGACGGGCGGCCTGCCGGTTTCCTGATGCAGACGGCGGAGAAAACATTTGCAGGCTACACGTTGACCGTTCGCAACCGCGGCGGGCATTCGTCAAAGCCACGCAAGGACAATGCGATCTACAGCCTCGCTCATGCGTTGGACAAGATTGAGACGCACCGCTTTGAGCCCGTCCTGAGTGAAACAACGCGGGCCTATTTCAGCGAACGG
Source organism: Pseudomonadota bacterium (assembly GCA_031394735.1). GTDB lineage: Bacteria > Pseudomonadota > Gammaproteobacteria > Steroidobacterales > Steroidobacteraceae > TMP-86. Next base: position 11,227 of record JANMXI010000292.1, on the reverse strand, counting down.
CAGAAGCAGGAGAAGGGCGTGCTCGGCGATGCGATGCGGGCCTGGCTGGCAAACCCGACGGACGGTGCCGCCGCAGACGCCATCGAGAACGATGAGAGCGAAGTCGGCTTAACCCGGACGCGCTGTGTGCCCACCCGACTGTTTGCCGGTCATGCCGACAATGCGCTGCCGCAACTGGCAACGGCGATGATCAATTGCCGAATCTTCCCCGGCATTGATCCCAATGATGTGCAGAAAGACCTGACCGCCATCGTGGCCGACCCGGAGGTTGTCGTGACGCGCAATGACAATTACAGCGCGTCGCTGTCCTCGCCCTTGCGCCCCGATGTGACGGCAGCGTATGCCAAGGCGATCCACACATTGCATCCTGGAGTGCCAATCTCCCCGGAAATGTCGACAGGAGCAAGCGATGCTAGGCCATTCCGGGTTGCCGGTATCCCGATTTATGGGGCCAACGGCGCATGGATTGTGGTGCCTGTCGATTTCCGCGCTCACGGCAAAGATGAGCGGCTGCCGGTGAAAGCGTTGGATGACAACGTTGCGCATTGGAAGATTCTATTGACGGAAGTGGCTGGCAAATAAAGCGAGTCGGTAACTGGCCGCTACGACGCAACTCCGTACCTGCCACAGGTACTCGACCTCGCTCCGTGGAAACCTTGGGCGCGGCGGGGTAGCCTGCTAGAAGCATGCTAACATCCGGTGATATTCGAGCAGCGCATTGAAGTTCGCCGGGAGGTTTATTCCGATGGGAGAGATTCAGTCAGTGCCCGAAGGACTGGTGACGGAGTCCGCTCGCCATTCTCCATCCACCGCGCAACGGTTGCGTCACTCCGCTCTGGTTCGCGCCACGCACTGGATTTTCGCTCTGTCTTTTTTCGCCCTGCTTGTCAGCGGGATTGAAATTTTGATCTCCCATCCGCGCTTCTATTGGGGCGAGAACGGGAATGTGTTGACGCCGGCGTTGTTCCAACTGCCGATTCCGTCGTCGAGGTCGCTGGTGCAGACGGGCTACGAGTACGTGTTGCCGGATCAGAACGGATGGAGCCGGTATCTTCATTTTCAATCTGCGTGGCTGGCAGTGCTGGTCGGCTTGGTCTATGTAACTGCAGGCTTCGTATCAGGACATTTTCGCAAAGATCTGCTGCCGCGTGCAGCAGACGTTTCGCGGCGGGCTCTCTGGAAGACGATTGCCAATCATTTGCGCTTCGAGCGGCCGAGTGCAGCAGAGAAGTGGTCTTACAATTTGCTCCAGCGGCTTAGCTACCTGTTCGTGATCTTTGCATTGTTTCCTTTGGTCATCTGGACTGGGCTCGCGATGTCGCCGGCCTTTACTTCAGCGTTTCCCGCAAGCGTCACCTTGCTGGGCGGGCGACAATCAGCGCGCACCCTTCATTTTTTCGTTGCGATGTCGCTGCTGTTGTTTCTCCTGGTGCATGTTGGGATGGTTTGGTTTGCTGGATTCCGCAGCCGCATCCGCACCATGATTACCGGCCGGATTGGTGGACCCCTGGAGGACGCATGACCGACATTTCGCGACGCAAACTGATCAAAACCGGCGTCGCCGCAGCAACGGGCATTGCGGGTTTGGGTGTGGCCGCGGGCTTGGCGAAGAACTATGGGCTGATCCCACCCGATTACGGTGGAATCTGGGGTGCGGGGGAAACGCTAAATTATGCGTCCTACCGGCTGCTGACCAATCACTCGATGGCGCGTGAGTTCGCGCGCAGTGAGATTTCGACGACGCCGCTCGCAAACGAAATCAAGCCGCTGAGTGACACGTTCAAGACTCTCCAAGCGGGTGGGTTTGCAGATTGGCGGCTCACCGTCGAGGGGATGGTGGACCGGCCAGGTATGTTCTCGATGGACCAGCTCAAGAGCTATCCGTCTCGCAGCCAGATCACGCAGTTAGCGTGCGAAGAGGGCTGGTCGTACGTAGCCGAGTGGACCGGTGTGCCGCTCTCGCATGTACTGGAGGTGGCTGGAATTCAGCCGCAAGCCAAGTACGTCGTCTACTTTTCGCTTGATCCCGACTGGTGGGACAGCATCGATATGGGCGATGCGTTGCACCCGCAGACGTATCTGGCCTATGGAATGAATGGTGCAGACCTTCCCGTTGGGAATGGCGGGCCGTTGCGCATGCGAGTTCCACGGCAACTGGGGTACAAGAGCGTTAAGTTTATTACCCGCCTTGCGGTTACGGACGATCTGCGAAAATTCGGCAAGGGATTGGGTTCGGCGTCACCTGAAGGTGGATATGCTTGGTACGCCGGGATCTGACGTCAAGTGGGCGTCGCCGAAGGCACCGATTCGGCGCTTCGGATTGCGCGCTCGCTAGCCACAGATGTCGCGTTTGCCCCCCCAACCAGGGGGGCAAACTACGAAAGAGACTCCGCTGTTCTATTTGGCGGGCGGCGTCACCGGTGCTGCTGCCGGCGCTGCGTTGGAATTAAACGCATCGCGCAGATAAACCCACTTTCCGTCTTTGCGTTGGGACACCGAAAAGTACCAACCGCGATCAAGGACTTTCCCGGCCTTCGTCTTCACCGCATAGGTGCCCGACGCCCAGCCAAAATCACCCGACACGCCGCCATCGGGTTTTGGATCCAGGAAAAATACGACGCCGGCCTTGGCCGAGTCGAGGATATCCTTCGAGAAGTACGCTTTGATCGCCGCCGCTCCTTGAATGGGCGGTGAACCCGGCGGATAGAGGATGGCCTGCGCATCGTAAAGCGCGACCACCGTCGCGAGATCTCCACCGTTGTACGCTTTCTGCCAGGCTTGATCCGCTGCGTGTATGGCGGCGACATCGGATTTGGCGTCGCCAGCCGACACCATGGCGCTAGAGGTCAGGAGTGCCACGAAAAGACCTGCGACTGTGAAAAGGTTTTTCAATTGCATGCGAGTATCCTTTATTCTTGAATGGGGCTTGGATTTCTGCGACCGCCCGGCGAGTTTAGCCCAATTGATGCTTTGCAATCAGCTGAATAGCTACGCCCCTCGAATCGATCATCGAATTGACGCAGACCGTGAATCAGACGCCAACGCGGCGATCGAGAAGCCCCGCTTCCAGACCCACCAGGCCAGCATGGCCACCGGAATGCCGATCAGAGCAGTACCGACAAAGAATTGCGTATAGCCCACGCGCGCGACAACGAAGCCCGAGCCTGCTGCAAATTGGTGACCCAGAAAAGCACATAGCGATGTGAGCAGTGCAAACTGGGCGGTAGCATGCTCCTTCGACACGATCAGCGACATGAACGTGATCAGTACCATCTGTGCGAAGACGTAGGCGAAGCCCTCAATACTCACCGCCACGCAAAATGCCCAGAACTCGGTGCCGTGTGCAGCCAGCCATGCGAGCGCAAGGTGCGAGGCTGATGCAGCCGCCGTTCCGATGAACAGTGAGCGCAATATGCCCATCTTACGCACGAGCCACGCTGAGAACATCGTCGCTGCAATGGCAACGAAGAAGCCGAAGGTCTTGGTGACCAACGCAATGTGATCCTCGGTGTACTGCAAGTGTTTGAACAGCGGTATGGACATCGCAGTGGTCAAATATCCCGGCAAGCGAAATCCGGCGATCAACACGAGTACGGGAACCGCAAAGCGGCCTAGTCGGGTCATCAGATCCTGCAGCGGTGTCCAGACGATCTCAAACAGCGTGGGTCGCGGACCGGGCGGGCGGCGATCAAGGTCAGTCTCCGGTGCGAGCCAGACGCAGGCGGTGCCCACCAATAACAGCACGGCCATGATCAGGTAAGAGGCGCGCCATCCCAGGTGCTGGCCCATGGAGAGTGCGACTGCTCCCGAGCCCAGCGCACCGAAGCGGTAACCAATCTCCATAAAGCTCGTCATCAATGCTTGCTTTCCCGGCGGTGCGGCATTGATGCGCCAGCCATCGACTGCGGCGTCCAGCGTTGCACCGAACACGCCGAGCGACAAGGTGAAGCCGATCGTCCACCCCAGGAAATGACCGGGATCACCGAACGCAACGCCGGCCAACGATGCCATGCATCCGAGCAGTGCCAGCAAGATCCAACCACGCCGCCCCCGCATCCAGCGACCAATGAGCGGGGGAGGGAAACTGTCGAGGAAGGGCGCCCAGAGAAACTTGAGCTGGTACGCGATCGCCAACTCGCCAAGAAGGCCGATGGTTCCGATGGCGAGCCCTGCCTGCGTCCACCAGGCCGATTGCGTGTAATAAACGAGTTGGTATGGGATCCCGGAGGAAAATCCCAATCCCAGCATCGCGAGGTAGCGCCGGTCCTGGCGCAGGTGCGCCCACAGTTGAGCGGTTGGCGGCGATTCGTGTGTAGGCGCGGTATCCACAACTTCCTGGCCACTTCGACGGCGTGGCAAATTCCGCTGTAACATTGATTGTGGGGTGCGCGATGAGTTGTCCGCAAGCTTGCGCGAATGATCGCGAGCGGCGAATTGAGGCGGGTATGAAGCCAATTCGATTCCAGATACACTTTTCGAGCTGTTTTGAATGCTGATTGCATGTCGATCTCATTGATCGACACTTTTTGCGCCGGCGTACGCATTGGCCGCGCAGCGCCAAAGACCAACCGCTACGTTTGTGACGTAGATTCCCTAACCTTGGATCGGGTGAAAGATGAAACTTCTTAAGCTGGGTGCTTTGCTGTGGATGACGGCGCCATTGGCGCACGCGGCAGTTCCGCAAGTCACCAGCCCGCGCCTGTACGTTTTCGATTGCGGAACCCTGATCAACAACAAGCCCGAGGACTACAACCTGAAGCGTGAGGAGGTCAAGGACACCAACATGGGAGTCACGTGCTACCTGGTGGTCCATCCGAAGGGCACGCTGCTGTACGACACAGGCCTCAACGACCGCATCGTCGGCAGACCGCTGTACGAAAACGTGGTCGAAGGCTACGGTCAGATCAAGTTCAATACATTGAGCGGGCAACTGGCCGATATCGGAGTTGCACCTGCCAAGATCAATTACCTCGTGCTGTCGCACTACCATTGGGATCATGTCGGCAATGCCGGCGACTTTGCCGGTGCGACCTGGCTGGTCTACAAAGGGGATCGCGACTCGATGTTCAGCAAGACCGCTCGCGTGTATCCCTGGTTTGGTCATTACGCGGCGCTGGAAAGCAGCAAGGCGAAGATACTCAACGGTGACCATGACGTCTTCGGAGACGGTACCGTCGTCGTCATCGCCACGCCGGGACACACCGAGGGGCACTGCTCGTTGTTGGTGCGCCTCAAGAACACGGGACCTGTCGTGCTGTCCGGCGACCTATATCATTATTCAGAAGAGCGCGACTTGAAGCGTATGCCGGAGGAGGAGAAGACCACCGGAACGGTCGAGTCGCGGCAGAAAGTCGAAGAACTGGTGAAAAAGACCAGTGCCCAGTTGTGGATCGGGCACAGCATGGATTTCTTTCGCACAGTCCGAAAGTCACCTGCTTGGTATGATTGAACAAGTGCCACAATAATGTTCTGTTGAGCTCGCTGCTCAACTTGGATAAAACACAGCTCGACTGAGCTCAGAAGTCGTTGCTCACGAATCCTATTTTCTTCAAGCCCCGACGCTGCAGATCCGCCAAGGTTTGCGCCACGATCTCGTACTTCGAGAATTTGTCGACCTCGATGTGGACTTCGGGCTGCGGATTTTTGGTGGCCTCCTGACTGACATAGCTCTGCAGCGTGGCGCGGTCCACCGGCATTCTGTTCCACAGGCAAACCCGTCTCTGTTCACAGACAAAGCAGCAGATTATTGAACAGAAGTTGAAATGTTGCGTTGACCGGCGCTATCGTTTGGCGACACGCACCGACAGGAGCCAATCATGCGCGAGATTGTAAATTTTCCTGCCCGCTGCAGAAGTTGTGGACGCGACAGCATGGTGCCGTTTTCGCGCATCGAACTGCTCGAGAAGTTTGAAAATCGAGAGCCTATCGAACTGGTCTGTCTGCACGACCAGCAATCCTGGATCGCCAGTGAGGTTGAACGTGCAAATGCCATCTGCTTGCTGGCAGACGCTCTCGCACCGAGCTAATTGCCCCCTCGACGTCCAAAGTGCGAGCATTCCTACTGCGTCAGACATTTCCGACGATACTTGGAGGTCGCAACGCGACGGACGGACCGGCGCCAATTGATAGTCTTGCAATACGCAAGCCGATGCCGGCACGGAGAGGTCATGATCATCAGGTTCGGATACGAGATTCAGTATGAATTCGCGCAATCAACGCCGGTGGTGGCGATGTTGCACGTTCACCCGAGCCGTTCCTCAGACATCATCAGACCAGATCACTTGGAACTGACGCCGTTCAGCACGGCCTATCAATATTTCGACAGCTTCGGCAATTGCTGCACGCGATTCATCGCGCCGGCCGGTCCTGTGCAGTTGCGCGCCGACGGTTTGATCAGCGATCTCGGCGTGCCGGAAATGTCGGCGCCGTTCGCGAATGAGGCGCCGGTGCAGACGTTGCCAACGGATTCGTTGACGTATCTGCTGGGCAGCCGCTATTGCGAAACCGAAGCCCTGATGGCGTTTGCGTGGCAGCGCTTCGGGACGGTGAAGCCGGGTTGGTCTCGGGTCCAGGCCGTGTGTGATTACGTGCATTCGCATATCCAATTCGGCTACGAGTTCGCGCGCGTCACCAAGACTGCGTTGGAAGTGTGGAAGGAGCGGCGTGGCGTGTGCCGGGACTACGCGCATCTGGCGATCACACTGTGCCGCTGCCTGAACATCCCAGCACGCTATTGCACGGGGTATCTGGGCGATATCGGCGTGCCGGCGATGGATGCGCCCATGGATTTCGCCGGCTGGTTCGAGGCCTATCTGGACGGCGGCTGGTATACATTCGACCCGCGCAACAATCAGCGGCGAATTGGACGTATTTTGATGGCGCGAGGCCGCGATGCGGCGGATGTTGCCATCACGACCACCTTCGGCCCGAACGTCCTGAAGTCCTTCAAGGTCTGGACGGATGAGGTCAACGAGTGGTCGCAGCCGACACTGGGACCTGCCACGCTGCCCGCTTGCGCCTGAATGTCGCGGTGTGCAAAGGCAGCTTAAGTTTAGTTGATCGTCTTGATGCCGGCGCTGGACAAGGCGCTTTCAATGCCGGCGGTCGTCAGGGCTACTACCGCGAAATACCAGGTCCCACGCGACAAGCCTTCGATCGATGCGCTGGTCGTCGTCGGGTTGCCAACGGAGACCGCCTTCGTCAGCGACGACAGACTGTTGCCGTAATGAATGCGGAAGCCGGCCAAATTGTTCAGCGTGCTGCCGTCGGTATTCTTCACCGGCTTGGTCCATGACACCAACGCGGATCCATTCGTGGGTTTGGCAACAACAATTTTGAATGCGGGCAGGCTGACGCTGGTCTTGCCATCAGACACACCGATCCCGATGGTTGAGTACGTGGCGATGTTACTCGTCGACGGCGTACCGGAAAGGGTGCCGTTCGATGTGCTGAAGGATGCCCAGCTCGGCTTTTTGACGATAGCGTAGGTGAGCTTGGCGCCCGATGCTGCCGTGACCGTGGGGCGAAAGAAATAGTATTCCCCAGTGTCGGCGGTTGCTGCCGGAACACCCGAGATTTTTAAGGCAACGCTGCTGCCGGTCGCCGTGATGGTAAACGCAGCCAGGGCGGCGCCATGTGTCCCATCGTAGGCCGTGATCTTGATTCCGTTCCATGTTCCGGCGGCGGTCGGTTTGCCGGTGAGGGTGCCAGTGGCGCCGTTAAACGTAGCCCAGCTTGGACGTCCGTTAATGTAGAAAGTGGCAACGCCGTTGTTTGCGCCGCTGATGCCGGCCTTGAAGGTATAGGTAGTGCCGACGGTGGCCTTCGTGGTCGGAGCGCCAGTAATCGTCATGGCGTGCAACTCGGCGGAAAAAAACGTCCACGAAGTAATTGCGAGCGCGAGCAACACTTTCAACACACGAACATGGGGCATTCGGCCTCTCCATCAAATTAGTAACCCACCAATAAGCCGTTGGCGAATGCACGAGCGGCTCGTTAGACGAGGGACGATTTAAAAGTCCAGGTGCGAATGTTGCAATTGTCTCGACTCACCGACACAAAGTCGGGTGACTTGTCCTACAGGTAATTTTTGTCAACGTGCATAGGACGCTCGTTGAACTACTAGGAAACAAATGGTTGCGGCCATATCGAAGAAATGGCCTTCGCATTGGCTGTCGCTGCTTGCCGACGCCTGTCGGAGTTATGTCAACTGACCCTGCGCAAAGTCTTGCGGTTGGGGTCATTGGATCAGCGTAAGCGCAGCGCCGTCCCGTATCCCGTCAGCTCCAGATAACCGCGCCCGATCGAATGGCCGGCTATTGTCGCGGTGACCGCGCCCTCCCAATAAATCGCGCCCGTGGTCGCGCGCGTATCGTTCTCCTGGTCCTGCAGCAGCGGCTGCAGCTCGAAGTGCAGATCTCCAACCTGCACTTGCCAGGTAGTGGGATAGCTCACACCGGTGCGCTCGGATCGCCAGCGCCGCAGCGGGGTGAAGTGGATGTCTTCCGGTGCAAACGTGTGCGACTGGCCATTAGCTGCGCGCAAGGTCGCACCAGCCCAGCGCGTCGTCCCATCCTTGGCACGAATTCGAAACGCCATCAGCGCCGAACCGTCGTCAAAATTGATGCCGGTCCAATCCCAGCCTGCCGCATCGGGGTCCAGATACTCGCTGGACCATTCGTGATCCAGCCAGGCCTCGCCGGTTACTGTCGATTCAACGCCATCGCGCGTGACGCTACCCGCGACGGACAAATGCGGGATGCTGTAATAATAGCTGGCCGACTCTGGCAGGGGACTTTTCTGACTGAAGCCGCGATCGCCGTTGAGCATCGGCGACTGAGCGGCCACGAGTGTCAATGCAAGCGCGAAGTCCTCGCCCGCGACCGTAGCGTGATATCCCTCTGCCGCACGCCGCAAGTGCCATCGATCGATCGACACCTGGGTATCAGCGTCGGACGCAGAAGCCAATCCAAAGCCTGAGCGCGCGATGCGTTGTGACTGCCGCAATCGCCCGTCACGCGGGTCGCTGATCGCGCTGTGCGCCACCAGCAGCTGTGCCGGCGCGAAGTGACTGGGATTGCCGCCGATCAAGTCGGGCGAAGTGCGCGAACGGAAAAACGTGATTTGAAATCCAAGCCGTTGACCCTCGTGCGTGTTCAACCACCCAGTGATGTACCACCACTCGGTTCGAAATTCGTTGTGAGCGCCGAAATCGCGCGGGAATTGCAGCTCGCGGCCTCGAATCACCGGCGCGCCGGACGCATCAGCAGGAAGCGCTGCGCCAAGGGTGTCGGTCTGTGCCAACACGCCCAGGTATGCCGTCAACAGCAGTGCGAGCCTCATGTCACCAATCCTCACGTACGGCGCGGACTGCATCGACGCCCAGCGCGGCGCGTCCGCTGATGACGGCGGTTGCAGCCGCCGCCACGATCAACGCGGCGGCGAAGATGCCCAGTTGAAGAACCGGAATCGACAGATCGATGCTCCAGTTGAAGGACTGCCGGTTGATGACAAAGATGAGCACCAGGCTCAGTGCAAATCCCAACGCGAGACCATAGACAGTCCCCAGAATCGCCGTGGCGATGCCCTCGGTGGCAAGCATTTGAACCACCTGTCCGCGGCGCAAGCCGATATGCCGCAACATGCCGAATTCCATGCGGCGGGTGATCGCCGTGAAGCTGGCGGCGACGCTGATACCGGCAAGTCCGATGATGACGGCCAGCGCCTCGAGCGCGTAGGTGACGGCGAAGGCGCGATCAAAGACGCTGAGCGAACGATCGCGCACCTCCGAGCTGTGCATCATTTCCAAGGCGCTCGCAGCACCGAACCGGTTGCGGATGGCGCTCTGAACCTGCGCGGCGTTCGCTCCGGGCTCCATCCACACCGCGCCTTCGTTGGCGCTTCGGTCGGCCGTGATCTCGATGTAGCGTTGCCGGGAGATGACCAGCGCGCCGTTCGCACGGGCATAGTCACGCCACACGCCGGCGACGATGAATCGCTGTGTCGAGCCCGCGATCGGCAGTCTGATGGTTTGCCCCAATCGGAATCCGAACTTATCCTGCGCTGCCTCCGACACCCACAACGCGTCATTGCGACTTACCGTTGCATCGCTCGCGACCATCGGCAGCACATCCTGTGGCGGCCTTGTCTGCATATCACGTGCAATCAAGGTCACAGGTTCTCGGTCAGCGGTTAGAAAGACAGACAATGAACGCCGAAAATCGGTTTGCACGATGCCGGGCAACGTGGCGATGTAGCGCTGATCGGCATCCGACCAAGTGGCCGTATCGTTGCCCGGCGGCAGGCGCATTTGCAAATCCGCCGGCAACAGTTTGGTCAGCCAGACTTCAAATGAATCGCGAAACGAATGCACCATGATGGCCATCGAGACCATCAGCGAAAAGCTGACGATGATGGGTGCGAGACTCAAGAACAGCGTGCCGTGGCTGCCGTTGAGCTGCGCCAGTGCGGTATCCAGCACCACGCGTCGGGTTCGTGGCGCAGCGCCCAGAACGGCCTGGGTGTATCGCGGCACCCACAGGATGCTGCCGAGCAATAATGCAGCAATGGCGCCATAGCCGGCGATCGGCACGCCGTGCTGCGGCGGCAGCAACAGCAGGGCAAGACCGAGCGCGATGAGCACCGCACCCGGCAGCAACAGGCGTCGCGAGTTCAGAATCATCTCCGCGTCGCCGGCCTTCAAGCCGCGGGCAGGATTGCGCGTGGCCGCCTCGCGCGCGGGAAACCACGCGCCGAAGCAGCCGAATAGCGAGCCGATCAGGAACGCGCCGATCAACACCGCGGGCTCCAGCAAAGGCCGGCCGCTGCTGACCTGCAATTGACCATTGCCAAAATCGCCGTTGAGCAGGTGAACGACGGCTATGGCCAGGGACACGCCCACACCCACGCCGATGGCGGACCCCAGAACGCCGATCACGGCGCCTTCGGCCAGCAGCGCGCGCTCCAATTGGCCGCGCGTCACGCCGAGCGCGCGCAGTAGTGCGATGGAGGCCCGCCGGCGCAGCATCGACAGGGATTGAATCGAAAACACCAGAAAGGCGCTGGTGAACAACGACACCAGGGCCAGCATGTTGAGATTTACGCGATAGGCGCGCGTCACAGTGACCGCGCGGTCGCGTTCCACTGCCGGCGCTATCGCCAGCACGCCTGGGGGTAGCTGCGTGTCGAGTTGGCGGATGAATCGCTGCGTGTCCACGCCGCTATTCAA
>JANMXI010000291.1:0-1638 GCA_031394735.1 Pseudomonadota bacterium | reverse complement strand
GTCCGCCAAGAAGAAATGGCGTAAACTCGATGGTCAGAACCGCCTGCCCGAAATCATCCAGGGGGTTGAATTCCGCGACGGGATCAAGCACGAAATCAAAGCCGCCTGATCAGACCGTCACCAACTTTCGGGCATAGCTCCGACGGAAGTCGGCGCGCCTCATCGACGCGAACGGCTGTTCATCCTCGCCATCCGCGAGGGCTGCGAGTTGGCCGACCTCGCGCGCCTGCTCTGGGGCCCGGTCGAGTGGCGGGAACCGGACGGAACTGCTGCGCCTCTGGCCGACGCCCCGCGCCACCGCCAACGAGAACCGGCAGACGAAGCCGACGCCCTCGCAGGACGCGGGTCAGCACGGGATGAACCTGGCGACGACGGCTGCGCTGTGGCCAACGCCGCAGACCGACAGTTTCCGCAACCGGGGTGGCGAGAGGCGCGAAGATGGTAGTCCCGACCCAAGGGATATAGCGGCCGGTCGCCATGCTTGCGAAACCGTCCGGACGCTGACGCCGGGCCAATTCAAGACCAAAGCGCGGCTAACCTGTGATGATCTCTGCGGCCCAATCGCCTCGCAGGACCAGGTTGGAGCAAGCGGCATGGATTAGCTTCCCCGTTGCCATGCTGGCCCGCGGACGCGGTGCGTCGCGGCGCGTTGCAAGGTGCAGCATCCAGCGCAGCACCGGGTTTTCTACGGCCACTGCCACGATATGTCCGGCGTCAATTTCACCTTTGGCAAGATATTTCGGCAGCACAGTGCAATAGCCCGCGCGAACCAAACCAAGAAGGCCGGGCAAGCTGTCCACATCGGCCAGCACCGTCAGCGTCAGACCTTTTGCATGGCAGGCCATTTCAATGTGTTTGCGGATCGAGTTCGCCACACTTGGCAGCACCAGCGACAGGGCCGCCACCTTTTCCAGATCAACGGCGGGCAGCGCAGCCAGTGGGTGATTGGCCGGCAACAGCAGATAGAGGGTCTCGGTCAGCAGGGGAGTACAGCGCAGGCCAGCCCAAGGGGCGCTGTCAAACAGAATGGCAAGGTCCAACCGTCCAAGCTGCAATTGCTCTTGCAAGACACCGCTCATCGCTTCGACGACGTGCAGCCGTATTTGAGGGTATCGCGCCTGCATCAAAGGGATCAGTTCCGGTATCAGCCCGCCTGCCACGGTCGTGGGCAGCCCAAGGCGGATCTCGCCTGCAGGCTCCAGCGCCAGCGCATCGTGAACCAGTGCTATCTGGCCCACATCGTGCAACACGTCGCGCGCCTTTTGCAAAACATATTGACCCGCCTCGGTCAGGATCGCACCCCGGGAATGACGTGTGACCAACCGCACGCCGACAGCCACCTCCAGCCTTTGCAAGGACGCCGTCAACGCCGGTTGAGTTAGACGCAGCTGGCGCGAGGCGGCTGACAGGCTGCCGGTTTCAGCAATGGCAATCAGGGCATGAAGGTCGCGCAGTTCCATGATTTTCGGGCCATTCTGCGATTATCCGGTCGGATGTGTGCGACCTCCATCACTTCAATCTATAGCTCCCTTCCATTTTTAGCGGATTGTCAAGCGGCACCACTTTCTTCAGCAGTAAGCTGAAAGATACCAGTTCCAACCGGCAGACACCGACAGCCCAGCTGCTGTCGAGGTTTCG
>JANMXI010000290.1:0-19586 GCA_031394735.1 Pseudomonadota bacterium | reverse complement strand
CAGGTTTTTCTCGAACGACAGCGCCTTGGGGATTTCAATGTCATCCATGTAGTTGTTGTTGACCGCAAACAGGGTCAACGCCATTTCCCACACTTCCATGGGCGCGTACTGCACCTGCTTCATCAGTTCGGTCACCATGCGCCCGCGCTCCAACTGCTTGCGGGTGGCTTCGTCGAGGTCGGAGGCGAACTGCGCGAACGCGGCCAGTTCACGGTATTGCGCCAGCGCCAGACGCACACCGGCGCCGGTGTCTTTGCGCTTCATGATCTTGGTCTGGGCCGCGCCGCCGACGCGCGACACCGAGACACCGGCGTTGATCGCAGGGCGGATACCGGCATTGAACAGGTCAGTTTCCAGAAAGATCTGGCCGTCGGTAATCGAGATCACGTTGGTCGGCACAAACGCCGACACGTCGCCGGCTTGCGTCTCAATCACCGGCAGCGCGGTGAGCGAACCGGTCTTGCCTTTGACTGCGCCCTTGGTGAATTTCTCGACATATTCCTCGTTGACGCGCGCGGCGCGCTCGAGCAGGCGCGAGTGCAGGTAGAACACGTCGCCGGGATAGGCTTCGCGGCCCGGCGGACGGCGCAGCAGCAGCGAGATCTGCGATAGGCGACGGCCTGCTTGGACAAGTCGTCGTACACGATCAACGCGTCTTCGCCGTTGTCCATGAAGTACTCGCCCATCGCGCAGCCGGCGTACGGCGCCAGGTACTGCAGGGCGGCGGGCGTAGAGGCGGAGGCGGCGACGATGATGGTGTGCGCCAGCGCGTTATGCTCTTCGAGCTTGCGCACCACGTTGGCGATGGAGCTCTGCTTCTGGCCGATGGCCACGTAAATGCACTTAACGCCGGTGCTCTTCTGATTGATGATGGTGTCGATGGCCACCGCGGTCTTGCCGGTCTGGCGGTCGCCGATGATCAGCTCGCGCTGGCCGAGGCCGACGGGCACCATCGAGTCGATGGCCTAGAGGCCGGTCTGCACCGGCTGCGACACGCTCTTGCGGAAAATCACCCCCGGCGCAACGCGCTCCAGCGGCGCCTTACGCGTGGTCTTTAACGGACCCTTGCCGTCGATCGGAATGCCCAGGCCATCAACGACCCGGCCGAGAATCTCCGGACCCACCGGCACTTCCAGAATGCGGCCCGTGGTCTTGACCTTGTCGCCTTCGGAGATGTGCTTGTAGTCGCCCAGCACCACGGCGCCGACCGAATCCTGTTCCAGGTTCAAGGCCAGGCCGAAGGTGTCGCCCGTGAACTCGAGCATTTCGCCGTAGCGCGCATCGGCCAGCCCGTGAATGCGCACGATGCCGTCGGTCACGCTGACCACGGTGCCCTCGTTGCGGGCGTCGGTTGCAGACTGGAACTTCTGGATGCGCTCTTTGATGAGCTCGCTGATTTCAGATGCCTTGATGGACATTATTCAAACCTCTTCATGCGGAGCGCACCGAAGTGCGCCCGCTTACAACCAATAGATCAATTGCTTAATTCTGTTCGCAGCTGTGCCAGCCGGCCCTTGAGCGAGCCGTCGATGACCAGGTCACCGCAGCGGATCACGGCGCCGCCGATCAGGCTCGGATCCACGGCGGTGGTCATCTGGATGTCGCGCTTCAGACGCGTCTTCAATGCCGCGGCTAGCTTGGCTTGCTGCTCAATGTTCAAGGCCACCGCCGAGGTGACCTCCACTGCGGCCGTGTTCTCGATGTTGGCGCGCAAAATTTCGAACAGCGCGGAAATATCCGGCAACAAAGCCAGCCGCCGGTTCTTGGCAAGCAACCGGACGAAGTTGCGCACGTTGTCATCGCCCTTGCCGCTCAAATCGGAAAACAGATCGACCAGCTGATCCTCACTGACGTTCGGGCTGGTGACGAGCTGTTCGATGCGCGCATCGCTGACCACCGCGGCAGCGGTCTGCAGCATGTGCGACCAGGCGGCGAGCGAGCCTTTCTCGCGCGCCACGCTGAATGCAGCCTTCGCGTACGGACGGGCGATGGTGGCGCGCTCAGCCACGCGCGATCTCCACGGCCAGCTTGTCGAGCAGGTCGGCATGCGTCTTGGCATCGATCTCGCGGCCGAGCAGACGCGCAGCGCCGCTCACCGCCAGCGCACCCACTTCCTGGCGCAGGCCCTCACGCGCACGCGTGCTTTCCAGCACGATGCTTTCGCGCGCCTGACCCAGCATTCGCTGACCTTCCGTATTGGCGGTGGACTTGGCGTCCTCGACGATCTCATTCGAGCGCTTGCTCGCCTGATCGACGATCTGCACAGCCTTGTCGCGCGCTTCCTTGATGATGTCCTGCGCGCGAACCTTGGCTTCATCCAGGTCTTTTTGACCCTTGTTAGCCGCGGCGAGGCCTTCGGCAATCTTCTTCTGCCGCTCCTCGATGGCGCCGATGATGTGCGGCCAGCCGAATTTCATGACAAGCAGGGCCACGGCAAAGAATGCCGCTGCCTGGATGAAGATAGTGATCGTTAAATCCATGCCGAATCTGCTCCTAAACTGTTTTGCACCGCGGGGTACGAAACGGGTGGCTTACTTCAATTCGCCAATTAACGGATTCGCGAACAGCAGCAGCAGGGCGATCGCGACGCCGATGATCGGCACCGCGTCCAGCAAGGCCGCAACGATGAACATCTTGGTCTGCAGCATTGACGTGAGTTCCGGCTGGCGAGCCGAGCTCTCCAGGAACTTACCGCCCAACAATGCGAAGCCGATGGCCGTGCCAAGCGCGCCGAGGCCGATCAACAGGCCTGCCGCAATGACAGTCATGCTCAACAGTTGAGCGATCTGGGGAACGTGATCCATTTTAAATCTCCGAGGGTCGTGAAGGTCAGTGTGAAAAACTAATGTTGCTCAGCCGCCATGCTCAAGTACACGATGGTCAGCATCATGAAAATGAAAGCCTGCAATACGATGATCAGAATATGGAACACGGTCCACAGAAATCCGGCAACGAACTGCGCAGCGCCGAAGAAGTAGGTCGAGAGGTGTGAGAGCGATGAGCCCAATGTCAACGCTGCGATCAGGATGAAGATGAGTTCGCCCGCATACATATTGCCGAACAACCGCAAGGACAGCGACAGTGGGCGCACCGCTTCCTCAATGAGCCGCAGCAATAGATTTGGCGGGGCGGTCAGGATCTTGCCGACAACGCCGTGCGCATGAAATGGCGCGGACACAAACTCGCCAAGAAACTTCACGATACCCTTGTGCTTAATGCCCACATATTGAATGAGCATGAATACGCACAGCGCCATGCCGATGGTCGTGTTGATATCGGCTGTGGGTACGATGCGCAGATGTTCGAGCCCGATCTTTTTGCCCAGCAGGGGCACCAGATCCACAGGAATCATATCGAGGAAGTTTTCCAGAAAAACCAGGCAGAAAATGGTGATCGCAAGCGGGGCAATCAGCCGACTATTGCCATGGAAGGTCTCTTTCACTCGTTCGTCGACGTACTCGACGATGAGCTCGACGAAGGCCTGAAACTTGCCGGGAACGCCCGAGGTGGCGCGCCGTGCAACCAGCAGGAACGTAACCAGAAACAGCACGCCCATAAACAGCTTGAACACGACGCTGTCGAGGTGAACCTGCCAAAAAGTACCGTGTCCCTGATTCACGGTGAGGTGAGTCAGGTGGTGCTTGATGTACTCGGTCATTCCGCCCGATTCGGCTTCCGCAGCTGCCATTCCCATTCAACCCCGTTCCCAATCGAACTATTTGTTACGACCCATCAAACCAAACCAGTAACCGAACTGCGCGCAGATCAAACCGACCAGCAACGGCATCGGCAACAGCTGCAGCTTCGTCAGCGCCGCCCACATGGCCAGCACCAGCCACAGCCATTTCAGCGCTTCGCCCGCCATCATCGCGCGATTCAGCACCGAGGCATTGGCAATGCCCGGCGCGAACATGCGCCAACCAAAAACCGCGGTACCGACAGCGACGATGCAGCCGCCCGACAACGCCGAAACGGCCGCTCGCGACCCCCAGAAAACCCCGAACACCGCTGCCGCCGCCAGCGCTGTGGCGATCTGCAGCAGGACGACACGCACTACTAACCGCTTGGCGCGGTTGACGGTGTCCGTCATCCGTCGGTCTTCCGTCGATCATCCGACGGTCTTCCCAATGGGGGGAGCCGAGCGCAGGCCGGCACGCAACGGCTGGATTCCTGCACTGTCATGGTTGAGCCGTGGCGATCCAAAAAAGCCGCCGCATTATATGTACGCGAGGCCGGTGCTTCAAGCTTTTCCGGATGTCACAAGCTTTTGAAGGGGCTTAAGTTTTTAACATTTACTGGATGTGGGCGAGAATGCCTTCCAGTTCATCCAAGCTATTGTAACTGACCACTAATTTGCCCTTGCCGCCCGCCGAATGCTGAAAAGCGACTTTGGCGCCCAGCTTGTCGGCCAATTCCAGCTCCAGGCGACGGATATCCGGGTCGACGGCGGGCGATTCGCGAGGAACGGAACCCGCTGGTGCTAGCAATCGGCGCACCAGAGCCTCGGTTTCGCGTACCGAGAGACATTTTTTGGCGACCAGACCGGCCACTTCGACTTGTTGCCGGCGCTGCGTCAGGCCCAGCAGAGCACGCGCATGCCCCATTTCGATGCTGCGCTGCTCCAGCAGCGTTTTGACTTCGTCGGTCAATTCCATGAGCCGCAGCAGATTGCTCACCGCTGCGCGCGAGCGGCCCACCGCTTCGGCAGCCGCCTGGTGCGTCAAACCAAATTCATCGATCAATCGCGACAACGCACGCGCCTCTTCCAGCGGATTCAGGTCCTCGCGCTGGATGTTTTCGATGAGTGCCATGGCCACAGCCGCTTCATCGGGCACGTCCCGGACCACGGCCGGTATTTCCGCGAGGCCGGCGATCTGCGCGGCACGCCAGCGGCGCTCACCGGCAATGATCTCGTAGCGCTGCGACTCGCCCATCGAAGGCCGGCTCACCGGGCGCACCAGGATAGGTTGAATGATGCCCTGCGATTTGATGGACTCGGCCAGCTCGTTCAAGGTGTCCGTACGCATGTCGATGCGCGGTTGATACTTGCCCCGTTGCAGGAGATCGAGCGGCAGAGTGGCGAGGCGGTCTCCGGGCGGCAGCGGTGCGGCAGCGGCGGGTGTCTGCGGCCGAGCAGCCGACCGCGGCGCGAGAAAGGGACTCAACTCCGCGAGACCGCGGCCCAAAGAAGGTTTTTTACCGGACATGCGCGAAAGTGTAGCGGCGGGAGGAGGCGATGGCGAGCTTGTTGGTCTGGCCAGGTGAATGAAGAGCAACCGGGTTGGCTACAATGCAGCGATGGCCAAGCCCAAATCAGCCGGAAAAGCTACCGACCGCGGCAAACTCAAAATAGGCGACGACTGGAATGCCATCCGCATCATTGCGCTGTCGCAGAGCAATCCGCTGAAGGCCATTGCGGAGTTCGTGGAAAACAGCATTGATGCCAAGGCGACCACGATCACGGTTACCCGCGGTCGCGAGCAGGGCGATCACTATCTGTCCATCAAGGACGACGGCGAAGGCGTGCCGCGGGATGAGTTGGGCAGGCCCGATTTCAAGTACGTCGCCACCCATATTGGCGATTCGATCAAGCGGCGGCTGAAAGCCGATGGGGCTGGGCAAGGGCTGCAGGGGGAATTTGGCATCGGACTGCTGTCGTTCTGGACCGTGGGCGAGGCGCTGACCATGATCTCCACGGGCAGCGATCAGCGCTCCTATCAAATGATCATGCGGAAGGGCGATTCTGGATATACCGTGTCGCCGCGTCGTGTGCTGTTCGCCGAGCGAGGCACGGAACTGCGCATCGCACCCCTCCTCGAGGGCATTCGCGCGCTGTCTGGCGAGAAGATCCAATGGTATCTGGCCGCCGAGCTGCGCGATCGAATCCGTGATGCGAAGGTGCGCGTGACGGTGATCGACAAACTGGCGCGCAAGCAGTACGAGGTGGAGCCGCGCGTCTTTGCGGGTCGCCTGCTGCACCAACTGCCCACCGTGCGCACCGAGTTCGGCGATGCCTACGCCGAGTTGTATATGGGAGAGCCGTCAGTGGATAACCGAGTCGCGCTCACCCGCGTCGGCACGCGGGTGGTCGAGGACCTCGCCACCTTTCCCGGACTCGAGCAGTCACCGTGGTCCTCGCGTTATCTGCAGGGACTCGTCGATGTGCCGTTCCTGAATCTCACACCCGGAACCCGCAGCGGCGTGATCTACGATGAACGCTACGCCGCATTGCTGGCCTCGTTGCAGCCACTGGCCGCGCATCTGAATGAGCTCATCGAGGCGCAACGACGGGCGGAGGAAGAGCAAGCCAGCCAGCAATCGCTGCGAACGATTCAGCGTGCCTTCCGCGAGGCGCTGCTGGCCCTGCCGCGCGAGGAATACGACTGGTTCGATATTCAATCCCGCGCACGGCAGGAATCGGCGCCGCGCACGGGGAGCGGAGGCGAGACCCCGGCAGAACCAAGCGCTGCCGCAGATGGAGATCTTGGTGCAGGCGAGGGTGGCCTAGGGCTTGGCGCACCCGAACCGGATTTACACCCGGGCGTGCAGAAACAATTCTTCGACTACGCCGGACCGCTGTTCAGTGCAGTGGTCTCACCGGCCTCAAGCACGGTACCCATCAATGAACGACGACACTTCCGTGCCCTGCCTCGCGACAAATCGCGACGCCGCGTAGAACTGGATCTGCAGTTTGAATGGCAGATCGCAGAGGGCGGCGGAACGCTGTCCAGCAACGCTGATCAGGAAGTAGAGTACCTCGCGCCGGACACGCCGGGCCTGACCCGATTGCGGGTCACCATTACGCAACGCGCAACTACTTGCACGGCGGAGGCGCTGGCCACGGTCACCGCCAGTCTTGAGCCGACGGTAAGCAACGCAGTAGTCAATGCCCGCGGCCTACCCGGCTACACCTTCGAGCGCGCCGCCGGTGAGTTGTGGCGCTCGCGATTCGATACCGAGCGAAATGTCATCGTCGTCAACAATGGCCACCGCGACTTCGTATTTGCCACGCGCAACCGGGCGCTGCAATTGCGCTATCTGGTGCGCCTGTACGTGAAGGAACTGGTGCTGCGCAATTTTGCGGGCGTGGCGCCTGAGCAATTGCTGGAGCGCATGGTGGAATTGTCGTTGTATGCGGAGGAGAAGTTGAAGGCGTGAAATTCCCGCCGCTCCCGTCATGGTCTGCAATGGCCAGATGCGGGTTCAGGGAGTGGGTATCTGGTTCAGGTATGTCGCCGTCGGTCTTTATGCGCGTCCGCGTTTAAGGTTATTTTATACGCATTAGCGTATATTGACTCCATATACGCTAATGCGTATAAGACACCAAAGGAGGCATCGACTATGCAACGCACCGCACGTACTCCCAGTCAAATTGGAGCGATCATTCACCGAGAACGCCGTGCTCGTGGCCTGACCCAGGCACAGTTGGGAGCCAAGATCGGCAGGCGGCAAGCCACCCTATCCAAGCTGGAGAAAGGGGAGCCAGCTACTCAGCTCAGCACGCTGTTCGACGTACTGACAGCGCTCAATCTCGAACTTGTCATCGGCGACAGAGGCAAGGACTCCAATACGGTCCTTGAGCAGATCTTCTAATGTCCCGAGCGCGCAAACGTGTACCGCTGAACGTTTTTCTGAACGGACGTCTTGTTGGACGACTGAAAAAGGAGACTTCGGGTGCGATCGACTTTCAGTACGACCCCGCATGGCTGGGATGGGAACACACCTTCCCCGTTTCGCTCTCCTTGCCCCTACGTGAGGATCGCTACCTTGGCGAGCGCGTGATCGCGGTATTCGACAACCTCCTTCCTGACAATGCCGATATCCGCAATCGCGTGGCAGCGCGTCTCAGCGCAGAGGGTGCGGATGCCTACAGTCTGCTCGCCGCGATTGGACGCGACTGCGTCGGCGCACTTCAGATTCTGCCGGATGGCAGCGAATCCGGACCTGCGGGAAGCATTGCGGGCAAACCAATAGACGAAGCGCAAACGGCCAAGCTACTCGCGAATCTCGGCACGAATCCCCTTGGCATTTCGAACGAAGATTCGGCGTTCCGGATCTCAATAGCTGGCGCGCAGGAAAAGACAGCCCTGCTTTTCTGGAAGAACAAGTGGCACCTCCCGCACGGAAGCACGGCTACAACGCACATTCTGAAGCCACAAATCGGCACACGGGCCGGTGGATTCGACCTGTCCCATAGTGTAGAGAACGAGCACCTATGCATGAGACTCACGAGTGCATTGGGCCTGCCAACCGCAGAAACCACCATCAGCGACTTTGCGGGGCAGCGCGCTCTTGTCATCAAGCGATTTGATCGAGAGTGGACAAGTGACAAGCGTCTGCTTAGGCGGCCACAAGAGGACTGCTGCCAAGCGCTATCAATCCCGCCTCTGCGCAAATATCAGATCGAGGGCGGACCCGGGATCCACCAAATCCTACAGTTTCTGAAGGCAAGCGATCAACCGGAGGAAGACCAGAGAAAGTTCATCAAAGCACAGATTGTCTTCTGGCTACTCGGCGCTACCGACGGGCACGCCAAAAATTTCAGCATCTTCATATATCCCGGTGGGGGATTCCGGTTGACACCTCTTTACGATGTGCTGTCCACTCAGCCGGTTCTGGATGCGAAGCAAATACAGCGCAAACAAATGAGGCTGGCAATGTCCGTTGGCGATAGCCGCCATTACATCCTGGATACAATACTGCCGCGACATTTCATTCAATCGGCTGACAATGCAGGCATGCCAGCCAGCGTGGTTCAAGGGGCGATGAGTGAGCTTCAAGAACTGGCACCAAAGGCCATTGCTTCCGTTCGAGCAAATTTGCCGGAAGATTTTCCAGAGGCAATATGCACATCGATCTTTGGGGGCATGGAACGACGGCTAAAGCTGATCGAAATATAGCGTTTGTAAGGGTAATCGCTCGCCTGAAATGCGCGAGTACCCGGCTCGGTGTGGCGCCTGAACAATTGCTGGAGCGGATGGTGGAGTTGTCGTTGTATGCGGAGGAGAAGTTGCTAAAAGTCTGCCGCCGTCTTGTGTAACCACTGCAAATCCTTCTGCCAGCCGCGGCGTTGCTGCGCATCGCGTTCGAATACTGCTGCGGTCTTTTCCAGCACCAACGTGAAAGGCCGCCCTTGGCGCCGCGTCACATGCGTCACCGGAAGACCGCTGCTATCGATGAGGCTTCGCGCGGATGAGGAAGTTGCGCTCCCGCGGCCACAGCACCACGGCGGCACGGTGATACCAATGCTCGACAGTATTGCCCGCGTTGCCCGTATAGCCCTCGTGCTCCGATTCGAACGGCTCGAAGTCGCGCGAGGGCTTGGTAAAGAAGAGTTCCGAATCAGCGACCCCGGTTGCGATCTTCTCCGCGGTGCCGTCCGTCCCCACCCAGTGTCGAAGTTCCACATCGGAGTCGATGAGATCCGTCAATTCATAGTACGAGGGGTCAGAGTCGGCGGCGTCATCGCGGTCATCGTCTTCGTCTGCGTCGGCGGCGTACCACCGACCCTGGTAGGCCGAGTACGGCTCTTCGCAGGCCCAAGTCTCATGCACATCTGCCAGCGCCAGAAACACCTCGCAATCCAACTCCTCTGCTGCCTGACGAAGGATGACCGCGCGCTTGGCGTCCGCATTCTTCAACAGATTCCAGCGCAGCCCCTGCTGCGTGTATTCATGATCCAGCAAATACACCAGGCGATCAGGCGGCGATCGCGACTCGTCATCGCCTTTCCAGCGCGGCGGCGTAAAGAAGCGGCGAAGGCTGGCCGCCAATTCATCGGACCGACGACCCGGTGGACCGGAAACCGCAGGCTTGCCCTCGAGGATGAGGTTATAGGTCAGAACGACTCGGTAACCGGTTGCGACCGGCAGAATCTCATGCTGACAATCGGCGTAGAAGGCTATCAGCGTCAGATCGCGGCGCGAGCCGCCCACACGCAGGGTCGCCTCATGGTGACGAATGAAGATCTCGCCGCCGGTAAATGCCGACGCCAGGCTCACCACCAATATGCCGATCATGCGGTCGGCTTTTTCCGAATCCTGATGCGGCGCAGGTTCTCGGCAATCTCCAACAACGGGGTCATGCGTCGAACCCGTGATCGCGGAGCAAGGAGTCCATCTCATCGCCGACGCCGTAGCCGAAGTTGTGAGCGCGCCGGCGCACCGTGTCAAGCCGATCCAGCAGCTCGTCGCGGCGCACTTCCGGCAACCTGTCGATGATGAACAGCGCCTGCTGGAACATGCGCAGCAGCGCGTTGAAGTAGCTTTCGTCCTCGTAACCCACATCATCACAAAAGCCAACCGCCTGTTCGCAGTAATGGACCATCAGTTCGGCGAGGTCATCCGGCCGGCCGATGGCCTTCTTGTAGTCCGAGATCGCCTTCTTGGCGTTGGCGACCGACGTGTGCTGGTTCTTCAGCACGTCGGGCCACAGCCAGCGCTGGATAGCCGTCATGTAGGGCTTCAGCGCGTCTTCGCCCAATCCAAAGCGGGCGTGCAGGAAGTCTTGGTTTTCACGCAGCGCCGCGTACAGGACCTGTATCACCCCGAGCAGGCCGGCGCGATCAAAATCCGCGAGTTTGGTTTTGACGTCTGTCCATGATGGCCGCGGCTTCTTGGGTGCGCTCATTAAGGGCACTCTATCGCCTTCGCGCACCCGATGCGATTCAGCTCGCGACAGGATTTGGATCTTTTGCCACCGCAGCGACGACTAATGACTCGGGCTGGCGAAATATTGCTGGAATCGAGATGCCCTGCTTGCCGATCTATCCAGCAAGCGGTGACGCGGATGCCTGTGGAAAGCTCATTGAATCAGATCATTGCAAGTTTGCGGACGTACCGCGATCACGTGGAGGGTACGGTGGTGATTGGTGAAGTCTTGGATGGAACGATCGCCTCCGAGGCTGGACCGATTCAGAAGGAGATTAATCAAATGCATCCTAACTTCAGTCCGCCAACCCCAACCGCTCACGCAAGCGCAAAAAAACCTGCGGATCCAACGCCGGCGCCTGTCGCGCCGCGCCACGCTCCATCTCGCGCAATAGCGCCTCGACTTTCTCGCGCCCCGTGGCATCGCCAACCGCCTTCTCGGGCGTCTGCCCACCCAATGCGGGCAGGGGATAGCTCGGCCAGGTGTCGTAGTGGGCGGCCATCATTCGCTGGATCTCCGCAAACACCGCCGGTTCCTGCTGCAGGCGCGCCATCTCGGCTCGCTCCGCTTCCGATGGCCCGCTTGCGCCGGGGCCTTTCGCAAGAGCCGCTTCGATCGACTGCATCTTCGTCAAACGATAGCGCGCCGCAGGCCCAAGGCGCGCTTCGATCAAGCCGCGCAGTTCGGCGGCGCGCTCATCGGAATTGACCTCACAGGTCAGCCGCTTGCGGGTGATGTCGATAAACCCCAGCACCGTATTGTTCCAGCCGGGGTTCTTCTGATTGCCGGCCTTGGTCCAGTCAAAGCGCACGCGCTTCAGCGCACCAGCGCGGTCGCGCTGCACCGACTGCAGCAGTTCGTCGTCGGTCGCCTCATGCGCCAGTGACTTGAGCGCGGCGAAACTCGCATCGCTGGAGTCGATGTCGAAGATCAGCTGCTGCGGAGACAGAACATGACCGTCGGTATTCTGCAATTGTGGCATCGACGGATAAAGAATCGCCTCGGCCAGGGATAGATACAGCTCGCGCATTTCCATGTCGTAGTCGCGCAGCATGTCGAGTGTCACACGCTCAGCGCCGCGCAAGATCTTGTCGCGCAATTCCAGAATCGCGATCTTATTGATGGGCGGCATCCCGAACGGCGGACAGGCCTCCAGCATGGCAATGCCATCGACGCGCACGATCTGTGCAAACACGATGTCGTTCTTCGCCAGCGTGGCGGTCGCCGACCTTTCCAGCACTGAACATTCTTCGCCCGTGAGAATGTCACGGGCCAAAAATCCACGCTCGGGCTGGCGACTGAGCACTTCGTAGAAGCTCAGCGGTGTCGCGGCGCACGCCGTCAAATAGGCATGCAGGGACGGATCCATGCTGCGGCCACGCCGCGCCAGGTATTCAGTGGTTGGGGATCGATCATGCACAGACTCGTCTTCCACCGCCGTGTCGTGCGGATCGGGACTCCAGCAATGAAAGAACCAGGGCATGAACAATTGAAGGTGCGGTGTGTCGGGATCGAATTCATCGGCGCCTTCTTCGAACGCCATGAATTCACTCCACGCTTCGTGAATTGCGTCGGGACCGTACACCTCGTCCACGAAGCTGATCATGCGCGGGACATAGCCTTCCAGCGCCCGGCGCACGCGGCGCCAGATGAGTTGATTAGGTGTATCGTCTCTGGCGGAATCGACCGCCAGACAACATTGCTTGTATTTCTTGCCGCTGCCGCACGGGCAGGGCGCGTTGCGCTGATTCTTCATGCAGAGTCCGGCGATTTTTCAACATTGATAGCGGCGCTCAGCGCGTTGCGAAAAGGTAGCGTCAAATTCTCGCTTGCGCAATATCATTACGCCGCTTGCGGCACTGACGTTTCAGCGGAAGTGTCCCCTTCGCGACGCAATCATTCCAAACCCGACAATCGCTACAGTCCCACCGCCAGCATCACGCCTAGATAAGGCGCGCTGCCGCCATCGCCGCTGGTATTGCCGAGCGTCAGGTCCAACGAAACATTGGAGGCAAGCCCGAGGGTCCCGGTGAGCGAATAGTTGCTACCCGTCGCCCCACCGAACTGATCCTCATATCGCATGTAATCCACCGCCCATTGAATGCGCCACGCAAAAGAAATCCCAGCGCCAAATTCGGACTTCAGCAGCCGACTGTTCTGTCCGATGCGGCCACCCATGCGCGAACGGGCGCGATCCAAAAAGCGCCCGGCCAACTCGAAGAAGTCGGCATCACTCAAACGCTGCAGTCGATCCGGCAGCGTGAAATTCGTAGCGCACGACGCTTTGTCGTAATGATAGGTATTGCCCAACGCGTATGCGCCGAATGAGGCCCCGTTGTAGCCGACTCTTGCGCCAATTCCCTTGTCGGTGATCGAGCAGCCCACGATGGCGTCCGTACCCAACGGGATTCCAAGCAGAGCGGCGGCCGTAGCGCTGATGGTGAAGTCGTCAAAGGTGGTTCGGCGGCGCGAGGCGGTCAGATTGGCGCCAAAGGCCCCGCGGGCGAAATCCACGCCACCGCTGACACGTTGCGATTTGCGCAAGCCTTCGTCCTTGGTGGCATCAAAGCCCAGCACGCCGCGCCAGCGCTCGCTGCCGTAGCTGACATAGCCATTGCCCGTCCCGGTTCGCGTCTCCGTTGCCGGACGCAGAACGGTGGCTTCCACATTCGACTGGCTGCGCGAGAAAGCACCACCGGCATCCCAATAGCGGGAGTCCAACGCGCTCGAGTTGCTACGTCCGGTGTAGTCGATGCTCGCGCTGACGCCGCGACTGTGGTCTTTGCCGAAATCGCCACCGCCATGCACCAGCCATTGAGAATCGGCCAGCAGCGCGCCGTCTTCGGCGTGGACGGCCGGCGTCAATGCGCAAAACATCAAGGCGGCGGCAATAACACTGCGGCGAGAATCGTTGATCATGACTGTTTCCGATACTGCATTAATTGAGCCTGTCTTGTAGCAAGCGGAGTGCCCGCCAACGTGTAACAGGTTCGCAGATTGCAGCGATTCTCATGAACTGTTCGCTTATGGCGACAGTCGATCCATCGCGCCGCCCTCCGGCGTTCAGCGTCTGACTGGCACCAGCCCGACGGAACGCAATTTTTCAACGGTGGCAAGTTCCGTTGCGGCACGCTGCCGAAGGAGGGCAGTCAGTGCTTTGAAGCGCGGATCCTTGCGCAGGGGTGCAAAGCTCGGTTCGATTTCCAGGTAGTACCACCAATCGGTTGCTCCGAGGGACTCGGTGACGGTGCGTTGCAGATAGATCAACGACTCCTCGTGTCTGCCCAGCAGAGCCAACGCAATCGGCCGCATCTGGCGATGCCACAGATCGCCACCCTTGAAGTCGCGCCTGGTGATCCATTGCGCCAAGCGTCGCGTCCAGCAATCGCCGGCCGCGTTCGGTTTGCCCGACCTGAATGAGCATGTCGCCGAGAGCAACCACGTTGATGTACAAACCTGAAGGGTCGCGCAGGATCGGCTGTCCCGCTGCATCCCAACGGGCATCGATTGAACAATGGGTTCACGCTTGGCTTTGCGTATTCCTGGGCAGCGCTCTGACCTGCGCGCTCAGCAAACCCGCTGAAAAAGTGCATCCAGGTCCCCGATTCCAGCACCTTGCGCCAATGCATCGAAACTGCCCGTCGCCAGCAGCGCGGCGGCGTTCGCAAATCCAGCCCACGCGCATCGCGCCAACGCTCCACCGACGCTGATGCGGCGGACACCCAGCGCGGCGATGTCGGCCACCGTCATATCACCCGCCCAACCCATGAGCAGATTCACAGGCGCAGGCGCCAGCGCCTTCACCAACGCGCCAATGTGATCACGTGTGCGCACGCCGGGCGCATACAGACAATCCGCGCCGACATTGGCGTAGGCCTTGAGACGCGCGATGGCGAAATCGATGTCGGGTTTGCCGACCAGGAAGCATTCGGCGCGACCCACCAGCAGCGTATCGCCGCCTTTGTCATCGATGGCCTTGCGCGCTGCGCGCAGGCGCGCCACTGCGACATCGTGATCATATAAAGGCTTGGCCGGATCGCCGGTGGAGTCCTCGATCGACAGCCCGGCGACACCGGCCTGCACCGCCAGCATCACGCTCTGCGCCACCCCTTGCGGATCGTGCGCGAAGCCGTTCTCGAAATCCGCGTTCACGGGAATGTCAGTGGCCTCGACCAGCGCCGCAAGATGCGTCAGCGCCATGTCGCGCGTGATCGTATTGTCGGCGCGGCCGAGTGACCAGGCGAGACCGGAACTGGTGCTCGCCAGCGCCTTGAACCCGAGGTGCTGAAGGTAGAGCGCGCTGCCGATGTCCCAGGGATTGGGAATCACGAAGCAGCCCGCGGCATGCAGTTCATGGAATTGTTTGCGCTTGTCGGTGATGGAGGGTCGTGCGATGGCCATGTCAGTTGTCAATGTCGTAATAATCGGATTTATCGTCGACGAAGATATGCTCGGCAATGCGCAGGCCGGTGGGTGCGTCGAGCGTTCCTGCCATGATGCTGGTCGTCGATGCGCCGTTGACTCGCCAGAACAGATTGCCGCCGCAGCGATTGCAAAAGCCGCGCTGCGCTTCGGATGAGGAGGCATACCAGGTCAGCGTCGCGTCGCTGAGGAATTCTATGTCGGTCGTGTTCGCGCTGGTGGCGGCGACGAAGTGGCCGCTGGTGCGCCGGCATTGCGAACAATGGCAGGCGATGACGTGTCGCAATGGGCCGTTGACGCGATATCGAACGCCGCCGCACAGACATCCGCCGTCGTGTCTCTCGCTCATCGTTCAGCTCCCCGAATGCGCACCCTCGTTTGGCGCGTCTGCAGAAGGTGCGGCATCCGCCGAACCCGGATCATCCGCACGCCGTATCAGCTCGCCCGCCAGCGCCAGATACGCCAGCGCACCGCGCGAGTCCTTGTCGTGGAACAGGACAGGCTTGCCGAAGCTGGGCGCTTCGGCGAGTCGCACGTTGCGCGGAATCACGGTGCGATAGACACGGTCGCCGAAATGCTCGATGAGCTGCGCGGAGACCTCGTTGGCGAGATTGTTGCGCGGGTCGAACATGGTGCGCAGCACGCCGCCGATGTCGAGTTCCGGATTCAGGTTGGTGCGGATCTGCTCGATGGTGTGCGACAACGCGCTCAAGCCTTCGAGTGCGTAGTACTCGCACTGCATCGGCACCATGACGGAGTCGGCCGCGACCAGCGCATTCAGCGTGAGCATGTTCAGCGAGGGCGGGCAGTCGATCAGAATGACATCGAAGCTGTCGCGGATGGGTTTGAGCGCATTGCGCAGTTTGAATTCGCGTCCTGCCATGACGCTGAGCAGGCGGATTTCCGCGGCGGTGAGATCCTGATTCGCCGGCATGACCATGAAGCCACCGGCACTCACCGGCACCAGCGCTTCGAGCGCGGAGCATTCACCCAGCAACACATCGCAAGTGGTGCGTGCCTGCGCGTTCTTGTCGACGCCGCAACCCATGGTGGCGTTGCCCTGTGGATCCATGTCGATCAGCAGCACGCGCCGCTTCGTCGCCGACAGGGACGCCGCCAGATTCACCGCGGTGGTGGTCTTGCCGACCCCGCCTTTCTGATTGGCGATGGCGATGACGCGCTTCATGGGTTCAGGCAAGCGAAATTTCCACGATATGGCGTTCATCGTCCAGGCCCGGTACCCGCACCCGGTTGATGGCACGCACCCGGTAGCGCTTGGGCAGCAACGCGATTTCCGCGTCCGGGCTTCGGCCCTTCATGGCCAGCAGCCGGCCGCCCGGCGCGCATAGATGGCCCGCATAGGCCACGAAGTCCGCGATGGATGACAAGGCTCGGGCCGTGACGGTGTCGAACAACTGCAGCGGCCGGTAGTTTTCTGAACGCTGGTGCACGACTTCCACGTTAGCGCATTCCAGCGCCTCCGTCGTCATTTGCACGAAGCGCGCCTTCTTGGCGACCGATTCGATGAGGGTGAAGTGACGCTGCGGATTGGCGATGGCCAGCGGCAGGCCGGGGAAGCCCGGACCGGTGCCGATGTCGGCAATGCGCTCCCCGTGCAGGAATCGTTGCAGCGTCAGGCTGTCCAGGACGTGCTTCTGCAGCATACCAAGCCGGTCGCGGATGGCGGTCAAGTTGAACTTGGCATTGGTCGACTCCACCTCATCGACGAGCTTCAGCAGGGCCTCGAGCTGCCCCTCAGTCAGGCTCAAGCCCAACTCGGTTGCACCGGCCGCGAGCAGCGCTAGTTCGCCCGCCCGCACGTCAGCCGTTCTTGACCATCGTTGCCACGAACTCATTGACCGGCAACGTCATCAGCTTGCGCTTATCGGCAAACGTCGCCTGGATGAGCGATGCCTGCTTGGGCTCGAAGTGCGCAGCGACGCTGGATTCGAATTTCTTCACCAGCACCGGCATGCCTTCAGCGCGGCGTTTGCGATGACCGATCGGGAAATCCACCGCGACTCGCGCGCTCGACGTGCCGTCCTTGAAGAACACCTGCACCGCGTTGCCGATGTAGCGCTTGTCGGGTGCATAGTAATCCTGCGTGAAAGCGGGGTTCTCCTTCACTTCCATGACGCTGCGCAGCGCGTCGATGCGCGGGTCGTTGGCGATGCGATCTTCGTAGTCCTCGCCGGTGAGGCGACCGTAGATCAACGGCACGGCGGTCATGTACTGGATGCAATGGTCGCGATCGGCGGGGTTCGACAACGGACCGGTCTTGTCGATGATGCGCACGCCGGGTTCCTGTGTTTCGATGACGATCTTGCTGATCTGGTCGATCTTGTCCTTCACCTGCGGGTGCAGCGTCATGGCGCATTCCACCGCCGTCTGCGCGTGGAACTCGGCCGGGAAGCTGATCTTGAACAACACGTTTTCCATGACGTAGCTGCCGTAGCCACGTTGGAACGTGAACGGCTTGCCCTTGAACAAGACGTCGAAGAAACCCCAGGTCTTGGCCGACAGTGCCGAGGGGTAGCCCATCTCACCCGTCATGGTGATCAATGCATGGCGCACGGCACGGCTGGTGGCATCGCCTGCCGCCCAGCTCTTGCGTGAACCCGTGTTCGGTGCGTGACGATAGGTGCGCAAGCTCCCGCCGTCGATCCAGGCGTTGGAGACCGCGTTGATGATCTGATCGCGAGTGCCGCCGAGCATCTTGGTGACGACGGCGGTGGAGGCGACGCGCACCAGAATGACGTGATCCAGACCGACGCGGTTGAAGCTGTTCTCGATGGCCAGCACACCCTGGATTTCATGCGCCTTGATCATGGCGGTGAGCAGATCGCGAACCACCAGAGGTTTCTTGCCTTCGTTGACGGCCTTGCGCGACAGATAGTCGGCGACGGCGAGAATGCCACCGAGGTTGTCGGACGGGTGACCCCACTCGGCTGCGAGCCAGGTGTCGTTGAAGTCCAGCCAGCGCACCATGGCGCCGATGTTGAAGGCGCCCATGACGGGGTCGAGTTCGAAGCTGGTGCCGGGCACGCGCGAACCGTGCGTCATGGTGGCGCCGGGCACCACAGGTCCCAGCAATTTCGTGCAGGCCGGATATTTCAGCGCCTGGAAGCCGCAGGCCAGCGTGTCCATCAGACAGTAATAGGCCGTGTCATACGCATCGTGCGAGCCGATCTGGAAATTGGCGGCGTATTCGGCGATGTCGACGAGCGCTTGATCAGGATCGGGACGGACAGCGGACTTGATATCGTGCGAGGACATTTATTTTCTCTTCTCGATGGAAACGAATTTCTGGGACTCCGGGCCGACGTAGTTGGCGCTCGGGCGGATGATCTTGCCGTCGCTGCGCTGCTCGATGACGTGCGCGCCCCAGCCGGTGGTGCGGGCGATGACGAACAGCGGCGTGAACATGGCGGTGGGCACACCCATCATGTGATACGAGACGGCCGAGAACCAATCCAGGTTCGGGAACATCTTTTTCGCATCCCACATCACGGTTTCCAGCCGGGCGGCGATGTCGAACATCTTGGGGCTGCCGGCTTCTGTGGACAGGCGCTGCGCGACGCCTTTGATGACCTGGTTGCGCGGATCGCCGATGGTGTACACCGGATGACCGAAGCCGATGACCACTTCTTTGTTGGCAACGCGAGCGCGGATATCCGCTTCCGCCGCATCGGGCGTGTCGTAACGCTTTTGAATGTCGAAGGCGACCTCGTTGGCGCCACCATGCTTCGGTCCGCGCAGCGCGCCGATGGCGCCGGTAATGCAAGAATGCATGTCCGAGCCCGTGCCGGCAATGACGCGCGCGGTGAAGGTGGAGGCGTTGAATTCATGCTCGGCATAAAGAATGAGCGAGGTGTGCATCGCGCGCACCCAGGAAGTCGACGGTGCACGACGATGCAGTAAGTGCAGAAAATGTCCGCCGACCGAGTCGTCCTCGGTCTCGACGTGAATCCGTTGGCCGTTGTGGCTGAAGTGATACCAATAGGCCAGCATCGAGGCTAGTCTCGCAATGAGCTGGTCGACGATGTCGCGCGCGCCCGCAGCGCCGTGATCGTCCTTCTCCGGCAACACGCATCCCAACGCCGACACACCGGTGCGCATGACGTCCATGGGGTGTGCTGCCGGCGGCAGTTGTTCGAGAACGGCGCGCACCGCACTGGGCAAACCGCGTAGCGCTTTGAGCTTGGTCTTGTACGCCGCCAGTTCAGATTGGGTCGGCAGCTTGCCGTGCACCAGCAGGTGCGCGATTTCCTCGAACTCGCAGTCTTCCGCGATCTCGAGAATGTCGTAGCCGCGGTAGGCCAGGTCGTTACCGCTGCGGCCCACGGTGCACAGCGCGGTGTTGCCGGCGGGAACGCCGGACAGCGCCACGGATTTCTTAGTCTTCGGTCCCGCGGGGGCCGCTTGCTGCTCGCTCATTTCGCTTTACCCTTTGCAAAGAGACTGTCCAATTTGTCTTCGTAGGAATGATAGTTCAGGTATTTGTACAGATCGGC
>JANMXI010000289.1:0-1999 GCA_031394735.1 Pseudomonadota bacterium | reverse complement strand
GGATCGTGATGATCGCCGAGCGCTTATCGAAGCGGGGCTAGTGATTGATGCGCCGGACGCCTGGCGTGATCGTGAGCTCGAGTTGTTCCGAGTGGTCTGTGCCGGCGCGCGTGTGCAGCTGACGCTCAGTTGGCCTGTGATGGACGCCAGCGGGCGCGAAGTAGCGCGGTCGGCGTATGTAGATGAGGCCGCGGCCGTACTTGCTCACAATAGCGGGGTGGCGGGCAATGATGATGAGCTAGTGGATGCCGGGCTGCTCGAGCGAATCGCCACAAATGAAATGCTGGTGCCCGGGTATCCGGTGGCACGCAATGCCGCCGCGATTGCCCACGCGCGAACTGTTGCGGCAGTCGAGCGTGAGCGGACGCGAGAGGCGTCCGTGTACAATGGATCGATCGAAGATCCGGCGCTGAGCGATTGGTTGAAGGAACGCTATGATGAGCGGTTCGTCTGGTCAGCGACGCAGTTGGAGACAGTGGCGAAGTGCCGGTGGGAGTGGTTCGCCGAGAAACTGCTGAAGCTCGATCCACGGGGCGAGGCGGACGATCAGATGGAGCCGACGGTGCGGGGGACCATTGTGCACGAAACGCTACACGAGTTCTTTGACGCCGCGGCGGGCGAGTTTGGGGCGCCTGTGTACTTGCGTGATATCCATCTGAGTAAGGCGCGCGCAATGCTGAATGCGTCACTGGATTCCGTCTGGGCAGTGACAAGAGACGCGGGTACCTGGCTTGGCACGGAGGCGCTACGGGAAGCAGCGTTGAATGAAATACGCACGGAACTCAACGCCTACCTCGATTTTGAAATTCGGTGGAATGAAAAGTCGTGGGGAACCAACACGTCGTCTTCAAAGGAGATTCGGACCGGCTACGTCGAAGGCGAGTTCGCGTTTGACGCGGTCAAGCTCTCAGGTGGTGGCGCGACGTTTCTGTTGCGTGGGTCCGTCGATCGAATTGACCGCGGCATAGATGAACGGTTTTCGGATGCGGCGAGTTACATCGCGGCGATTGACTACAAATCCACTATCTACTCAACCCCAGCGGGTGGGAAGAAGGCTGGATGGAAGGACGGAGTTGTATTGCAGGTCCCCCTGTATACAGCTGCGCTGAAGGCGCTACGACCGGAAGATCTGGTCGCCAGAATAGAGTATCGGAGTATCAGGCCTGCTAAGTCTGTGCATCCGCTCTCGCTCGCCCCGGTAAAGGCTAAAAAAATTCAAGAGGCAGCGGAGGCAGAGGAGAAGTTGGCCACAGCGCTTGCCGATGCCGGACGCCGCGTTCTTGAAGTGCGGTCCGGTGAATTGCCGGCTCAGCCAACCGAATCGTGTGGTTGTTCACCCTATTGCCCTGCCCGCGACATCTGTCGTGTTCCAGGTGGGCCAGTGGATGTGCGGTAATGACGAAACTCACTAACGAACAGCTTGCGGTCATAACGAATCCTGGCGCGCATTTGCTGGTGGACGCTGGCGCCGGATCCGGTAAAACCACCACTGTCGTTGAGGCGCTCTGCCATCAACTCGGCGTGCGCGTAGAGAACGATGGTGTGCCACTACCGCCGGTCGCCAAGCCATTCAGCTTTGAGCAAATCGCCGCGATCACATTCACCAACCAGGCCGCGGCGGATTTAAAACGAAAACTGCGCGCCGCACTGCGCGCTGGCGGGCGTTTCGACCTGGCGTCCGACGTAGATTCGGCGCGTATTGGCACCATCCACGGTTTTTGTGGTGACCTCCTTCGTGACTTTGCCCTCCGTGCGGGGGCCGTGCCCGGCCGTCGAGTGCTCGAAGAAGGGGAAGCGACGGCTTTAGCGAACGACTGTGCCCGCGAGGCGCTGAATATCGCCATAGAGTCACGCAGCGTGCCGGATCTAGACCAGTTACTTGCTCTGCGGCGTGTGAAGGTCATCTGCACTAGGATCGCTGAGGCGTCGCAGGACAGCGATCGCCTCGCGCGCTGGGAAGGGAACCGCGCCAAGCTTCGGCGCCACGAGGTCGTGTTGC
>JANMXI010000288.1:0-1934 GCA_031394735.1 Pseudomonadota bacterium | reverse complement strand
GCCCTTCTGACTGACTCCGCCGTGGTATGCCCAACCAGGGATCGAGCAATTTACGCAAGGCCGTCATCACGGGACCAATCGGCCCCGGCGAGATCTGGACGAGATCGATGTCCTCCGAATATCGCGCGGGCGTCGGCAGGAACAGTTTGTGAAGCGCCGTACCGCCGCGAAACGCAAGTTCACGGCTCAACAGTGGATCACGGAAGATCTCCACGAGGGCACGGGACAAGACGAGATCTTGCTCCACCTGTGCGTCTGTCGGCCAAGGTGCTTGCTGTCGCCATGCGACGATGAAGTCCCGTTGGATCATACGTCGTCAGGCTCCACCTTGTCGTTGACGATCACGCGCCAACGGGCATCCCGGGTGATCTCTTTGCCGGCGATGTCGGGCCGCAGCATCACCGGCCTGGGCGAATGCCCGTCGAGCCACTTCGCCAACTTGGACACCACCTTCGCAGCCCCGACCAGTTCAAGCAGGTATCCGAGTCTCTGAGCCGCAGCCAACTCGCCGTCGGCTTCCGCAGCCTGAACCAGTTTCTGCGGATCGATCTTTTCCGCCAGTTCAGCCAAAACGGTGGCGACGTGATTCAAGTGGCCAGCGCGGTCATAGTAGCGGACGAGGTCGAGCGCAGTCGCTTCCGGGGTTGAGACGCGAATGCTGCCACTGGGAGTTTTCACCAGATCGACCGGAGTGCGTTCAAGTTCCTTCTTCAGGAAGAACCGAATTCGATTCCGGCCAACGCTCAATGGGCGAAGCTGTTCGGCGGCGAATACCTGGAACTCTTGCGGCTTCTGATGCGCGGCCCCGTGCAACTCAGCAGCCGAGAGAAGACCGACGTAGTAGGGAGTGTCGTGAAACCGCATGAGTTGGTCAATGAACGAGGCGGCGGGCGGCGCTCCCGATTGCCGGTATTCGAGCGGAACAATGGTGTAAAAACCCCGGCGAGGAGTCGCGAGCCTTCGTTTCGCCTTCAGCCGCTCCGCTGCGCGTTTGAGCGCGACAGGCGAAACACCCATGGCCGCGAGCGCGTCGTTGCGCGAAAATGTGTAGTGTCCCCGCTCTTGGAGGGAATCCACGAAATCCGAGAGAGTGACTGACGGTTCCACATACATAAAGTACCACAAATAGGTTCGTTGTGTATGCTGTACATCGATCACAAATGGAACCCTCGGAGAAATGTCGTGAATGCTTTCCAGGCGAATGTCCCAAAACCGCCGGGATAGACTTGATCGATCAGCACGGCCAAAAATACGCAAGGAATGGCGAGGACGAACAGGCATCCGAAGAGTGCCGGACCACGCCCGCAGAGCCCTTTCATGACGTGAAAAGTGATGAGTAAATCAGTGAAGCCTCGCATCGCAGTTCCTTATCGGCCTATCCTCTATCGCGGTAGCCACCAGTAGCGGCCAACGAGCATCCCACCGCCAAACAGCACGACCGCAGCCAGCAAGCCGACCGTGATCCAAGTCCACATTACACCGCGTGATTGAGCCCGGTATACGGAATCGACAATCGCCCGTGCTTTTAGGCTTGCGCCTTCAATATCCGCGTCGATTCCCTCACGCACTGCCCTGGCCGCCGTTTCGAGCGACGCCTTCATCGCAGAGTCCACCTGCCCCGGAACCACAGTCTTCAGGTGCTCGCTGGCTTCCTGAATTTCGACAAGTAGACGGGCCGCTACCTCCTGAAGGACAACGGCGTGGGCCTCCAACGCGACGAAGAGAGGATCGCCCTGTTCGAGCAACACCCCTTGCTCGCGCGCCACTTCGGCAATCACGCGACGAATGTCAAATGGCTGCCCATTCTGCACCTCAGTCGCCCGCCTACCCGACTTCAGTCAAGGCCAATTCGTCAAGTTGTTTGAACAACTCCCGGCGCACGAGTTCCAACCGCTGACGGCCCATGATCGAAAACTCACGCCCTGAGATCGCTT
>JANMXI010000287.1:0-82597 GCA_031394735.1 Pseudomonadota bacterium | reverse complement strand
TGGATCTGACCTGGCGCTGGCAGCCTGTCACCGTGACGTACGGCATCAACTGGTTCAGCAAGACCAACCGGTACACAGACGCGCAGATCGCCGGCGATCCGGATTCCTCGGCTCCGCAGTATCTGAAGGCCAAGCAGGGCTGGGAGCACAACCTCAACGTGGAGTACGAGTTCAGCGAGCGACTCACGCTCTGGGCCGGCGTGAACAATCTGTTCAATGAAAAGCCTGAGTTCGGTTACCGGTCTTATCCAGTCTCGGCGATGGGTGCGTTTTTCTACGCCGGCGCCAAGGCGAATTTTCGATGAGAAGAATCATCTTTGCTAAGCCACTCGATTGACGTACGCTCTCTTAGGATTAATCGATAACAGGAGTGCGCAGATGGGTTTGGCAACAGAATTTAAAGAATTCGCAATGAAGGGCAGCGTGGTCGACCTGGCGGTCGGTGTCATCGTCGGTACTGCGTTTGGGAAAATCGTTTCTTCGCTGGTGGCAGATGTGCTCATGCCGGTGTTGGGCAAGGCCATGGGTGGCGTTAATTTCGCGACGCTTGCGATGGAGTTGGGCAACGATCCGAAGGGGGAACCCGTGCTGCTGAAGTACGGCGTGTTCTTGCAGTCGATTTTCGATTTCGCGATCATTGCATTCGTGCTGTTCCTCGCATTGCGCGCAATCAACAATCTCAAGAAGGCGCCGCCTGCGCCGGCCGCGGCACCCGCTGCGCCGCCGCGTCAGGAAGTTCTGCTGGAAGAGATCCGCGACGCGCTGCGCGCGCGCTGAGGATTGCGATAAGTTGTGCAGGGCTTGCGGCGCATCACGCGCCGCAAGCCGGTGCTCAATATCGGCCGGGCAATCCTTCCGCGCCTGGTGAAGACGTAACGCCACTGTGGCGGGCACGGGCGATCAACGTTGAATAAAGATCGGAAAGGCGCTGCGCCTGAGCGCGCGAGGACCAGCGCAGTGCGTAGTCGCGCGCCTCGGTTCCCAGACGTCTGCGTCGATCTGAATCGCCGAGCAATTCGAGCACGGCAGTGGCGAATCCATCAATGTCGTCGGGCGCGTGTTTGCAGCCCAGTTGCGGCGACAAAATTGTGAATGTGGATGACATCCACGGCGCCTCCGCCGCTTTGGTCCAAGGTCGCATTCAACTGGCGCCAATTCATGATGCGATCTTCCGGGTCTTTTGGCACAGCCCGGGAGCGGACGCGATCGATGCCGGTCTCGGCGGATGCCTCGCCAACGTAGGCCGGCGCTGTCAGGAATACTTCATGACCCAGCGCCTGCAGATCGCGGCGAAACGTGTCGATGGAGGTGGAGACGCCATTGACGCGTGGAAAATAGACATCGGAGACCTTGAGTATGCGCACCGGTCCGCACGTTACGCCCCGATTCTTACAAATGCGTTGCGGGTGAGATTCTCAGGCGTTGCAGCCGTAGCGACCACGTCATCTTCGATCCGGATGCCACCATAGGGGCGCAACTCCTCGACCACGCTCCAATCGATGAGGTCGCGCCGCGCATCCGCGGACGCGGCTTTGAGCAGTGAGTCGATCCAATAGACGCCGGGCTCCACGGTGACCACGACGCCCGGTTCCAGCATACGGGTGAGTCGCAGATAGGGGTGACCCTTGGGTCGTGCGCGCTCATGGCCCGCGGCATCTGCCATGACGCCGCCGACATCATGTACCTGCAGTCCGAGCAGATGTCCGATGCCGTGCGGAAAGAACACGCTGGTGGCGCCGCTTTCCAGAGCCGTCTGGCCACCCACGTTGAGCACGCCGGCGGCCTGCAGCACGTCGCCGATGATCCGATGCGCGCTCAAATGAACGTCGCGATAGTCGGTGCCGCTGCGAATCAAGGCGCACATGGCAAGCTGCGCGTCGTCCATGCGTTCGATCAGCTCGGCGAAGCGGCCTGGCGTGGCCGCGTAGGTGCGGGTGATATCGCTGGCATAGCCACGAAATTGCGCGCCGGCATCGATGAGAAATGAGCGCAAGGCCGTGGGCGCCGTTCGCGCCAGGTGCTGGTAATGCAGCACCGCCGCGTTTTCGTTGTAGGCGACGATATTGTTGTAGGGCATCTCCTCTTCGCGCTGCACGCAGGCTTCTAGGTACCGCATATGGGCCTGGTACTCCGACTCCCCGGATCGGAACGCCGCGAGCGCGGCACGGTGTCCGCGCGCGCCCAGTTCACTGGCGCGGCGCATGCACTCCAATTCGTACTCGGTTTTGACGGCTCGGTCGTAGTGCAGTCGGGTGAGCAGTTCTGCCGGGTTGATGCATGCCGGATCGGCGCTTCCGAAGGCGGCCGGCGGACCGATTAATGCGGTGCGACCGAGACTGCTCCAATGTTCGGCCGCAGCGTCCGGCGTCGCAATGGCGATCACCTCGACTTCGCGGGTCCAGGCACCGTTGGGCAGATCGGGCGATTTGTGCCAATAATCATCGGGGCGGTAGAACAGCAGGGTGAGTTTGGCGCCCGGGCGGTAGATGACGGCGCAATGCGGGTGGGCCGGCAGCGGCACCCAGGCCTTGAAATGGGGATTGGTCTTGAAGGGATGATCGTGATCGTCCAGGAACAGCGAAATGGGCGCGCCGGCGTGAATCACCAGGGCCTCGAACCCTGCAGCCTCCAGGGCGCCATCCGTACGCTGCATGATGACTTTCAGGTGCGCGGGGAACAGGTCATCCAATCGGTCGCTGGTCACAGGTGAATTCCTTGGAAATGAAGGGCAATCGGCAAGGCGGCAAGATGTCAAACTGGGCCGGATAATGGCCAATGGGGCCTTCAAAAAAGTGGCTTGCGAGTTAACCCCAAACCACTCGAAGCGCGTTAAAGGCGTGTACTGTGGCTCGGGCGTCAGAACGCCGAAGATAACAATAAACTGTAAATAACCTTCGAAACAGGTTTGAAATTATAGCAAAACGCTCTAAAATCGCCTCCCGCGATCTGGGTAAAACCCGAAGACAAACTAGTTTGCCTTGGTTGTTTCTCCTCCTTAAATTTTCTGGGGTATCGATAGATGAAGACCAAACTTGCTCTAAGCGCTTTCGTCGCTGCACTCGTGCTGGGTGGCTGCGCCAAAACTGAGGCTCCTCCGGCTCCTGCCATGGAAGCTCCGGCTGCTGAGTCCGCTCCTGCTGCCATGGCGCCTGCTGTTGAGTCGGCTCCTGCCGCTGCTGCTGACGCTGCTGGTGCTGCCGCTGACGCTGCCAAGGATGCAGCTTCTGCCGCGAAGGACGCTGCGTCCTCCGCCATGAAGCCTGCTGACGCACCGAAGTAATAAAACACTTCGACAGCTGATTGCACACGCCCGGGCAGGTGCGCCAACTGGCACGCTTGTCCGGGCTGTGTATTTTTAAAGGAAGGGACTCATGCTGGTCAGCATTCGCGACTGCAAGCATTTGCCCAAGGACCGCCAATGGATCGAAAAGATCTACGGCGAGTATCTGGAAGATCTGTCTCAATTAAACACCGGCGTATTTCCGGTGATGATCGAAGACGCCCCTCGAAACGACGAAATCTTCGCCAACTGGTTCGCGAACGATCATTCCCATCCGTTGATCGTCTTGAAAGGTAGCGACAGCGTCGGGTTTGCTTTGGTGACCCGGCCGCGTATTGCCGGTGCTGGTGAGAAATCCGCCGATTATTTGTTGTCGGAGTTTTTCATCCGTCGTCCGCACCGTCGCGTTGGCATTGGCCGGGACGCCGCAACGCTGATTTTCGATCGGTTTGCCGGGGAATGGGAAATCGTCGAATACGACCGCAATCCTACGGCCATTGCCTTCTGGCGCGGCGTCTTGAGCGCCTACACCGCCGGCCACTACCAAGAAAGGATTCGCAACGGCGAGATCCGACAGCGTTTCAAGACCCGCACCACGGTCAAGGCATCGCCCGTCAAACGCCCCTGAACGGCTGGAAATGTGACGCTGGCCCGAATTTAAGCCACTCTTATAAAGACGGCGTGCATGCGCTGGGTCTCGGTTTTGACTTACCAATAGGCCATTCAAGTTGCTGTGGAAACTGCCGAATACTAGGCAGTGTCGTGGCCAAAGAATGGACCAGTTCTATGAGTGTGGAGGCAGCAAGCCAGTCCGGTGAATCGGCGCAAACCGCCGCATTTGAGTTCGTTCGATCCCTGTCAGTTGAATTGTCCGGCGGCCGGGTCGAGTTGCCCTCGTTTCCCGATGTCGCGGTGCGCGTGCGTCGTGCGCTGGCCGATGAAACCTCCACGGTCGATCAAGTGGTCCGCATCGTCGGATCGGAACCCGCTCTGGCAGCCCGGCTTCTGAAAATGTCCAATTCGGCCATGCTCAACCGCTCCGGCAAGCAGGTCACGGATCTGCGAACGGCGGTGAATCGCATGGGCCACAACATGGTCCGCAGCGCCGCCATCTCCTTTGCGATGGCGCAGATTCGCAGCGCCAGCAAACTCAAAGGACTGGAGCAGTTTCTGGAGGACCTGTGGGAATCCAGCACGCATGTGGCGGCCCTGTCGTTCGTGCTCGCCTCCAAGCTCACCAAGATCAATCCGGACGAGGCCATGCTGGCCGGCCTGCTGCACGGCATCGGCAAGCTCTACATCGTGACCCGTGCCGAGAAGCACCCGATATTGTTCATGAACCCAGAGGCAATGAACAACATGATTCGCGACTGGCACGCTGCCATCGGCAAGGCCATTCTGGAGAACTGGGAGTTTTCCGAAGCCATGTCCGAAGCGGTGTCGGCGCAGGACGATCTGAGCCGCGAATCCGATGAACTGGCGGATCTGTCCGACGTCGTTGCCGCGGCCATCCTCATGGCCTCTTTTGCGAGCGACGCCGCCGGTCTTGAAGTGGCGATGCAGGATTCACCGGTCATCGATCGGCTGCGACTGCGGGCCGACAAAGCGGCGGACATCATGCGCGAATCGGCGGTGGAGATTGCCAGCCTTCGATCCGCCCTCAAGGGTTGAGGGCGGCGAGGATCGACTCTGCCAGGTGTCCGACGTTTTGTGGCGTGACCCCGGCGATATTCATGCGGCCATCCGGCACCATGTAGATGTGATGCTGCTCGCGCAGCTGCAGCACTAGCGGTGCTGCGATCCCCAGCAGCGAGAACATCCCACGCTGCGTTTGAATGAAATCAAATTGATCCGACCCTGATTTCTGGCGCAAGGTCGAGGACAGCAGTTTGCGCATGGACTGGATGCGACCGCGCATTTGCGCCAGTTCGCTCTCCCACAATTTGCGTTGTTGCGCATCGCTCAAGATGTCGGCGACCACGGCCGCGCCGTGATCCGGCGGCATGGAATAGATGCTGCGCGCAATTTGCAGCATGTGGCTCTGCATGGCATCGGCCTTTGCCTTATCGGCGCCAATGGCGATCAGCGCCCCGACGCGCTCGCGATACAAGCCGAAATTCTTGGAAAACGACACGGCCACGAGGCTTTCCGGCAATTCGGCGGTCAGCAGTCGAACGCCGAACGAATCGGCTTCCTGGCCGTCGCCGAATCCCAGATAGGCCAGATCGAGAAATGGAACGAGCTGACGGCGCTTGAGCAGATCCAGAACTGTATGCCACTGAGGTTGCGAGAGGTCCGCTCCGGAAGGGTTGTGGCAGCAAGCGTGCAACAACACCACATCGCCCGGATTGCAGCGCTGCAGCGCCTCGAGCATGGCGTCGAATTTCAGCTGGTGGGAGGCGGCATGATAGTACGGGTAGCGCTGCAGTTTCAGTCCGGCGCCCCCGAGCAGTGGCCCGTGATTGCCCCAGGTGGGATCGCTGACATGGACCTGCGCCTGCGGGGCAGCGACCTTGATCAGTTCTGCACCGAGCCGCAACGCGCCGCATCCGCCCGGCGATTGCACGGTGCGCGAGCGGGAGTTGGTGATGACCGGGTGGGTGTCGCCCAGCACCAGCGATTGCACCAGTGTGTTGAATTCCGCGCGGCCGGCCGGCGCCACATAGGACTTGGTGATTTGATCGCGCAGGATCCGGCCTTCCGCCCGGCGCACGCATTCCAGCACCGGCGTATTGCCTGCCTCGTCGCGGAACACACCCACGCCCAGGTCGATTTTTTCGCGGGTTATATCTGCGCGAAACTTGCCCATGAGCCCTAGAATCGAATCTTCCGGCAATGCTTTGAGATCTTGAAACAATGAACCACCCCTTCGTGGCCGCGAATTATGCAACGCGGCGCTGTCCGACGCTACCGCACCGGTTTGCGACGGCGCTGGCGGCCGCGGTGCTGCTCGCCACCAGCGCCTGGTACGCGGCGCCTGCCAACTCACCGGCGCATCTGCCCGCGACCCGGATCGTCAGTCTCAGTCCGCATATCACCGAGTTGTTTTTTGCAGTGGGCGCGGGCGGGCGATTGATTGGCGCCGACGCCTTCAGCAACTATCCGCAGGAGGCAAAGCGCATTGAACGCGTGG
This sequence comes from Pseudomonadota bacterium, assembly GCA_031394735.1. Classification (GTDB taxonomy): domain Bacteria; phylum Pseudomonadota; class Gammaproteobacteria; order Steroidobacterales; family Steroidobacteraceae; genus TMP-86. The sequence goes on along the minus strand of JANMXI010000287.1, from coordinate 76,184 downwards.
CGGATGTATTCGCCATCGACGTCGAGCGTCTGATCGCCTTGAAGCCCGATCTGGTCGTGTATTGGAAAAGCGGCACGCCGAAGCGGCAACAGGAGCAATTGCAATCTCTGGGGTTGACTCTGTATGGCACCGAGCAGCGGAGTCTGGCCGACATCGAAGCGGCATTGATCGAATTCGGACGCTTGGGCGGGACAGTGGCGGAGGCGCGCATAGCCGCCACCACCTTTCATGCTGATCTGCAGCGTCTGCGCGAACGTTATTCAGGTCGCGCCACGCTCAAGGTGTTTTACCAAGTCTGGGACCGGCCTCTGTACACTCTGACCGGTGCGCATGTGGTCAGCGAAGTGCTGAATCTCTGCGGTGCGACCAATGTTTTTTCCGACCTGAAGGGCCTGGCGCCGGTGGTCGACACCGAGGGCGTGCTCGCGCGAAATCCCGATGTGATCATCGTCGCGGCAACCGGCACGGAGGGTGCCCGGCAGGCGCGCGCGTGGGCGCGGTTTTCGGATCTCAACGCCGCCCGCACGCAGCGCATCTACCTCATCGAACCGGATCTGCTGAACCGCATGACGCCGCGGATTTTGCAGGGCGTCGAGCAGTTGTGCAATACCTTGGATCAGGCTCGCTTGCGCACCGGCGCGGCGGCGCCTGTCGCGGAACTCCCCGGTTTGGTCCGCGCGGATTTGCGTGCGGCCTCGCGTTCCAGCGTCGCGCGCAGATAGCGACCGGTGTGGGAGTCGTGATTCGCCGCGATCTGTTCCGGCGTACCCACGGCAACGATGCTGCCGCCGCCATCACCGCCCTCCGGCCCCAAGTCCACCACCCAATCCGCCGTCTTGATGACATCCAGATTGTGTTCGATGACGATGACGGTGTTGCCTTCGTCGCGCAAGCGGGTCAGCACCTTGAGCAGTTGCTCGATGTCGGTGAAATGCAACCCGGTGGTGGGTTCGTCAAGGATATATAACGTGCGTCCGGTGGCGCGCTTGGATAACTCTTTTGCCAGTTTGACGCGCTGGGCTTCGCCGCCCGACAGCGTCGTGGCGCTTTGACCCAGACGTACATAGGACAGCCCCACGTCCAGCAAAGTTTGCAATTTAGGAGCCACGGCCGGAATGGCGGCGAACACCGGCAGCGCGTCTTCCACCGTCATATCGAGCACTTCGTAGATGTTCCGGCCCTTGAAGCGGATTTCCAGCGTCTCGCGGTTATAGCGCTTGCCCTTGCAGACATCGCAGGCCACGTACACATCGGGCAGAAAATGCATCTCCACCTTGATGACGCCATCGCCCTGACAGGCTTCGCAGCGCCCGCCTTTGACGTTGAAGCTGAAGCGCCCCGGCTCATAGCCGCGCGTTCGGCTTTCAGGAACGGCGGCGAAGATCTCGCGGATCGGCGCGAACAGTCCGGTGTACGTGGCAGGGTTGGAGCGCGGCGTGCGGCCGATCGGCGCCTGGTCGATGTCGATGACGCGGTCTATGTGCTCGAGTCCGACGATGCGATCAAAGTGTGCGTCGCCCGCAGCGGCATGATTGAGCTGTGTTGCCACCGCGCGAAACAAGGTGTCGTTGATCAGCGTGGATTTTCCGGAGCCCGAGACGCCGGTGACGCAGGTCATGGCCCCGAGCGGAAACTCCGCCGTGACATTTTTCAGATTGTTGGCCGTGGCCCCGATTACCCGCAGCGCACGCTGCGGATCGAAGGCTGCGCGCCGATGCGGCACCTCGATGGCGCGCGTGCCACTGAGGAACTGACCGGTGATGGACGCAACGCTGCTTGCGATCTGCGCGGGGGTTCCCTGCGCAACCACGGTGCCGCCGTGCACGCCGGCCCCGGGACCCAGATCCACGACATGATCGGCCTGCAGGATGGCTTCTTCGTCGTGCTCAACCACGATGACGGTGTTGCCCAGATCGCGCAGCCGCACCAGCGTGTCGAGCAGGCGTTGATTGTCGCGCTGGTGCAGCCCGATCGACGGCTCATCCAAAATGTACATGACGCCGACCAATCCTGAGCCAATTTGACTCGCGAGGCGTATGCGTTGCGCTTCGCCGCCAGACAGGGTGTCGGCGCTTCTATCCAGCGTCAGGTATGCAAGTCCGACATTGGCGAGGAACCCGAGGCGGTTGCCGATTTCGACGACGATCTTGGCGGCAATTTCACCGCGCCAACCCGCCAGGGTCAGTGCGCCGAAGAATTCCACCGCGCGCGCCACCGACAGCTTGGACAGATCGGCGACATTGCGGCCGTCGACGAATACATTGCGCGCGGCGCGGTTCAGGCGCGTGCCGTGGCATTCTGCGCAGGGGCGGTTCGAGCGGTATTTGGAGAGTTCCTCGCGCACGGCCGTGGATTCGGTTTCGCGGTAGCGCCGCTCCATGTTGTTGACGATGCCTTCGAAGGCGTGACGCCGCTTGATCGTGCCGCCCTTGCCATCCAGATACTTGAAATCCAATTCCGCCTCGCCGCTGCCGAACAGCACGAGCTTGCGCACCGATTCACCGAGCGACTCGAACGGTGCTTCGATGTCGAACTTGAAGTGTCGTGCCAGGGATTGAATGAGTTGGAAGTAGTAGGCATTGCGGCGATCCCAGCCGCGCACCGCGCCGCCCGCGAGCGACAGTTGCGCATTGCCGACGATCTTCTCCGGATCGAAGAATTCCTGGGTGCCCAGGCCGTCACAGGCGGGACAGGCGCCCACCGGACTGTTGAAGGAGAACAGACGCGGCTCCAATTCGCTCAGGCTGTAGTCGCAGATCGGGCAGGCGAATTTGTCGGAGAACACTTTTTCTTCACGGCCCGCATCGTCCAGGTACGCCAGGCGCGCGACGCCCGAGCCTAGCCGCAACGCGGTTTCGAACGATTCAGCCAGGCGGGAGGCCAGATCGGGGCGGACCTTGAAGCGATCGACGATCACCTCGATGCTGTGTTTGCGGCGCAGGTCGAGTTTGGGCGCGTCGTCCAGTTCCACGACTTTGCCGTCGATGCGCGCACGCACGAAGCCGCGGGCCTGCAGGTCCTCCAGCACTTCGGAATGCTCGCCCTTGCGATTGGCGATCACCGGCGCCAGCAGCAACATCGCGGTGCCTTCCGGATGATCCAGCGCGGAGTCGACCATCTGGCTGACCGTCTGCGCCGCCAGATCGATGTGGTGATCCGGGCAGCGCGGCGTGCCGGCGCGCGCGAACAGCAGGCGCAGGTAGTCGTAGATCTCGGTCACCGTGCCGACGGTGGAGCGCGGATTGTGCGAGGTGGATTTCTGTTCGATGGCGATGGCGGGGGAGAGTCCCTCGATCGAGTCGATGTCCGGCTTTTCCATCATCGACAGGAACTGGCGCGCATAAGCCGACAGCGATTCCACGTAGCGTCGCTGGCCTTCTGCATAAATGGTGTCAAAGGCCAGCGAGGACTTGCCCGAACCGGACGGACCGGTGAACACGATGAGCCGATCGCGCGGCAGGTCGAGATCGACATTCTTCAGATTGTGGGTCCGGGCGCCCCGGATGCGGATGCTTTGCATTGAACCGGTTAGTATACTCGCGGCCGTCGGGAGGGGCGCAAAACGTGCCGGTGCGTGGCCGCATGTAACGCGCAAATTCAAGGGAAAGCTCACCAATAATGACGGTGCAAGTCCAGACCACCAAGCTGCAGATGCTGCCCGCAGAGCGGCGCGCGACGGCAGCGCTCACCGGCATTTACGCCACGCGGATTCTGGGGCTGTTTCTACTGCTGCCGGTGCTCGACCTGTACGTCCGTTCGCTGCCCGGCGGGTCACAGCGGCTGGCGGGATTTGCAGTCGGCGCCTATGCGTTGGCGCAAGGATTGTTGCAGATCCCGGCGGGACGCTTGTCGGATCGCATCGGGCGCCAGCCGGTGATCGCCGGCGGCCTCGTCCTGTTCATCCTCGGGTCGGTGGTGGGAATTTTCACGCACTCCATCATCGGCGTCATTCTCGCGCGCTTGTTGCAGGGCGCCGGCGCCATCTCCTCCGCGGTGACGGCACTGGTTGCCGACGTGACGCGCCCGCAGGTACGTACGCGTGTCATGGCCATCATCGGCATCAGCATCGGCGTGTGTTTCATCATCTCGCTGCTGGCCGGGCCCGCGCTGGAAGGCGCGTTTGGCGTCAATGGGATTTTTGCCTGCATGGCGGTGCTGGGGGTCGCCTCGCTCGGGGCATTGTATTTGGTACCAGAGCCTGCGTCCGCGCAGCGAACCTTGCGCGACTCGGCGCTGACCCCTGCCTTGTGGAAAACACCGCTGCTGCTCACCTATGTCGGCATCTTCAGCGTACATTTTTCACTCACCGCCACCTTCGTCGCGGTACCGCAGATTCTCCATGATTCCTTGCATCTGGCCGTGGCGACCCATTGGCACGTCTACGCCTCGGAGTTCGTGCTCTCGCTGCTTTTCACCGTGCCCCTGTTGAGGGTGTTCGAGAAATCGAAAAATCCCAGACGCATCACGCAGTTGGGCGTGTTGCTGTTGGCGGCATCGATGCTCTGGATGTTTGCCGCCGCGGGCAGCGAGAGCAGCGTTTATGGGGGGATGACGGTTTTTTTCGGTGCCTTCAATTTTCTCGAGGCGCAATTGCCGGCGCGCGTATCGCTGGTCGCGGAGCCCGCTTCGCGCGGCGCCGCGATGGGTGTGTTCGCCACGGCGCAGTTCATCGGGGCCGGCGTGGGAGGTACCTTGGCGGGGCTGCTCCTCAACGCCGGGCTTGCGATCGGCAATGTCTTTGCCGCAGGCTCTGCAGTGGCGGCGATCTGGCTGGCGTGCCTGCTATATCTGCACGAACGCGACGCGTGATGCGCCGTCCGGCGTGCGATCTTGCGGTACAATTCACCCATCAAATCAACGAATGGGTAGGAGTGCACGATGGCTCGCGGCGTCAATAAAGTCATTCTGGTCGGCAACCTCGGTGCAGATCCGGAAACGCGTTCCATGCCCAGCGGCATGACGGTCACCAACATCCGCATCGCCACCAGCGAGTCGTGGAAGGACAAGGCCTCCGGTGCCCAGCAAGAGCGGACCGAGTGGCACAGCATCGCCTTGTTCGGGCGCTTGGGCGAAATCGCCGCCGAATATCTGCGCAAGGGCTCGCAGGTTTTCGTCGAAGGCAAGCTGCGGACCCGCAAATGGCAGGACAAGCAGGGCAATGAGCGTTACACCACCGAGATCATCGCCGACAACATGCAGATGCTGGGTGGTCGCGGCGGTGGTGCTGGCGGCGGCGGCGGCGCAGAGCGCGCCGGTTCAGGCATGAGCGCGCCGCCCCGCGATGACTACGATCAGGCACCGGCACCGGCCCCGGCCGGCGGCGGCAAGGAGGACTTCGACGACGACATTCCGTTCTAGCCGGCGGTGGGCTACGTGCAGGCTAGTCGTCCTGCAGGTCTTCCCCCGGAAACAGCGCGTCGCTGAACCCGAATTGGGTCAGGTCGCGGATTCGCCGCGGGTAGAGAATGCCGTCCAGGTGGTCGACTTCATGCTGCACCACCCGGGCGTGGAAGCCGGAGGCTCGGGCGTAGATACGCTGCCCGGCCGCATCCTTTCCGGTGTACTGCAGGTCCCGGTATCGGGGCACGAGGCCGCGCATGCCGGGCACCGACAGGCAGCCCTCCCAGCCGTCCTCGAGTTCGGCGCCCAGCGGCATCAGGACCGGGTTGATCAGCACCGTGAAGGGCACGGCGTCGGCATCCGGGTAGCGCGGATTTTGGTCCACACCGAATATGACAACTCGCTGGTTGACGCCGATTTGAGGTGCCGCAAGCCCGGCACCGTTCAGGTGCTGCAGGGTGTCCTGCATGTCGGTGAGCAGGGCGGCCAATTCAGGGGTGTTGAACCGGCGTACGGGTTCGGACACGGCCAGCAGCCGCGGATCACCCATTTTGAGAACGTCACGTATAGCCATATAGAATGTCGATATTAATCCAGCCCATCGCGATTCGCCTATGCCCGGACTCCTGTACATAAAAACTTTTGGTTGCCAGATGAACGAGTACGATTCCGACAAAATGCGGGACGTGCTGGCGGCTGCCGAAGGCCTGACGCTCACCGACGATGCCGCCGCGGCCGACGTGCTGCTGGTCAACACTTGTTCAGTGCGCGACAAGGCGCAGGAGAAGGTCTTCTCCCTGCTGGGCGAATGGCGGCTGTTCAAGCAGGCCCGGCCGCATGTGGTCATCGGCGTGGGGGGCTGCGTGGCCTCGCAGGAAGGCGAGGGCATCACCGCGCGTGCGCCGTTCGTCGATCTGGTGTTCGGACCGCAGACGCTGCATCGCCTGCCCGAGATGCTCAAGGGGCTGCGTGGCAGCGGACGACCGCAGGTCGACATCAGCTTTCCGGAAATTGAAAAATTCGATGCGCTGCCTGCCGCGCGCGCCAGCGGCGCCTCGGCGTACGTGTCGATCATGGAAGGCTGCAGCAAGTACTGCACATTTTGCGTGGTGCCGTATACACGGGGCGAGGAGATCAGCCGCGGCCTCGATCAGGTGCTCGTCGAAGTGCGGCAACTGGCCGGCCAGGGCGTTCGAGAAATCACGCTGCTGGGTCAAAACGTCAACGCTTACGCAGGGGTGATGGCGGACGGCACCGCCGCCGACCTCGCCGTCCTGATCCACTATGTCGCGCAGCTCGAGGGCGTCGAACGCATCCGCTTCATGACCTCCCATCCGCTGGACTTCAACGACAGCCTCATCGAGGCGTATGCGCACGTTCCCAAGCTGGCCAATTTTCTGCACCTGCCGGTGCAGAGCGGATCGGATCGCATTCTCGCCGCCATGAAGCGCGGGCACACGGTGCTCGAGTACAAGCAGAAGTTGCGCAAGCTACGAGCGGTGCGGCCGGACATCTGCATTTCCACCGACATCATCGTCGGCTTTCCGGGCGAGACTGACGCAGACTTCGACGCCACGCTGCGGCTTGTCGCGGACGCCGCGTTTGATCAGTCGTTTTCGTTTCTCTACAGTCGCAGGCCCGGAACTCCGGCGGCGTCGCTGCCCGACGAGGTGGAGCCACACCTCAAACAGCAGCGCCTGACGCGGTTGCAGGATCAGCTGAACGCGCAGTCGCGCGCCATCTCCGAGCGCATGGTGGGCAGCACGCAGAGAGTGCTGGTGCAGCGACCCTCCAAGCGCAATGCCGCGCAGCTGGCCGGACGCACCGAGAACAACCGCTGGGTCAATTTCGACGCGCCGTCCTCGTTGATCAACCAGTTCGCCGACGTGCTGATCACGCAGGCCATGCCCAATTCCCTGCGCGGTCGCCTGGTCGGTGCTGCTCAATCGCGCTGCGCTTGAACGCCAATCTCACCACCCGCGATCTGCTCATTCAACCCGGCGACAATGCGCGCCTGATCGAGTTGTGCGGTCCGTTGGACGAACACCTGCGGCTGATCGAGTCGCGGTTGGGCGTGGACATCAAACGTCGCGGCAACCGCTTTCAACTGGTGGGGTCTGCGCCGGCGACCGAACGCGCTGCGACCCTGCTCAATGGGCTGTACGCGCGATCGGAGCGCGAACCCATCGACTCCGAACAGGTGCACCTGGCCCTTCAGGAGCTGGGCATGGAACCGCAGGAAGCGTCAACGGGCCAACCCCTCGACGAACTCAAAGTGCGCACGGCACGCGGCGCGTTGCGCGCTCGTGGCGCCAATCAAACCGAGTACCTGACCAACGTCCGCACCCATGACCTGACTTTCGGCATCGGCCCTGCCGGCACGGGTAAGACGTATCTTGCGGTGGCCTGTGCGGTGGAGGCACTGCAGTCGGACAAGGTGCGCCGCATCGTGCTGGTGCGACCGGCGGTGGAGGCGGGTGAACGACTGGGCTTTCTGCCCGGCGACTTATCGCAAAAAGTGGACCCTTACCTGCGTCCCATGTACGACGCCTTGTACGAGATGCTCGGCTTCGAGCGCGTGGCACGGCTGATCGAGCGCAATGTCATCGAAGTGGCGCCGTTGGCCTTCATGCGCGGCCGGTCGCTGAACGACTCGTTCGTGATTCTCGACGAGGCGCAGAACAGCACCAACGAGCAGATGAAGATGTTCCTCACCCGCATCGGCTTCGGCTCCAAAGCCGTCGTCACCGGTGACATCACTCAAATCGACCTGCCCAACTCCAAACAGTCAGGGTTGCGCACCGTCATCGACATCTTGCGCGGCGTGCAAGGCATCGCGTTTTCCATGTTCACGTCCAAGGATGTGGTGCGGCATCCGCTGGTGCAACGGATCGTCCAGGCCTACGAAGCGCGCACCACCGACGATCAAAGCTATTCCGGCGACAAGTGAACGACTTGCATCGCGTCGAGGTCCGGTTCACGGCGCGCAAACCCTGGACCCCCTCGAGCCGCAGGCTGGTCGCATGGACCCGGGTGGCGCTGGTGCAGGGTGGCCCTACGGCGAAGGGACGCGTTCGCCTGGTCGTGTCCGTGCACATCGTGGGCGCGCGTCGCAGCCGCGCCTTGAACGCCCGCTTCCGAGGCAAAGACGAGCCGACGAATGTCCTGTCCTTTGCCGGCGCCGGACAGCTTCCCAGCGGTGAGCGTGACCTGGGCGAGCTCATCATTTGTGCGCCGGTGCTGGCGCGCGAAGCCCGCGAACAGCGCAAATCGCCAACCGCACATTGGGCACACATCACCATTCACGGAGTTTTACATCTGCTGGGCATGGATCATCAAACTGCGCGCGAAGCCCGCAATATGGAAACCCTGGAAACGCAAATCCTTGAAACAATGGGATTTTCTAACCCCTACGGCTGATTCTAGTATCCTTCTTGCCCATGCCTGAACAACCTCAAAGCGGCAGCACCGGCCGCTGGTTGAAGCGGATTACTCAGTCGATGTCGGGCGAAGCGCGCGACCTCGGTGAGTTGATCGAAGATCTGCGCGCCGCCAGCGAGCGCGGTCTGTTTGACGGCGATGCGTTGGTCATGCTCGAAGGCGTGCTCGCGGTGGCTGAGATGCAGGTGCGCGACATCATGGTGCCGCGTTCGCAGATGGTGGTCGTGGAGCGCGACGAATCCCCGGAGAAATTGTTGAAGCTGGTGGTGGAGTCGGGACACTCGCGCTTCCCCGTCATTGGCGATGATCGCGATCAGGTGGTCGGGGTGCTGCTCGCCAAAGACCTGCTGCGTTTGCAGCACGAAGGCTCGGACTCATTCGAAATCCGTGAATACATGCGTCCGGTGACGTTCGTGCCGGAGAGCAAACGCCTGAACGTTTTGTTGAAGGAATTCCGCCGCAGCCGCAATCACATCGCCATCGTTGCGGACGAATATGGCGGGGTCGCCGGTCTCGTCACCATCGAAGATGTCATCGAACAGATCGTCGGCGAGATCGACGACGAACATGATGTGGACGACGACCAGATGATCCGCCGCGAGGGCGAACGGGTGTTCACCGTGCATGCGCTCACGCCGATCGCGGAGTTCAACCAGTTTTTTAGCACGGCGTTTTCCGATGAAGAGTTCGACACCATCGGCGGCCTGATCATGCAGGAATTCGGCCGCCTGCCGCGCCGTGGCGAAGCGCTCCTGATCGGCCAGTTGGAATTTCGCGTGTTGCGCGCCGACCGGCGCCGCATCGATTCGCTGCGGGTATCCACGCCCACCGACGTGAAACCGCAGGCCGCCGACGAGTCCGATTCTTGACGGCCCCATCGGGCGCTGGCGAAGCTCCGCTGTTGAAATCGCGATTGAAGTTCCTGGCGGCTTTTTGCGTCGGGGCGATCCTTAATCTGGCCTTCGCTCCGTTTGAGATTTGGCCTGTGGCGATCCTCGCACCGGCAGCCCTGTTTGCGCTGATTCGTGGGCTGGCGCCGCGCCGCGCAGGCTGGATGGGCGCCGCCTTCGCCGCTGGTTTGTTTTCTTTCGGCACCTACTGGTTGTACACCAGCATCCATAAATTCGGCCTCGCGCCGATCTGGTTGACGTTGGTGTTGCAGGCGGGATTGGTCGCCATCATGGCGGTGTACTCCGCGCTGTTGTGCTACCTCGCGAATCGCTTCTGGAGCAAGCGGGGCGTCACCCGTCACTGGCTGGTGCTGCCGGGATTGTGGATGCTGCTGGAATGGGTGCGCGGCTGGGCCTTCAGCGGCTTTCCGTGGCTGGCGCTCGGCTATGCGTTTACCGATTCTCCGCTGGCCCCGTGGACACCGGTGCTGGGCGTATACGGACTGACCTGGATCGGTGCATTGCTGGCCATTGCGGTGGAGGTGGCGCTGCGCGGCTCCACACCGGCGCGGCAGCGGTGGGTCGCAGGGTTTGTGATCGTGCTGCTGTTCGCCGTGCCGTTGGCGTTGCAGCGAGTCCACTACACCACTGCGGTCGGCGCGGCATTGCCGGTGGCGGTGGTGCAGGGCGCCGTGCCGCAGGATGAAAAGTGGCAGGAAGCCAATCGCGAAGCCACGGTACTCAAGTATTCGCAGTTGACGGCGGACAAGGCGTGGGGCGCCCGACTCATCGTCTGGCCGGAAGCCGCGCTGCCGATCCTCGCCAACGACCTGGGCGACTACCTGCAGGCGCTGCAGGCCGCGGGCAGGCGGCACGATGCGGACTTCGCCATCGGCCTGCTGCGCCATGAGCCTGACACGGATCATTACCGCAACGGCCTGCTGGTGATGAGCGAATCGGGCGGCGGATGGTATTACAAACGTCGGCTGGTGCCGTTCGGCGAATTCTTTCCGGTACCGGCTTTCGTGCGCTCCTGGATGCGGTTGATGAGTCTGCCGTACACCGACATGACGCCGGGGTCTGAAAACCAGCCGCTGTTGCACGCGGCCGGGCAACCTCTGGGCCTGACCATCTGTTACGAAGACGCCTACGGCAGCGAACAGCGCAGTGTTCTGCGCGACGCCACACTGCTGATCAATGTGACCAACAATGCCTGGTACGGGGATTCGACCGCGCCGCATCAGCATCTGCAGATCGCGCGCATGCGCGCCATGGAGGCCGAGCGCTATCTGATCCGCGCCGCCAACGATGGCATCACCGCCGTGATCGGGCCGCAGGGACAGATCGTGGGTCGCCTGCCGCAATTCACGCCCGGTGTGCTGCGCACGGAGGTGGTCCCACACGCGGGGCTGACGCCGTACGCCCGCTTCGGCAACTATCCCGTCTTGCTGGGCGCCACGGCGCTGCTGGCTTTGGCGTGGTGGCGGCGTCGAGGCGAGCGCTAAGCCTGCCCGGGCAATGATCCTCTACCGCGGTCGCCCCACGTGGGCGCCTTTTTAGGCACAATACGACCATGCAAGAACGCTACGAACCCGCGGCCATTGAGGCCGATGCCCAACGCTTTTGGAACGAGAATCGCTGCTTCGAGGCCGTCGAGGATCCGGCGCGCGACAAATACTATTGCCTGTCGATGTTCCCCTACCCGAGCGGCCGGTTGCACATGGGCCATGTGCGCAATTACACCATCGGCGACGTGCTGTCGCGCTTCATGCGCATGAACGGCAGGAATGTCCTGCAGCCCATGGGCTGGGATGCGTTCGGACTCCCCGCCGAGAACGCGGCCATGGCCAACAACGTGCCGCCGGCGAAGTGGACGTTGGCCAATATCGACACCATGAAGCGCCAGCTCAAGGCATTGGGGTTTGCACTCGACTGGAGCCGCGAACTGGCCACCTGCGAGCCGGAGTACTATCGCTGGAATCAATGGTTTTTCCTGCGCATGCTCGAAGCGGGCATCGCCTACAAAAAATCCGGCGTGGTGAATTGGGACCCTGTCGATCAGACCGTGCTGGCCAATGAGCAGGTCATCGACGGCCGCGGTTGGCGAACCGGTGCGCTGGTTGAAAAGCGCGACATTCCGATGTACTACCTTGGCATCACGCGCTACGCGGAAGATCTGCTGAGCGCGCTCGATGACATGAAGGGCTGGCCGGACCGGGTTCGCATCATGCAGGCGAACTGGATCGGCAAGAGCGTCGGCGTCAATGTCGGGTTCCCATACGAACTGTCGGGCGAGCAGCGCGTATTGCGCGCCTTCACCACGCGAGTCGACACCATCATGGGGGTGACCTTCTGCGCGGTGGCGGCGGAGCATCCGCTCGCGTTACACGCTGCGCGTACCGATCCGACGCTTGCGGTCTTCCTCGACGAATGCCGGCGCGGCGCGGCCACCGAAGCGGATCTCGCCACCCAGGAAAAGAAGGGCATGGCCACAAGCCTGTTCGTCGAGCATCCGCTCACCGGCGCGCGCATTCCTGTGTGGGTGGGCAACTACGTGCTCATGGCCTACGGCGAAGGTGCGGTCATGGGAGTGCCGGCACACGATGAGCGCGATTTCGAGTTCGCCAGGAAATATTCACTGCCCATCGTGCCGGTCATCGCTGTCGAGTCACGCGAGTATTCCACCGTGCAATGGCAGCCCTGGTACAGCGAGCATGGCCGCTGCTACAACTCCGGCGCCTACGATGGTCTGGATTTCGACGCCGCCGTGACGGCAATTGCCGCTGACTTGAGCGCCAAAAATCTGGGCGAAAAGCAAACGACGTGGCGGTTGCGTGACTGGGGCATTTCGCGCCAACGCTATTGGGGCTGCCCGATTCCGATCGTGCATTGCCCGAGCTGTGGCGATGTGCCGGTGCCCGACGATCAATTGCCGGTGCTCTTGCCGCGCGAGCTGGTGCCCGACGGCAGCGGCAATCCGTTGACAAAGAATGCCGCCTTCTTGGAGTGCCAGTGTCCACGCTGCAACGGTCCGGCACGCCGTGAAACCGACACCATGGACACCTTCGTCGACTCGAGTTGGTACTTCCTGCGTTTTGCCAGTGCCGGCAACGCGAAGTCCATGGTGGATGCGCGCAGCGACTACTGGCTGCCCGTCGATCAATACATCGGCGGCATCGAGCACGCGATCTTGCATCTGCTGTACTCGCGCTTCTGGGTGCGCGCAATGAACGACTTGAACGTCATCCGGCTGCGCGAACCTTTCGCCAATCTGTTCACGCAGGGCATGGTGTTGAACGAGGTGTTCTTCCGCAAACCGTCCTCGGGCCGCGTGGAATATTTCAATCCCGCCGATGTGGACGTGGTCACCGATGCCAACGGCGTGCGCACCGGCGCGGTACTTCGCGCCGACAGCCAAGCGGTGGAGTCCGGTGGCGTCGTCACCATGTCGAAATCCAAGAACAACGGCGTCGACCCGCAGGCTCTGGTGGAACAGTTCGGCGCGGATACCGCGCGACTGTTCACCATGTTCGCCGCGCCGCCCGAGCAGACGCTGGAGTGGTCGGACGAGGGGGTGCAGGGCTCGTTCCGATTCATGAAGCGGCTGTGGAAGGCCGTGCACAGCCATGTGAGTGCGGGCCTGCCGGGCAAGCTCGATACCAGTACGCTGACGGAGGCGCAGCGCAATCTGCGCCGGCAGACGCACCAGACGCTGGTCAAGGTGACCGATGACTTTGCGCGCCGGCGAACCTTCAACACGGCTATCGCGTCGGTGATGGAACTGCTCAACGCGCTGGCGAAGTTCGAGGATTCGAGCCCGCAGGGGCGTGCCGCCGCGCAGGAAGCGTTGGAGATCGCGGTGCTGTGTCTGTCGCCCATCGTTCCTCACGCCACCCATGCGTTGTGGCATTGCCTGGGTCACGCCCGGGCCATCATCGACGAGCGCTGGCCGCTGGCCGATGCGGAAGCGCTCAAGCAATCGATGTTGGAAATCGTCGTGCAGGTGAACGGCAAGCTGCGCGGCCGGATCTCGGTTTCACCCTCGGCCGATGAGGCGCAGGTGCGCGCCGCGGCGCTGGCGGACGCCAATGTGCAGAAATTTGTGGCCGCGATGACGGTGCGCAAGGTCATCGTCGTGCCCGGCAAACTGGTCAACGTCGTGGTGGCGTGAGATGCGCGCCCGCTTGAACGTCGTCACTCGTGTCACCGCGCTTGCCGTGATGCTCGTGGCCATGACCGGGTGCGGCTTCCGTCTCGCGGGCAGTGAGCCGTTGCCGGCGGTGATGGCGAAGCCGTATCTGGAACTCAAGGATTCCTACACCGACTTTGCGCGCGCTTTCGAACGGCACCTGACGGATTCGGGTGCGGTCCTGCAGACGAGCGCCGATTCCGCCAGCGCCACCATTGAGGTGACGCACGATGCCGTGGAGCAACGCGTGCTGTCGGTGTCGGCGCGCAATATTCCCACGGAGTACGAACTCACCTACACCGTGACCATCACGGTGCGCAGCGCGGAGAAGGAACTGCTGGCGCCGCAGGTGTTGAGTCTGTCCCGCGATTACAGCTTCGATGAGAATGCACTGCTCGCCAAGGAACACGAAGAGGATGTGCTGCGAGTGCAGATGGCGCGCGAGCTGGCCATCATCGCGACCCGGCGTCTGGCAAGCCTGAAGTAGCAGTGACACGGCCAAGGTGCTCCATTGCTCCTGCTGCAGCATATCGACCGTTTCGCCGTCCACGGGCTGCTGGACCGCTACGGATTGCAGTTGCAGCTCGTGGCTCCGCAGGAAATCATCCCCGGCTCGTATTGGGGAGAGCGTGAGGCCGGGCTGATCGTCGACCGTCTGTACGCGCGCCTGGACACGCCGGTACATTCGGTGTTGCACGAGTCGGCGCATTTCGTCTGCATGTCGCCGGAACGGCGCGCGCAATTGCATACCGATGCGCAGGGCGAAGTGCAGGAGGAAACCGCGGTCTGCTATCTTCAGGTGCTGATGGGCGATCAGTTGCAGTGCTACTCGCGCGAGCAGATGTTTCTCGACATGGACGAATGGGGCTATAGCTTCCGGCTCGGCAGCGCGGCGCAATGGTTTCATTTCGATGCCGACGATGCGCGACTGTGGCTTGCGCACCATCACATCACCGACCGTGTCGGGCAATTGACCTTCCAATGCTGCCAGTGAGGTGCGTTTGAAAATTCTCTCCTTCGTGCGCGTCGCCGCGGTTGGCGTGGCGGGTTTGGCATTGGCCGGCTGTGTCCGGTTGGGATTGTTCGCCGCGAATACGCCGGCGTACTTCGGTGCCTATGACCGTACGGCCGACATCGCCTACGGCACCGACCCGCAACAGCGTCTGGACATCTACAAGCCTCGACACTCGCGGAGCGCGACGCCCATCGTGGTGTTCTGGCATGGCGGCCGCTGGAGCTTCGGCGACAAGTCCGACTACCGTTTTGTCGCCGCGGCATTGTGCGATCTGGGCTATGTCGTGGTGTTGCCGAACTACCGGCATTACCCGCAGGTGAAGCTGCCCGGCTTCATGCAGGATGCCGCGCAGGCTGCGGTCTGGGCTGCGGATCACGCGGCCGAACTCGGTGCTGATCCAAAGCACCTGTATTTCATGGGACATTCCGCCGGCGCCCAGATGGCTGCGTTGCTGGCATTGGATCAGCGCTACCTGACGGCGGCCGGCAAGCCGGACCTCGCCATCGGTGGCGTGATCGGTCTGTCCGGCCCGTATGACTTTTTACCGCTCACCGAAGACGACACGCGCGACATGTTCGGCCCGGCCGACCTGTATCCCTTGAGCCAGCCGATCAATTTCGCGCGCGCCGGTGCTCCCCCCATGCTGCTGTTGCATGGAGAGGCGGACGAGACGGTGCGGCCGAAGAATTCGCGCAACCTGGCCGAGGCGTTGAGTGCGAAAGGCGTCTTGGTCACTCTGCGGGTTTATCCTGGGTTGAAGCATGCGGATACTGTGGCGGCGCTTAGTGTTGTGGCGCGAGGGCGTGCTCCTGTGATTGAGGAGATTCGGAAATTTGTTGGCGCTGGCGCATGGGTCGGGGGGAATTGATTTTGTCGGCGGGCGGGGCCGGTAACGGAGATCATCCCAGGCCGTGAGACTGGCGCGGCAGTGCCATGCAATTTGAACTGCAGCTGTTTGGTTGTTGTGCCTCCGAAGTTTGCTCAGCGCGTGTTTGAGCCGCGCCGAGTGCCTTCGACTGGCTGGACCCCGCCCGGCGAAAAATTCAATTCCCCCCGCGCCAAACGCGCCGCTCGCCACCTCAGCAACTCTCCGACTTGATCAATCGAGAAGCGCCGAAGTGCCGCAGGATGTCATCGCAATGCTCATCACTGCACAGCAACGCGCATTTGGTCAGCGCATCGGCGAGCGCCGCTGAGGGCGCGAAGATGGCGGCGGATTCAGCTGCTGTCACAGGCGCAGGTGTGACGCGCAAATAGTAGCCTTGATGTTCCGTCGGCGCCGTGTCGCTATTGCGGCGTGAAATCGCGAGCGCCGTGTTGCGCAGCTGCAGATCGCGGCTCTGTCCGGATGCCTGCCGGCAGGAAATCGCGAAGCTGCGCTCGCCGCTGGCGCGCACGTCGCCGCCGGCATTGACCAGTGCACTGACGCAACCGGCGTGATGCATCGCCTCGATGGCCCGGTCAACGGCATAGCCCTTCGCAATCCCGCCCAGATCGATCATTACCGGTGCATGCGTGATGACACTGTCCGGCGCGCGCAATTCCACATCCCCCATGCGTCCCGCTGCGTCGGGCAGACAGGGATCGAAGACGCCGCTCGATACCCGGTGCAGGGTCTGACACAGCGTTAGCAACGCGAAGGTCCACGGGTGGACGCGGGTCGGGGCACCGACATCGCCATTCACGATTGTCAGCAGATCGCTCCCCGGACGGGTGGGGTGAAGCAGCGCCTCGAGCCGGGCGATGACGGCGGCCGCGGCGTCGATGGCACCCAGGGCTTGCGCGGTGGTGGGGGCGTGCGCTTCGAATCCCACCAAGGTCCCGAGCGCGGGACGTACGCGTGAAATGCAGGCCATCGCCGCAGGATAAGTGAGCAATTGAACGGACTCCAGAAGGCGCATTGACCCGAATGCGAAACTAATCAATAATCATTCTCATTCGTATCAAAAATAATAGATCTGGATGACATGAAAGCGCAACGACCGGCATTCCGAAAAAGCATCCCTTTGATCCTGCTGGCTTTTGTGGCGACTTTGGCGGGATGCGCGGGCAATGCCGAGACGGTACCGGCGGCGACAGTGCCTGACGCGGATCTGTCGGCGATGGCCGCTCTGGGCGAACAGATCTTTCACGATGTCTCGCTGTCGGCCAGCGGGCGGCTGTCCTGCGCCACCTGCCACGATGCCGACCATGCGCTGAGCGCCGCCGACGCGTTAGCGGTGTCCTTGGGAGGCGCGACCGGGCAATCACAGGGTTTGCGCAATGCGCCGTGCCTGCGTTACGTGACGCTGACACCGGCGTTTTTCTTTGACGCCGAGGGCACCCCCACCGGGGGCTTTGACCGCGACGGACGCGTCAGCACGTTGGCTGAGCAGGCGCGACGCCCGTTTCTCACCAGCTTTGAGATGGCCAATGCCAGTGCCGCCGAGGTGGCCGACAAATTGAGCCGGGCGGATTATGCCGCGGATTTTCGGGCGCAATTCGGCGAGCGCATTTTCGATGATCCAGCGGCCGCTTTCGAGCGCGCCTTGCTGGCGATCCAACAATACGAGCGAGAGGACGTCGCAGAGTTTGCGCCGTTCAGCAGCAAATACGATGCCTTCCAGGACGGCCTCGCGACGCTCACCGATGCGGAACTGCGTGGACTGGCACTGTTCAACAATCCGCTCAAGGGCAATTGCGCGGCCTGTCATCCCAGTTCTCGCGGCCCGAATGACGAGCGGCCATTGTTCACCGATTTCACCTACGACAATATCGGCGTGCCGCGCAATCCGGCGATCGCAGCGAACGCGGATCCCACCTATTTCGATCTGGGCCTGTGTGGCCCCGAACGCACCGATATTACCGATCGCGTGGATCTTTGCGGGGCTTTCAAAGTTCCCACGTTGAGAAACGTCGCGTTGTCGGCGCCGTATTTCCACAACGGCAAGTTCGCCACCTTGACGGAGGCGCTTGGATTTTATGTCCGGCGCGATACCAATCCGCAGGAGTGGTTTCCAACCGATGCGGCCGGCGTCGTACACCCGTTTGACGATCTGCCCAGTGCCTATCGGGTCAACGTCAATCACACCGAAGTTCCCTACAACCGCGTGTTCGGCGACCTGCCGGCGCTCAATGAAAGCGAAATCGCGGATGTCATCAGTTTTCTTCAAACGCTCAATGACGGCTATCAGCCTTAAAGGTTCCCCATGCGCTTCTACACCGTTTGTATCTTTACCGCGTTGTTGTTTGTTTCCGGCGCCGGCGTCTCGACTGCCGCCAGCACGCAGGACCTCGAAGCCCGCGTGCAGGCATTGGCGGATCAGCTCGAGGCCGTAAAAGCCGAGCTGGCACAATTGAAATCGCAGCAGGCCGCGCAAGGGCAGGCGCTCGCGGCAGCGGGCAATGCACCGGCCTCCGCCGTGTCGTCCAGTGCTTCTGCGCCAGGTGTGGCCGCTGCGACCACACGTGCTTCAGCCACCTATGTGAGCACCGTCGGCGGACCCAGCTTCTTTGGCTACGGCGAACTGAATTACTCGCATCCCACGTCGGACTCGGCCAAAGCCACGGCCGATGTGGCGCGATTCGTGTTGGGTATCGGCTATCAGTTCGACGAGAACACGCGCTTCGCCAGCGAGCTGGAACTCGAGCACTCCGTGAGTTCGGCCTCCGATCCAGGCGAAGTGGAGGTTGAGCAGGCGTATGTCGAGCGCCGCTTCAACGATCGTCTGTTCGCCAAGGTCGGATTGTTCCTCATGCCGGTTGGCATGCTGAATGAAAATCACGAACCCACGCGGTATTACGGCGTGTTCCGAAATAGCATCGAGACTGCCATCATTCCCACCACCTGGCGCGAGGGCGGCGTGGAGTTATTCGGATCCACCGAGTCGGGCTTAAGCTGGAATGTCGGAGTGACCACCGGCTTTAATTTGAATAAATGGGACGCCACGGCCACGCAAGGGCGCGAGTCGCCGCTGGGCTCGATCCATCAGGAATTGGCGTTGGCGGCGGCCGGCGATCTGTCCGGATTCGTCGCAATCAATTACATCGGCGTGCCAGGCTTGAAGGTGGGCGCTTCGCTGTTTAACGGCGGCGCCTCACAGGGCCAGTCGACGGTGGGCAGGTCGCGCGTGTCCTTGTGGGAAGGCCACGCGCGCTGGACGCCGGCGCAATGGGAACTGTCTGCGTTGTACGCGCGCGGCCGCATCAGCAACACGGCCGCCATCAATCTGCTGAGCGTGGGCAGCCTCGCGCCGATTCCGGAGTCCTTCTTCGGCTGGTACGCCGAGGCCGCGTATCGGGCGATCGACCGGGGCAACTGGAGTTTGACGCCGTTCGTGCGCTACGAGCGCTTCAATACCGCCGACTCGTTTGCCGATCTGGGAGTCGGCCTGACACCGCTGACACCCGGCGACAGCCAGGTGTTCACCGGCGGCGTGAACTGGATGATCGCGCCGGGCGTCGTCATCAAGGCGGATTATCTGAACTTCCGCAATCGTTCCGGCGATAATCGTTACGATCTGGGGTTGGGCTATCAGTTTTAGTGGACACACGTTTTCTATTGCCGGGTATGGCGCTGGCCGGATTGCTGCCGGCAGCGCCGGTGATTGCCGCGGACTACCTGACTTTGGAAGCCGCGCAGCACGCGGTTTTTCCGCTGGCGGATCAGTTCTCGCCCTGCCTCGTGAGTCTGACCGATGAGCAGCGCCGCAGCATCGCGGCGCTGGCCGGCCCGCAACCGATGCGCGGCATGCTGCAAGTCTGGGCCGCACAACGCGCGGGGACTGCGGCCGGATATTTTTTCATCGATGAGGTCATCGGGCGCCAGAGCCTGATCACCTACGCGGTAGGCATCGATGCGGCCGGCGTTCTCACCCACATTGAGATTCTTGCCTACCGCGAAAGTCACGGTGGCGAAATTCGCAATCGCAACTGGCGCGCGCAATTCGAGGATCGTGCGGGACTCGAGCAGTTAAAATTCCGAACCGACATCAAGAATATCGCCGGTGCCACGCTGTCCTCGGAGCATGTCACGCAGGGCGTGCGCTGGATCGTGGCTTTGTGGCAGACGACGCTGCGCACATCGACCAACCCATGACGATTCCGGGCATGAATCGCAGCATGTCGCGCGCGGATCGACTCGCGTTGTATGTCGCGTTTGGGTTGCTCTGGGCGTCGGGCATCTGGTGGCTCGTTCTGAATACCTGGTTCACGGTGCCCGGCGAGTTCGGTGTTTCACCGCATGCGTGGGCGGCGCCGCTGCTTCTGGCTCATGGTGTTCTCGCCGTTCCGGCGCTGTGGCTGATCGGCTGGATCGCGGCGCGCCATTCGACACCGCAGTGGAAAGCACGGCTGAGGCGCTGCAGCGGCGGAATGTTCGCAGCGGTGCTGCTGCTCCTGAGCGTGTCGGGGTTCGGTTTGTTTTTCCTCACCAACGATGTAGGACAACGCATCACCGCTCTCACGCATGAGTGGATCGGCGTGCTTTTCACGCTGTTTGTTGTGGAGCATTGGTACTTCGGCCGCCGCCGGTAGCGCTTATATGCTCGGAGTTGACGCTCCTCGCGATTCGGGCCAATGTAGGCTCGGACGTGAGCGAGCCCAATCAATTTGCCCTGCTGCATGAACGGCGCTTTCTGCCGTTCTTTGTGACCCAGGCGCTGGGTGCGTTCAATGACAATGTGTTCAAGAACGCGCTCATCGTCCTGGTCACGTATCAGGCAAGTTCCTGGAGTTCACTCCGGCCCGAACTCCTTGCCAATATCGCAAGTGGCCTGTTCATCCTGCCGTTCGTGGTCTTTTCCGGCATTGCCGGCCAGCTCTCCGAACGCTTCGACAAGTCGCGTGTCATCCAGTCGGTGAAGGCGGTGGAAATCGGCATCATGGCGTTGGCAGGCGCCGGATTTCTGACCCATCACCTGCCGCTGCTGTTGAGCGCGTTGTTCATGATGGGCCTGCATTCCACTTTCTTTGCGCCCGCCAAGTATGGCCTGCTGCCGCAGGTGCTCGGGGCGGCGGAACTGATCGGCGGCAATGCGTTGTTGGAGACGGGCACCTTCGTGGCGATTTTGCTCGGCACGCTGGCGGCCGGGGTGCTGGCCGCTCACGGTGATTTGCACTGGATCGTGTATTCGTTGTTCACCATCGCGGTGCTCGGATTCGCCGTCAGTCTGACCATGCCGCGCGCCGCGCCCGTGGCGCCATCGCAACGCCTGGATTGGAATCTGTGGGCATCGAGCCTCGACAATATTCGCGCCGCACGCGAATCGCGTCCGGTCTTTCTGTCGGTGCTGGGATTGTCGTGGTTCTGGTTTTTCGGCGCACTGGTGCTGGTGCAGCTGCCCTTGTATTGCAAGTCGGTGCTGCACGGTGCAGGGTCGTTGGTCACGCTGACGCTGGTGATGTTTTCAATGGGCGTCGGCATCGGCTCATTGCTGTGTGAGCGATTGTCGGGCAGGCAGGTGGAGATCGGTCTGGTGCCGTTCGGATCGATCGGGCTCAGCGCCTTCGCGATTGACTGGGTGTTCGCCTCGCCGCATCCGAACACCACCGCACAGTTGAGTGTCGGCGCTTTTTTGGCGCTTCCCGGCGCCTGGCGCACGCTGCTCGATCTGACGGCGATCGGCGTATTCGGTGGATTCTTCGTCGTCCCGCTGAATGCTATGTTGCAGCAACGGGCGCGGCCCGAAGCACTGTCGCGCATCATCGGCGCGAACAGCATTCTCAATGCCTTGTTCATGGTGGCTGCGGCTCTGCTCGGCGCCGCGGGACTGGCGGCGGGCATGACCGTCCTGCAATTGATCCTGGTCGCGGCGGTAATGAACGCGGCCGTCGCGGTTTTCATCTACACATTGGTGCCCGAGTTTCTGCTGCGCTTCATCGCCTGGCTGCTCGTGCACACGCTTTACCGTCTGCGAAAGCACGGCACGCAGAATTTTCCGGAAAGCGGGCCGGCGCTGCTGGTGTGCAATCACGTCAGCTTCGTCGATGCACTGCTGGTCTCGGCGGCCTGCCGTCGGCCGATCCGCTTCATCATGGACGAGGCGATTTTTCGCGCACCGCTGATCTCGACCATTGCGGCCGGCATGAAGGCCATCCCGATTGTTTCCGCCAAGGCCGATCCGGCGGTCTATGAACAGGCGTTCGTGGCGACCGCGCAGGCGCTGCGCGATGGCGAGTTGGTGTGCATTTTTCCGGAGGGCCGATTGACCCCCGATGGCAAGATCGGCGATTTTCGCCCGGGATTGAAGCGCATTCTGGCAGAGACGCCGGTGCCGGTCATTCCGATGGCGTTGGTGGGATTGTGGGGATCGATGTTCTCGCGGCGAACCACGACTGCGTGGCAGCGGTTGCCGCGCAAGTTATGGGCGCGGATCGACGTTAATGTCGGTGACCCTTGGCCGCCGCGTGACGCGACTCCGGAAATGCTGCGCGCTCAGGTCGGTTTGTTGTTTGACAAAATCCCGGACTGACGCTGAGCGGCGTCCGCATTCGACCGGGAAAAACGTTTCAGCGGAAACGCCGACCGGTAGGTGGACTCGCAGAGACGTTAGTCTTTCAGCAGGACCAGCCGCATGCCCAGCGCCGATTCAACGCCTTGATAGTAGCGAGGCTTGATCGTCGTCGCGGCGAAGCCCACCGATTCGTAAAATGATTTGGCCGCGGCATTGTCGGCGCGCAACTCGAGGTCAATCCGCTTGATCCCGGCAACTTCCGCGCTGGCCAGCAGCCATTCCATCAAGCGCCGGCCGCAATACTGGCGACGCCACTGTGGGTCGACCGCGAGCAGGTTCAGGTGTCCGATCTTATCGCCGAAATGCATGAGGGCGAAGGCCACCACGTGCTGTTCGCTTCGGGCGACCACCACCGAACAGTTGCGGTCGAGGATGTGCCGTCGGACACGATCGGGTGTCCAGGCCCAAGTCAATCCGGCTTCGATCAGATCGCGCGACATCCGCGCGATCTGATCGGCCTCTTGTGCCCGCGCCAGTCCCAGCGTTGCCAGTTCGAACATGCGCTGCTACAGATCCCGGAACCGGTCGGTTGCGCTCACCAATTCATGCGTATTGGCGGGGTCAAAGGCCGAATGCCCGGCCTCGGTGACGATCTTCAGATCCGCCTGCGGCCAGGCACGATGCAGGTCCCAGGCACTCATTGGCGGACACACCACGTCATACCGTCCCTGCACGATGGTCGTAGCAATGTGGCGGATCTTCGGCACATCGTCGATCAGTTGATTCTCGTGGCGCAGGAAGCCGCGATTGACGAAGTAGTGGCATTCGATGCGCGCCATGGCGAGTGCGAAATGGTCTTCGCCCGCGTGCTTGATGTTGTCCAGATTCGGACGCAAAAAGCTGGTGGCCCCTTCCCAGATCGACCAGGCGCGCGCCGCCGCAAGCGCCACACGCTGATCGTTGCCGGTGAGCCGCTTGTGATATGCGCTTAGAAAGTCATCGCGCTCTTCAGGCGGAATGAGGTCGCGATACGATTCCCAGCTTTCCGGATACAGCGCCGAAGCGCCGAATTGATAGAACCAGCGGATCTCGTGATACCGCAACAGGAAGATGCCACGCAGCACCAGTTCGGTGACACGCTCCGGGTGGGCCTGCGCGTATGCCAGCGCCAGTGTGCTTCCCCAGGAGCCGCCGAACACCTGCCAGCGTTCAATCCCAAGATGCTTGCGCAGCCGCTCGATGTCGGCCACCAGATGCCAGGTGGTGTTTTCGATGAGGCTTGCATGCGGCCGGCTTCGGCCACAGCCGCGCTGATCGAACACGACGATGCGATAGTGCTGGGGATCGAAGAACCGCCGGGCACGCGCATCCGCACCGCCGCCGGGACCGCCGTGCAGGAATACAACCGGCTTGCCCTGACGATTGCCGCTTTCCTCAAAGTAAATTTCGTGCAACTCCGAGACACGCAGGAAATCGTGCCGGTACGGCGCGATCGGCGGATACAAACCGCGCAGTGCCGGTGCGGTGGACGCCTGAGCCGGTACGCGACCTGAGGCTGCACGCTTGGCGCGCACGGTTTTAGCCTTTTGCGCGGGACGTTTCGCAGGTTTAGGCGCCGCAGTTTTGCGGGCGGGCTTCTTGATTGCCGCCTTTTGTTTTTTCTTAATCACGATGCACCATGCGTCCGAGAACTCGGCCTCCGATCAAATGTAAATGAAGGTGATAGACCTCCTGGCCGCCATGGGTGCGGCAATTGAAGATCAAGCGATATCCGTCTTTGGCAATGCCTTGCTGACGCGCAAGGTCGCGCGCCACGATGATCATATGTCCGACCAAGGCCGCGTCCTCATCGGCGATGTCATCGACGGTTTCGATGACCTTGCGCGGCACGATCAGGATATGGATGGGCGCCACCGGGTGAATATCGGTGAATGCAACGACGCGGTCATCGCGGTGCAAAATGTTGCCCGGCAGTTCGCCGGCAATTATCTTCTCGAAAATCGTCGCCATGGCCGCTCCGTTCATTATTATTTCGGCACTTATATTAGCGCGGGATTCGGGCCCCTGGCTTGCAGTGAGTTGACGGGAGAGGCGGTTTCCCTGCAAAGTTGTGCCGGAAATGGACTTCCCGCCCGCGAAAATCGGATTCTCGGCCCTGTTATGCCTGCTGTCATCGGCAGCGTGGTCGATGACGGTCGATGGCCACCTGGATGAGCCGGAATGGGCCCAGGCACAGGAATTCACGCAATTTCGCGTGACCGACCCGCTCACCCAGGAAGTTCCTCAGTATCCAACGCGGGTGCGCATGCTGGCGCGCCGTGAGGGCTTGTACTTCGGGATTTCCGTGCAGGTTCCGCGATCCGAGCGAACCTACGGCCGCTCGCCCCGGGATGCCGACCCCATGGATGCCGACTCGGTACGGGTATTCCTCGATTTTGCAGGTCAGGGTCGCACCGCCTATGAATTTGCCGTGTCGCTGTCGAACTCGGAGCGCGACGGCATCGTGTTGAACCAGACCCAGCAGATCTACGACTGGGATTCGACCTGGCTGCACGAAGTGAGCGAGGACGACGCAGCCTGGTATGCGGAAATTCTGATTCCGTGGTCTGCAGCACCGATGGTGGAGACCCAAGACGCCACGCGCAAGATCAGCGTCTGGTTTCAAACCTTCAATCGCAAACTCGCACAAGCCATCAGTTATCCGCCCATGTCCACCGGGCGGCCAACCTTCGTGCAGGACATGCTGCACGTGGAGGTGCCGCGCTTTGCGGCCAGCTCATTCAATTGGGCGCCGTATGTCTCGGTCGATCGTGATCTGATCCGCGACACCACGCGCATGCGCGCCGGCGTGGACGTGTTTTGGAAGCCCAATGGCGAGAACCAGTTTTCCGCCACGCTCAATCCGGAATTCGGCCAGGTGGAAGCCGACGATTTCGTCGCCAACTACACGCCCATCGAGACGTTTTTCACCGAGAAGCGGCCCTTTTTCACCGAAGGCCAATCGCTGTTCGACGTGCGTACGCAGCAGAACGGCCGGCTTGTGTATACGCGACGCATCGGCGATGCGCCCGATGCAGGCGCTGATCCGAGGTCGGACATCATCGGTGCGGCGAAATACACGGGTCTGACAGGCCCGTTGGAATACGGGGCGTTCGCGGCGCTGGAAGACGATTCGGTCGAGGCGCAGGGGCGCAAATATTACGTGGGACGCGCGCGCTATAAAAATTCGCTGTTTTCGCTCGGGTATCTGGGAACGTACGTGGATCGCCCGACTTTGCAGCGGCGTGCTGCGGTGAATGCGCTGGACTGGGAGTGGTTGCCGCTGGAGGCCTTGAATTTCACCGGGCAGATCATCGGCACCCACATCAAACAAGTGGGGGTGGGCGATGGCGAGAGCGTCACCGGATTCGGCTCGACCGTGCAGGCATCGTACGCACCGGGGGGCATCTGGGAGCAGTACTTGCGGCTGGTCTGGTTCGATCGCAACTTCGATATCAATGATCTGGGCTACATGGAACGAAATTCCCTGCATCAGATCGAGTCCATCACCGAACTGTTCAAACGACTGTATGCGGACACGAGCACGATTTACGCGAGCAACTGGTACATCCAGGCCCGCTATCGCGAGAACGACCTTGGCCAGCATCTGGCGGCGCATGCGGAAGTGGCGCATTTCTGGCAGTTCCGGCGTTGGGGGTCGGTGTTCGCGTATGTGGGTGTGTACCCTTCGGCCATCGATGATCTGACCGCGCCATCGCTGGGGCCGTTTCACTATCCGACGCAGCGCAATCTGGGTTTTTATTGGAAGGCCGATCAGGGCGCGCGGCTGCGCAACTATCTGGAAGTGAATTACCTGCAGGAAGGCATTCGCGACTGGGCCTGGGAGTTTGTGTTCAAACCGGACTATTTTTTCTCGCCGGACCTGAATCTCGGATTCGAAGCCGATTACATTCGCAGTCCCGACTGGCTTGTGTACCGCTACGACACGCAGGTGCTGGGACGATATTCGCGTCAGCAATTGTTGGCGGCCGTGAAGCTCAACTGGTACCCCCACCGAAAACAGGAATTGCGCGTGAAGCTGCAGTGGCTGGGCACTCGAGCGCGTGCGCGCAACGCGCTCGGGCTGACCTCCGATCGGCAGATCGTTGCCGACCCCGCCATACCCGTTACGGACTTCTCCGTATCGAGCCTCGGCTTTCAGGTACGGTATCGTTTCGAACTGGCGCCTTTGTCGGATCTGTTCCTGGTGTATAGCCGCGGCGGGGAGGACGGGCGGGACGACGAGGAACATGGCTTTGGACAACAATTCCGTAGCACGCTCAGCCAGCGCACCGGCGACCGGTTTTTCGTCAAGATCGCCTACCGCTTCTAGCGCCCGGCACGCGGTTTTACATAAGGCCAGACGCCTAATCCCGGAAGCCGTTCGAAATGGTAATGGGAACGATTCTCATGTACAGTCAGGCAATGGCGGCTGTGCTCAAACCTTGGGTTGATACCGGCTTTTCTGTCGGCATTTCTCTGGCGGACCTTGCGCCGGGCGTTGTTGCGCGGGTGGTCCAGGTTGCAAGTGCCGAGGACGGCGCGTCTGCGGAGCTGGCGCTGCGCCTCGCTGAATTGGGTTTTTTGCCGGGTGAATTGGTCCGCATCGTCGCCCGGGGATTCTTATCGCGCGAGCCGCTTGCGGTTCGCGTCGGCACCGGCACCTTCGCTCTGCGGCGCTTCGAAGCGGCCGCCATTCGAGTGGCCCCGGAGCCAGCGCCACAAGGCTGACGTTCCATGGACGGTCTGGCCGCTCCTTCCCTTTCGCCGCTGGTTGCCCTGGTCGGCAACCCCAATTGCGGCAAGACCGCCTTGTTCAACGTGCTCACGGGCAGTCGGCAGAAGGTGGCGAATTACGCCGGTGTGACGGTGGAGCGCAAGGAGGGCACTTACGTGGGTTCCTCCGGCCGTCGCATCCGCATCCTCGATCTTCCCGGCGCCTATAGCCTGGATCCGCTGACCCCCGATGAGCAGGTCACCGCCGATGTGCTCATGGGCCGTACCGCGTTGAAAGATCGCCCGGACTTCGTGGTCTGCGTCACCGATGCGACGAATCTGCGGCAGAACCTGCGGCTCGTGTTGAGTCTCAAACGATTGGGCCTGCCGATGGTGGTCGCGTTGAACATGAGCGATATCGCGCGGCGCAAGGGCATCCACATCGATGCCGCGAAGTTGGCGGCGGAATTGCAGGTGCCGGTGGTCGAGACCGTCGGCGTCAAACCCTCGGGCGTGAAGGAACTGGTGCAGGTGCTCGACGGGCTGCCCGCACCGGCAGCGCATGAACACGGCGCGATCGCTGCACCGAAGCTGCGAACGGAAGCGGACATCGAACGCGATCAGGATCGTGTGCGTCAAATCCTGCGTCTCGTCGGCGCGGACCGCATCGAGGGCCGCACCTTCAGCGATCGCATCGATGCGGTCGTGTTGCACCCGGTTGCCGGTCCGTTGATTCTGGCGGTGACGCTGTTCCTGGTTTTCCAGGCGGTTTTCGCCTGGGCGCAGTGGCCCATGGACCTGATCAAGGTGGGGGTCAACGCGTTTGGCAATCTCGTTGCCGGCGTTCTGCCGCCAAGTCTTTTCAAGAGCCTGATCGTCGATGGTGTGCTGGCCGGTATCGGCAGCGTGCTGGTGTTTCTGCCGCAGATCATTATCCTGTTTTTCTTCATCCTCGTGCTCGAAGAATCAGGCTATCTGCCGCGCGCCGCGTTTCTCCTCGACCGGGTCATGGGCAGTGTGGGGTTGTCGGGCCGCTCATTCATCCCGTTGCTGTCGAGTTTTGCCTGCGCGATTCCCGGCATCATGGCGACGCGTACCATTCAGAATCCGCGCGATCGCCTGACCACCATCATGATCGCGCCGCTGATGACCTGTTCTGCGCGGTTGCCGGTGTATGCATTGATCATCGGCGCCTTCATCCCCAACGCTAAGCTGTTGGGCGGACTGCAACTGCAAGGATTGATCCTGTTTGCGCTGTACGTGTTGAGCGTGATCTCGGCGATGGCCGTTGCCTATGTGTTGAAGCGATTCCGCCATGGCAACACGCCGCAACCGCTGATGCTGGAATTGCCGGCCTATCACTGGCCCAATCTGCGCAGCCTTGCGATCGGCTTGTGGCAGCGCGTGGAAATATTCTTGTCGCGCGTCGGTTCCATCATTCTCGCCCTGATGGTGATCCTCTGGGCGTTGAGTTCCTTTCCTGCACCGCCGGCCGGCGCCACGGGGCCTGCGATTCAATACAGCATCGCCGGCCACATCGGCGCGTGGTTGGCGGTGGTGTTCGCGCCCATCGGGTTCAACTGGCAGATTTCCATCGCGCTGGTCCCGGGACTTGCCGCGCGCGAGGTGGCGGTCGGCGCGCTGGGCACCGTCTACGCGCTGTCCGCCACCGGCAATGACGTCGCCGGCGCGCTGACGCCGCTGATCGCACACTCCTGGAGTCTGCCCACCGCCTTGTCGTTGCTGGCCTGGTACGTGTTCGCGCCGCAATGTCTGTCGACGCTGGCGACCGTCAAGCGCGAGACCAATAGCTGGCGCTATCCGCTGATCATGGCCGGGTACTTGTTTGGGCTTGCGTACCTGGGTTCGTTCATCACCTACCGGATTGCCTTGAGCCTGACGGGATGACGCATGAACACCGTGCTTGATGTCGTGATCGTCGCCTGCATCCTGTTGGCAGCGGGTTGCTACGCATTCTTGTCGCTGGCGCCGCGCACGTGGCGCACCGGCGTTCTCACCTTCCTCGGAGCGTTGGCCGCCGCCGTTCCCGGATTGCGCGGCGCAGCGCGGCGTGTGCAGGAAGCAGCGGCCCGGTCGGCCGCGGCCGGCGCTTGTGGGGGCTGCGGCGACTGCGGTTCCGGTAAGCCGGCAGCACTCAAGCCTGAGATCAACGTACCGCTCTCGTCACTGAAGCGGCGACGCTAATCCGCCGCGGCTTGCCAAGCCACCTAAGTTTGCGGTAATTTACTTGTCAGCAACAAGTAAATTATTGCGCTCTGAGCGAAGCGCGACGTCGAAGGAGTTTGCAACGTGGCAGGCTATGCAGGCGCGCTCCGCAGTCAGGCGGACCGCACCGAAGAATCCGACAAGCGTCTCACCGCTGCCGCCGTGCAATTGCTGGTGCAGGACGGTGTGCGCGGCACCACGCTCGCCAAGCTGGGAATGCAGGCCGGCTTATAGCCGCGGACTTGCCACGCATCGCTTCGGATCCAAAGCAGGGCTACTGCGGCATGTGCTGCAGCATGCGTCGCAACATTGGCTGAAACTGCTGCATTCCAATGTCGGGGACAAGGTCGGCGCCGATGCGCTGTGTGCCGCGGTCGATGCACATCTGGATTTTCTGCGCACGGCACCGGACGAGGTGCGTGCCATGTACCTGCTGTGGTTCACCAGCATCGACCCAGGATCCGAATACCGCGCCAATGTCGCTCGCGTACATCAGGCACAGCGCCTCGCGGAACAGTTTTGCGGCAGCATGGTGGGCATCGTCAGCCAGTGGCTGGTGAATGCCCGCATGCCGCTGCGCGAAATGCATCAGCAGTTGAAGCTCGACATCCGGGCGCGACTGGTCTCGAACGGCCGCACGGCCATTCGTTCTTCACGAATCAAATCAAAGGGAAACCACGATGACCGACGCGTTCATATTTGATCATGTGCGCACGCCCCGCGGGAAAGGCAAGTCCGACGGGTCGCTGCATGGAATCACCCCCATTCAACTGGCGGCGCAGAGTCTCGCCGCGCTGCGCGATCGCAGCAAACTGGACACCGCACTCATCGATGACGTGGTGCTGGGGTGCGTCTCGCCGGTAGGCGAACAGGGCAGCGACATCGCGCGTGTGGCGGCGCTGGTGGCCGGCTACGATCAGCGGGTGCCGGGTAAGCAGCTGAACCGTTTTTGCGCTTCGGGTCTCGAGTCGGTCAACACGGCGGCGGCACAGATCATGGCCGGTCAATCCGATGCGACCATCGGCGGCGGCGTCGAGTCGATGTCGCGCGTGCCGATCGGTGCGGACGGCGGCGCATGGATGACCGATCCGGCGGTTGCCTTTGAAAGTTATTTCGCGCCGCAGGGCATCGGCGCCGATCTGATCGCCACGCTGGATGGTTACTCGCGCGAAACCGTCGACAAATTCGCGGTGCAGAGCCAGCAGCGCGCGCAGGCCGCCTGGGCCGACGGCCGCTTCTCCCGCTCCATCGTTCCGGTGCGTGATGTCATGGGCGATGTGGCGCTGGACCGGGATGAATACATGCGTCCGCAGACCACGCTCGCGGATCTCGCGAAGCTGAAGCCCGCCTTCGTGACGCCGGGTGAACAGGGCGGCTTCGATGCAGTGGCGCTGCAGCGCTATCCGGAAGTCGAGACCATCGAACACGTGCATACGGCCGGCAACTCCAGCGGCATCGTCGACGGCGCCGCGGCCGTATTGCTCGGCAGCAAGCAGGCAGGGCGAAAGATGGGGATCGCGCCGCGTGCGCGAATTGTCGCCTTCGCCTCCATCGGCAGCGAACCCATGATCATGCTCACGGGTCCTGCGGCGGCCACGCGCAAGGCGCTGAAGCGCGCTCGCATGAGCACCAGCGACATCGATCTGTTCGAAATCAACGAAGCGTTTGCCAGCGTCGTGCTGCGTTTCATGCGCGACATGGAGCTGGACCCCGAGCGCGTCAACGTCAACGGCGGCGCGATCGCCATGGGCCATCCGTTGGGGGCCACCGGCGCGATGATTCTGGGCACGGTGCTGGATGAGCTGGAGCGGCGCGATCTGCGCACTGCGCTCATCACGCTGTGCGTCGGAGCCGGCATGGGCACGGCAACCATCATCGAGCGCGTCTGAGCGCTGCGACAACACAAGGACTCAATCATGGCTTCGACATTGAAAACCCACACGGATTCCGACGGCATCCTGCTGCTCACCATCGACGTGCCGGACCGCTCGATGAATGTGCTGACGCCGCAGTTGCTGCGTGAACTTGGTGAATGCATCGACACAGCTTCCGCCGATGCCGGCATCAAGGGCCTGTTGATCACCTCCGGCAAGGCCTCCTCGTTCATCGCGGGCGCCGACATCAAGGATATGGTGAACACCTATGAGCGACCCGACGCGTTACGGATCGCATTCGACTCCAGCAAGGTGCTGTCCAGTCTGTATCGACGGTTGGAGACTGTCGGCAAGCCGGTCGCGGTGGCCATCAATGGCCTCGCGCTGGGCGGTGGCTTGGAATTGTGCCTGGCCTGCCATTACCGGGTGTTGAGCGATGATCCGAAGGCGAGCGTCGGTCTGCCCGAGGTCACCATCGGGTTGTTGCCCGGCGCGGGCGGCACACAGCGGCTGCCACGTCTGATCGGCATCAATGCGGCGGTGCCGATTCTGACGCAGGGAAAGCCGCTCAAGCCTGCCGAAGCGCTCGAGCTGGGCATCGTTCACGCGATTGCTCCCGCCGGCGAGCTCGTCAATCTCGCACGTGCCTGGCTGTTGAGCAGTCCGGAGCCGGTGCAACCCTGGGACAAGAAGGGCTTCCGACTGCCCGGTGGGCCAGCGATGAGTCCCGCAACGGCGCAGACCTTCATGGTGGGAACGGCGCTGGCGGCCAAGCTCACGCAGCGTAACTATCCGGCGCCCGTGGCCATCCTGTCCTGTGTGTTCGAAGGCACGCAGGTGCCCATCGACCTGGGCTTGAAAATCGAATCGCAGTACTTTGCCAAGCTGCTGTCCGGTTCCGTGGCGCGCAATCTCATGCGCACGATGTTCATCAACAAGGGACTGGCCGACAAACTGTCGCGTCGTCCGGCAGACGTCCCGAAAGCGCCGGTGAAGAAACTGGGCATCCTCGGCGCCGGCATGATGGGCGCGGGCATCGCGTATTCATCGGCATTGGCGGGCATCGAGGTGGTGCTGCTCGACAGCACTCAGCCCCAGGCCGACAAAGGCAAGGCGTATTCGCAGGCGCTGCTGGCCAAGGACATCGAACGGGGTCGCAGCACGCAGGAGAAGGCGGACGCATTGCTGGCGCGCATTAAACCAACCACTGACTATGCTGATCTCGACGGCTGCGATCTGATCGTCGAGGCGGTGTTCGAACAGCGCGATATCAAGGCGGACGTGACGCGCAAAACGGAAGCCGTGATTCCGACGTCGGCGATTTTCGCGACCAATACCTCCACACTGCCGATCACGGGGTTGGCGGAAGCCTCGCAACGCCCCAAGCAATTCATCGGCATTCACTTCTTTTCGCCGGTGGAAAAAATGCCGCTGGTGGAAATCATCGTCGGCAAGAAGACCTCTAAGGAAGCCATCGCCAAGGCGCTGGACTACGTCGGTCAACTGCGTAAGACGCCCATCGTCGTCAATGACAGCCGTGGGTTCTACACCAGCCGCTGCTTCGGCACCTTCACCGCCGAAGGCATGAAGATGCTCGAAGAGGGCGTGAATCCGGCGTTGATCGAAAACGTGGCGCGTCAGGCGGGCATGCCGGTCGGGCCGCTGGCCGTCAGTGACGAAGTGACGCTGGAGCTTCAATACAAGGTCGTCAAACAGACCGAGAAAGATCTGGGCGAGAAGTACGTGCGGCCGGTCTCCTACAGCGTGCTGCACAAGTTCGTGGAAGAACTCAAGCGTATCGGCCGCCGTGGCGGTCACGGGTTCTACGAGTATCCGGAAGGCGGCAAGAAATTCCTCTGGCCGGAACTGTCGACGCTGTATCCGCGAGCCGCGCAACAGCCCACCCCGGAAGTGGTGCGCAAGCGCCTGATGTACATTCAGGCGCTGGAAACCGCGCGCTGCTTCGAAGAAGGCGTGCTGACGCATCCGGCCGATGCCGACCTCGGGTCGATATTGGGCTGGGGATTTCCGGCCTATACGGGCGGCACCCTGTCGTTCATCGACACCATCGGCATGCAAGCCTTCGTGCGCGAATGCACCTCCATGGCCAAGCTCTACGGCCCTCGCTTCAAACCCTCACGCTGGTTGTTGGCGCGCGCCAAAGCCGGACAGAAATTCCACGATCCCGTGGCCGACCAATCGGCCGCCTAACGTTCAAGGCTCATCATGACCACTCAAACCTTCGCACTTCGCCGTACGATTTTCGATTCCGAGCATGAAATGTTTCGCGAGACCTTCAGCAAGTTCGTGCAGAAGGAAATCGCGCCACATGCGGAAAAATGGCGCGCGGCCGGTCAGGTGGATAGGGAGGCTTTCGAAAAAGCCGGTGCGCAGGGCTATCTCATGATGTGGGCCGATGAGAAATACGGCGGCGCCGGCATCAAGGATTTTCGTTACGAACAGATCATGATCGAGGAGAACATGCGCTACGGCGAGCCGGGGTTCTTCCTGACCTTGCATACGCGCCTGGTCGGCCCTTACGTCGGCGAACTAGGCTCTGAGGAGCAGAAGAGCCGCTTCCTGCCCGGCTGTGTGAGCGGCAAATCGATCCTGGCGATCGCCATGACTGAGCCTTCAGCCGGCAGTGACCTGGCGGGCATGAAGACACATGCCGAGGACAAAGGCGATCACTGGCTGTTGAATGGTTCGAAGACTTACATTTCCAATGGCCAGCTCGGCGATCTGATCATCGTCGCGGCCCGCACGGTGCCGGAAAAGCGTCACGGACTGGGATTGTTTGTGGTGGAGCGCGACATGCCGGGATTCCGGCGCGGTCGTAATCTGCAGAAGCTGGGGCTCAAAGCGCAGGACACCTCTGAGCTGTTCTTCGAAGACGTCAAGGTGCCCAAGGCGAATGTGCTCGGCGATGCGACCCGCGGATTTTATTATCTCGCGCAGTTTCTGGTCGAAGAGCGGCTGATCGGCGCCTGCCAGTACATATCGCACTCGCAGGCGGCCTTTGATCTGACCATGGATTTCATCAAGGAACGACGAATCTTCGGCAAGGCGCTCGGGGCCTATCAGAATGCGCGCTTCAAGATGGCGGAGATGCGCGCGCAAATCGATGCCGTGCAGGTGTTTGTCGACCAGTGCGTGCTCGAACACAATGCCGGTCGGCTCAGTGCCGAGACCGCCGCTTCCGCCAAGCTGGTCGCCAGCGAGTTGGAAGGTCGCGTGATGGATGAATGTCTGCAATTGCACGGTGGCGCCGGCTACATGGAGGAATATCGGATTTGCAGGATGTTCGCCGACGCAAGAATCTCGCGGATCTACGCCGGCACGTCCGAGATCATGAAGGAGATCATCGCGCGCGGCATGGGGCTGGACGATCGCAAGATGAAGTGAGTGCGCGCGCAATCCGTGCGCGCGACTTTTTGTCTATCGTCAACGCCCTGACTTTCGCATCCGTGCTGCCGGGCGTCGGAATCAAGCATAGTCTTGTGCAGCAGCGCTTTCGTTGCAGTAGGTGGCCCTTCCATAAGCGTTATGTCAGATGTCCATGAAAACAACGTCTTCCCTTTTGATGCTTTTATCGATCGTGTTTACGCCCGCGCTTGCGCAAGCGTTGGTTCCCGCGTCGCAACCCGAACTCGACGAGGTATTGGTCACCGGCGAGCAACCGGGCCCGGGTCTGTGGCACGTTACGGCGAACGGCAATGAGTTATGGATTCTGGGGACGCTGGATCCGCTGCCGGCCAGGATGCGCTGGCGCTCGAATCAGGCGGATTCGATCATCGCTCGATCCAGGCAGGTGCTCGCGCCGCCGGGCGTGAACATCGATATCGGATTCTTCAAGAGTCTCACGTTGCTTCCGACGCTGCTGCGCGCGCGCAAGATGGCTGACGGACGCACGCTCGAGCAGGCCCTGCCGCCGGACATTTACGCGCGCTGGCGGGCGCTCAAGGCGCGCTACCTGCGCAACGCAGACAGCGTGGAGAAGCATCGACCCATCGTTGCGGCCCAGGAGTTGTATCGCAGTGCGCTGGCGCAGAGCGGACTTGAATCCAACGATGATATCTGGGAGCAGGTCCGGCAGTCGGCCAGGCGGCACGAGGTGCCCGTTACGCCTGTGACGTTGCGTCCGGCGATCGAAGACCCAAAAGGAACGCTGCAGGAACTGCAGCAGATCGCCTTGGCGCAGGAAGTGTCCTGCCTGGTTACCACGATGCAGCGCCTGGAAACCGACTTGCCATTGATGCGGCTGCGCGCCAACCATTGGTCGCGAGGCGATATCGACGGCTTGCGAGCCATGCCGCATGTCGACCAGCGCCTGGCCTGCTTCGACGCCGTGGCCAGCGTGCCGGCCTTGCGCGAGCGCCTGCTGAAGACGCGTCAGCAGTTGGAAGAGTTGTGGGTCGCAGCGGCGCAGGTGGCGCTGACGAACAGCCATTGCACGTTCGCCGTGCTGCCCATCGGCGACCTGCTGCGCTCCGACGGCCTGCTGTCACGGTTGAAGGCCCGAGGTTACGAGGTACAGGCGCCTCGCTGAGTTGCTTTCAGGCCCGGTCGAATTCGATGTTCAGTTTCTTCAAGCCTCGCAACAGCAAGTTGTGGTGGTGCGCAAGATCGTTGTCCGGACCCAGCCGCATATTTTTCATGCGCGTCAGAATGCGACGGAACGCCACCTGCATTTCCTTTCGCGACAGCATGGCTCCCACGCATGAGTGGATGCCGCGGCCGAACGCCAGGTGCATGTGCAGATTCTTGCGCTCGACATCGAATTTGTCGGGCAGTGCAAAGCGGGTTTCGTCACGATTGCCCGAACCGAAGCGCAGCAGGGCGGTGGAGCCCGCGGGGATCGTCACCCCGCCGAGCACCGTGTCCTGTTTCACCACCCGCCACATGCTGTTGGTGGGGGTCTCCAGCCGCAGCACTTCTTCGACCATGTTCTTGATCAGATCTGGATTGGCGCGCAGCTTGGCTTCTTCGGCAGGGTTTTGAATCAGGAACAAGACTCCTGCCGCCAATGAATGGGTCGTGGTCTCGTTTCCGGCCACCATCAGCTGCTGCACGATGCTCAACAGTTCCGCCGTGTCCAGCGGGCGCTCGTCCTCGATGCGCGCATTCACCAGATCCGACAGCAGGTCGTCCTTGGGCGCGGCGCGCCGCTCGTCCAGGCGCGCCTTCATATAGTGCTGAAACGCGACCACCTGATGCGCGCACGCCAGTTCCTGATCGCGCGTCAACATGCCGCCGAGCCGGTCGGCAAAGGCGTCGGACCATTGCTTGAACAGGGCGATATCAGCGCGCGGCACGCCGAGCTGATCGGAAATCACGGTGATGGGCAGCCCCACGCCGAACTCTTTGACGAATTCGCATCGGCTCTTCTCGATGAACCGGTCGATCAGGTCATCGACGATGGCCTCGACATGCGCCTCCACCTTGTTGACGCGCGCCGGACTGAAGGCCAGATTCACCAGCTTTCGGAAGCGGTTGTGCACGGGCGGATCGGCCGTCAACAAGGTATTCACCTGCGGCCAACCGGTCGCGATCACCGCTTTGATCTCGGCGTCGTCGCGCGCATTACCCTGCAGCGCGCCGCTGAAGTCATTGGAGAAGATGGCTGGCTGAGCGCAGGCCTCGGCGATCAGATCGTAGGTGGAGATCATGAAAATCGGGGTGCCGGGAAGTTGGTAGACCGGCGCTTCGCGCCGCGCGACGGCGTTTGCCTCGAACGGATTCTCAACCACTTCGGGCGACATGAAATTGAATTGCGATACCGGGACGGACATGCGGGTTACTCCGAAATTCTGACGATCTGTTTGCCGATGTTCTCGCCGCGGAAAATGCCGGCCAGCGCCTCGGGCAGATTGTCGAAGCCCTCGATCAGGTGTTCGGCATAGGTGATCCTGCCCTGGCTCACCCAGCGTGACAACGCTGCCGCCGCTTCCGGAAAGCGCGCGGCGTAGTCCAGGACGATGAATCCGCGCATGATCGCGCGGCGGAACACCAGATTGAAATAATTGGCAGGACCGGGAATGGGTCCGGTTTGCAAGGAGCGGGAGATGCCGCCGCAGAGCACGATGCGCGCGAAATTTGCCAGCCGCGCCAGGGCCAGATCCAGAATCTCGCCGCCGACATTGTCGTAATAGACGTCGATGCCTTTGGGGGCCAGTGCGCTGAGCGCGGCGCCCACATCCTCACGCTTGTAGTCGATGGCGGCATCGAAGCCACCCCGCTCAATCAGCCACCGGCATTTTTCCGTTGAGCCGGCGATGCCGATGACGCGGGCGCCGTCGATCTTTGCGATTTGTCCGGCGATGGAGCCCACGGCGCCTGCTGCGCCGGAGACCACCACGGTCTCGCCGGGTTTTGGTGCGGCGATCTCGTGCATGCCGAAGTAGGCGGTGTAGCCGGTGGTTCCGAGCAGACTCAACGCAGCACTTGGCGGCAGGTTCGGGTCGACGGTTGAAAAGGGCAGCGTCGCGCTGACGATCGCATAGTCCTGCCAGCCGAACGTGCCCGTCACCAGGTCACCCGCTGTCACGCCGGCGCGCTGGGAGCTTACGACGCGCGCAACACAAGCAGAACGCATGACATCGCCGATGTTCAGGGGCGCCACATAATCCGCGCGGTTGACCATCCAGCCGCGCATGGCCGGGTCGATGGACACCAGAAGATTTCGTACCAGGAATTCGTCGTCGGCCGGTTCCGGCACGGCGCCTTCCCGATACGTAAAGTGTTGCGCCGTCACCGCACCCACCGGCCGCGCAGCCAGCAGAAACTGCCTGTTGTGAGAATTCGAAGGGTGGGTCACGCGCGCCTCGTTGCGCCGCAGTCTAGGGCTGGTGCGCACAAAAATCCATCAGACTTGACCGGAATTTGCGAAAGCGTCTACGCTGCTCCCATGGGTGCCCCCGCCGTGGACTTACAAAACTCGAGGTGCGAACGATGAATCCGCCCAGCCAGAGACTGCAGATGCTCGCCGTGATCAAGCTCAAGCCCGGCAAGATGCTCGAATTCAACGAGACCATGACGCGTGTCGTGCCGATCATGACGCAGTTCGGCTGGGAACTGGCCGGCGCGTGGACCAATATCATCGGCCGCTTCAACGTCGTCTACGATCTATGGACGGTGCCGGACGCCAATGCCGTGATGAGCGGGTTTCTGGGGCTCATGCAGCGTTCCGAATATCCGGAGCTTGCCCAGATCCTCGCAGGGTGTGTCGAGGACGAACAGCTGCAGTTGATGATGCGCCTGCCTTACGATCCGGGCCGCGTGTAAGGAGATGCCATGAATCGCGACGATCAGATCCAGGAAATCAAAACGCTGCTGAACCTGGTGGCCAATTCCGCCACTGCGCTGGATGAGGCCGAGATGGAATTTGACGCTGGCGTGTTCACCGATCCGGGCGTGTACAAGCGCGAGACCGAGAAGTTGTTTCGCCACGGGCCGCTGTGCGTCGGTCCGAGCTGTTTGTTGAAGCAGCCCGGAGACTACACCGCCAGTCCGGTCGCAATCACCGGCTGTCAGCGC
This sequence comes from Pseudomonadota bacterium, assembly GCA_031394735.1. Classification (GTDB taxonomy): domain Bacteria; phylum Pseudomonadota; class Gammaproteobacteria; order Steroidobacterales; family Steroidobacteraceae; genus TMP-86. Next base: position 37,485 of record JANMXI010000287.1, on the reverse strand, counting down.
CCAAGCTCACCATCAATTCACTGCAGGACATCCCCGAGCAGCAATGGGCGCCGCGCGATCACATGTCCTTCGTCTACTACCTGTTTCCGGCCACGGTGTTCTTCGTGGTCGCCGACCACTACCAGCTCTGGCGCGTCTACCCGGTGGATGAACAGAATTCCGTGGTGTATCAATCCTTGTTCCTGCCCAAGCCGCCGGCCGGGGAACAGGAAGAGCAGCATTTTCGCGATTTCTTCAACATGATCACCAAGGTGGTCATCGATGAGGACTATTGGATCGGACAAATGGTGCAGAAGGCGTTCGATTCGAACATCAATCGCAAATGCATCATCGGTCGCAACGAGATCGGCGTGCAGAACATGCATCGGCAGATCGCGGACGTCATGGGCTACCCGCGCTTTGGTGCGATGTCGCGCAGCGCAAAACCGGGCATCGCAGTGGTCGGCTGAGTGCTGCGACGCACGCAAGAGCTGCAGTCGGCATTCCGATGACGCAGGCGCGACTCGAGCAGATCGAGAGCAAGATTGCCTACCTGGAGCACAGCAACGCGCAGTTGAGTGAGGAAGTCCTGCATCTGTCGCGGGTGATCGAGGAACTGCGCGCGGCCCTTGCGTCGCTGACAGCGCGCCTGGAAGCCTCCAAATCCGACGATGTGCCCTGGGCCAGCCAGGAAGAGCGTCCACCGCATTACTGATTGAGGTGCAACATGAGCGACGACAAGAATCGGCAATGGGTGTTGAAGCGGCGGCCCGAAGGACTCGTCGCCGACGATGACTTCGACTGGGTGAGCGGTCCTCGCCCGGCTTTGCAACCGGACAGCGCGCTGATCCGGACGCTGTACTTTTCCTTCGATCCGACGCAGCGTGGCTGGCTGAATGATGCGCCCGGGTACATGCCACCCGTACAGATCGGCGAACCGATGCGCGCGGCCGGCATCGGGCAGGTGGTGGAGTCCAATCGCGACGACCTTCAACCCGGTGACCTGGTGCAGGGACTCCTGAGTTGGCAGGACTTCGTGCTGGTGACGGGCAAGCAAAGCTGGCCGCTCGAGAAAATCTCGCCGCAATTGTCGATCACGGATCGGCTCAGCATTTACGGCCTCACCGGGGTCACGGCCTACTTTGGCATGCTGGAGGTCGGGGCGGTTCGCGCAGGGGATGTCGTGGTGGTCTCCGGCGCGGCAGGCGCCACCGGGTCCGTCGCCGGACAGATCGCGAAGATCAAGGGAGCCTCCTGTGTCATCGGTATTGCCGGTGGCGCCGACAAATGTAAGTGGCTGGTTGAGAAGGCTGGGTTCGATGCGGCCATCGACTATCGCAGCGAGAAGGTCGGCGCACGCCTTCGCGTGCTTGCACCCAAGGGCGTGGATCTGTACTTCGACAATGTCGGCGGTGAGATTCTGGATTCGGTGTTGCTGAATCTGGCGTTCCGGGCGCGCGTGGTCATCTGTGGCGGCATTTCCAGCGGCTATGGCTCGAAGATTCCGCCCGGCCCCAAACACTACATGCAATTGGTCTTCAAGTCGGCGCGCATGGAGGGCTTTCTGCTGCTGACCTATCAGTCGCGCATGGCGGAGGCAGTGCAGGCGCTGCAGCAGTGGGTGGAGGCCGGACGCCTGCATTATGAGGTGGATCTGGCGATGGGCCTGGAACTAGCGCCCGCGACGTTGCGACGCCTGTTCGAAGGCCGGAATTTCGGTAAGCAGTTGCTCAAGGTGGCGGATCCGCAGCCGGCCGCATGATATGAGCACTGTCGACAGCCGCAAAGATCCGTCGATCGGCACGGACTTTCAAGACTATCTGCGCCGCGATCCGCGCAACCGCGGCACTGTGCTGGCGGCATCGCCGCCGCGCGAGGCGCGCGCGAGCTATGCGTCCGTGTCGTCCGAGCGCTAAACCTCGCGTGAATTTCATGAGCGTGAAAAGGCGCGGCTGTGGCCGCGAATCTGGCAGATGGCCTGTCGCGAGGAGGACATTCCTCAGCCCGGTGACTACACACTGTACGAGATCGTCGATCAGTCCTTTCTTCTCGTGCGCCAACATGACGGCGCCATCAAGGCTTTCTACGATTCCTGCCTGCATCGCGGTCGGATGCTGGTCACGCACCCCGGCAGCACCGAGCAATTCCGCTGTCCTTTCCATGGCTTCACCTGGGCGCTCGACGGCCGCCTCAAGGAAATTCCCTGCCGCTGGGATTTCCCCGATCTGAAGGATGAGCATTGCGCACTGCCCGAGGCGCGTGTGGAGAGTTGGGGCGGGTGGCTGTTCCTGAACATGTCCGCCGCCGCCGTACCGCTGGCGGAGTATCTGGGTCCGCTGCCTCGGCATTTCGCCGACTGGGGACTGGATCATTCCTATATCGGCGTGCATGTGGCGCGCGTCGTGGCTAGCAATTGGAAGGCAACACTGGAAGCGTTTTCGGAAGCCTGGCACTCGGCCGATACGCACCCGCAGATTCTGCCGTACACGGGTGACACGAATTCGCAATACGACCATTGGCCTGAGCATCCGCATGTGGATCGCATGATCACGCCCTTCGGCGTGCCCAGTCCCTATCTCGAGGGCAAGGTCAGCGAGCAGGAGATATTCGAGGCGCTGATGAACATGCCTGGCGGTGGCGGGCGGCGCGGACCTGCCGTGAAGATGGCGGTGCCGCCCGGCACCACCGGACGGGCGCTGGTGGCGCATCTGATGCGCGGCACCTGTTCTACCGCTTATGGGGAAGACATGTCGCACGCGCCCGATGCAGAGCTGCTCGATGCGATTCTGTACAACGTGTTTCCGAACTTCGTCCCGTGGGGAGGTTTCGGTCCGAGCCTGAATTACCGCTTCCGGCCCAATGGCGATGACCACAACTCCTCGATCATGGAAGTCATGATTCTGATGCGTCACCCGAAAGGTACGCCGAAGCCGCCATCTGCTGTCGTGCATTGGCTGGCGCCGGATGAGCCGTGGACTAATGCGCCGGAGCTGGGTCCTTTAGGTCCGATCTTCGATCAGGACATGGGCAATCTGGGCTTTGTGCAGCGTGGGCTCAAGGCCTCCGCGGGCAAACGCGTGCTGCTGTCGACCTATCAGGAAAGCCGGCTGCGGCATCTGCACCAGTTGATCGATCAATATCTGGAGGGGTGAGCACGCCGCTACAAGGCGATGCCGTCGAGCGCCGTGGCGGCGAGGTCGCGCGCCAGGCCGTAGTCCGGCTTGCGGTTCGCGGCGCTCGTTTGATCGCCAATACGCCGGCGGCACGCGATGACATCCTGCAATGGATGGTGTCGGCAGACCCACTCGAGGCGGCGGGCGAGGTCAGCACCTTCGCCGACGGCAGTGTCTTTACGCCGGATGGGTTTTAAAGGCTAGCGGCCGCGAAACCGCGGTGCGCGCTTTTCCTTGAAGGCTTGCACGCCTTCCGCAAAATCGGCGGAGTCGCCGAGTTCCTGCTGGGCCGCCGTTTCACGTTCGAGTTGTTCCTCCAGCGTGGCGGGCGGCTCGGCGTTGAACAATTTCTTGATGTGACCGAAGGCCCGCGTCGGCCCGGCTGCGAGTCGTAGTGCCAGTTTGCCCGCCTGTGCCTGAAGATCGGCATCCTCGGTCACGCCCCAAATGAGTCCCCAGGCGCGCGCGTCGTCGGCGCTGAGCGCCTCACCCAGCAGCGCCAGCCCCTTGGCGCGTGCGGTGCCCACCGTCCGTGGCAGATAATAGGTGCTGCCCAAATCCGGTATCAGTCCCAGCTTGGGTGCGAACAATTGCATGAATGTCGCCGAGCGCGCCGCCAATACGATGTCACCGGCCAACGCCAGGCTCGCGCCGGCACCGGCGGCGACGCCGTTGACCGCCACGACCACGGGAACCGGCAGGTGATACCAGGCCTTGATCATCGGATTGAAGTGCGAGCGCATGCTATTGCCGACATTCATCCCGGGGCTCACGGAGGCATCGCTGATCAGTCCGCCCTGGGCGATGTCCGCGCCGGCACAGAAGGCGCGGCCTGCCGCGCCCAGCAGGACGGCTCGAATCGCCGAATCCTCGCGAATGCGCTTCGCCGCGGCGACAAGATCGTCGATCAACTCACGGTTGAAGGCATTCAACTTCTCCGGCCGGTTCATGGTGACGTGCGCAACGCCGTCGCGGCAATCGAACAGCAGGGTTTTGTAGCTCATGCAATGGATCCTTATTTACCGTTCGGTGCATTGCGCAGGAACTCGCGCACTGCAGTGTCGCTGTCCTGCCGGTCGCCGGCCTGGAGAATATCGCGAAGCCGTGACTTCAGGTAATCGCGGATTCGCTGCCGCCGTTGCCGCGCATCATGCGACATCTTGTTGAGCGCCATGCCTTCGAGGAGGAAGCGCGTCAGGTCCAGCGCCAACCCGAGCAGCGCCTCTTTGCCACGCCATTCCGGAAACAGGTCCTGAACGGCCTGGTACCACACCTTGTCGAAGCGAGCGGTGGCGGCCTTGAGCACACGGGCAAGTGTGGCATCGGTGCGCGAGGCCGTGACCAGTTCGTGAAAGGCGATGAACAGACGACTGTTGAGGTGCTTCCAGTAGATGTCGATGCCCCGCTGCGACAGCCGGTCCTCTTCGGAGCGCACAGTTGAATGCATGTCGGCCGTGAAACGCCGGATGCGTTCGGAGATGATGTATTCGACCGTCGCTTCGAGGAGTTTTCGCTTGGTCGGGAAATGGTAGATCATGGCCCCACGCGATACGCGCGCGCGCTTGGAGATCTCGATGGTGCTGGAGCGGGCGTAGCCGAGTCTGACGAAACAGTCGACCGCGCCTTCGATGGCAGCCTGGCGTGTTGCAGCACTCTTCGCGGCCTGGCGGCCATCGGAGCGTTTCGTGGGGCGGGGTTTGGCGGCCATGCAAGGATCAGAAGCTGCGGATGGGATCTTTGCCGTCCCAATTCTGTGCCGTGTCCTTCATCATCTGAAAGAACCCGCTGATGCCTTCGTTCGCTTCGATGAGCTCGATCATGGCGCCGGGATGGTAGTCGCTGCTCACGTAGGCGAAGCGCATTCCGGAAGCAACCGTGCCCCACTGTACCGGGATGATCCCCAGCGGTTTGAGCCTGGCGAGGTCTGCAGCCAGGTCGGTGGTGATCACGCCCATGTGCTGCATGCCGCGCAGTCCTTTGTCCTGGAATTCGCTGTAGATCGACGGCGAGACATTGTGCTGCTTGATGAGTTCGATCTGCATGTCGCCCCAGTAGGCGATGGCGGCGGTCATGTCGGTGTTGCTGGGTTTGCCGCGAAAAAAGATCTCGCGGAATTGTACGTGCTCAAATACGAAGAAGGGCCCCACACCCATCTTGTTCAGCCAATGATCCATGGCGGCGTCGAGATCGTCGACGACGAACGCATTCTGCATGACCGGTCCAAATATTTTTTGCATGGCGCTGCTTCTTGACGGACGATGCGCAAACGTATCACACCGCCGGTAAGACGCAACAGCGGAAAATATCGTCAGGATTGCTTGTTTTTTGCTGTGCGGCTACCATCCCTCGCGCGCAAATTCCGCGGTGAGCAATGACCTACATCATGGTTGAAAAGTCGCGCCTTGAAACGGCTGCGTCCGTCAGCGTGACGTTGCGCGTCGAATGAACGTGGCGCTCGCCTCCGCGACCGGCAATCGGCCGGCGGTTTCGCCGGTCGGTGCGTTGCAGGTGGACTCCCCCACCGGGCCGCAGCCCACCGCTCTGCGGCTGGTGCGCGAACTGGAATGGTTCGACACGTCGACTCCATCCACCAACACCTTAAGCATCTGGCAGCCACAGCGCGCTCTGGCGGTTACGGCATTGGAGGCGGCAATGCCCCATTTCGCGGCGGCCGCCGAAGCGGCCGAGCGCCGTGGCGTCGCCGTCCTGGTTCGCAAGAGCGGCGGCGGTTGTGTCTGCCTGGGTCCCGGCACCCTCGTGATCAGCCACCTGTACGGGGCGACCTGCAATGACATCGACCGCTCCTATCGTGATTTCGCCGCCAAGTTGATTGCGGCGCTTGCCCGCGCGCGCATCCCGCTGCGCATCGGCCAGGTTGCAGGCGCCTATTGCGATGGCCGCTTTGACTTGAACTGGAAAGGACTCAAAGTCGGCGGCATCGCACAGCGGCGGCGCGCGCGGGCTGGAAGTTCCAATGTCTGGGTGCATGCGGTGTTGTCGGTGGAGGAATGTTCGCTCGGCTTGCCGCTCGAAGTAGCAGCCTTTTATCGCGATCTGCAGTCGGATCGACGCGTACGCGCCGCGACCACCGCGCTCGCGTGCTGCAATTCCGCGGCGCGCCGCGGCGATGCCGATGCGTCCGACCTGATGTCGCGCTGCATACGGGAAATCGTGCATGTGTTTGGCGTATCCGCCGCGCGGGGTGAGGCATGAACCTCCCCGTCGGCATGTCGTTCATGGCCGATATCGTTCGCGTACAGGTGCTGCGGCGCGAGCTGCGCGAACCTTTTTGGCGCGGGCGAACGCGCCGCGTTTCCTGATTTGAAATACTTGAAGGACGATTCATGACACTTCCCACCGCACTCGCCGGTCGTTTGAGTTTGCCGGTCATCGGCGCGCCAATGTTCATCGTGTCGACTCCGCCGCTGGTGCTGGCCGAGTGCAAGGCGGGTGTGGTCGGATCTTTTCCGGCGTTGAACGCGCGCTCTGAGTCGCAACTGGACGAATGGCTGGACCAGATCACCCGCGAACTGGCGCAATTTCAGGCGGCAAATCCACAGCGCAAAGTGGCGCCCTTTGCGGTGAATCAAATCGTGCATGCGAGCAATCAGCGCCTGGAGCATGACGTGGGCTTGTGCGTGAAGTACAAAGTGCCCATCGTGATCACCAGCCTGCGGCCGCCGGCGGAAGTTGTCAGCGCTGTGCATTCCTACGGCGGCTTGGTGTTTCATGATGTCATCAACCTGCGTCATGCGCAGAAGGCGGCGGAGCAGGGCGTGGATGGGCTCATCGCGGTCTGCGCCGGCGCCGGTGGGCATGCCGGGTTGCTGAGTCCGTTCGCGCTGCTGAAAGAGATCCGCAGTTTCTTTTCGGGCGCCGTGATTCTCTCGGGTGCGATGAGCACTGGCGCCGATGTGCTGGCGGCGCAGGCAATGGGCGCCGATCTTGCCTACCTGGGCACGCGTTTCATCGCCACGACCGAAGCCAATGCCAATCCGGAGTACAAGAAAATGCTGGTCGACAGCGGCGCGGATGACATCGTCTACACGCCGGTGTTCAGCGGCGTGTCGGGCAACTATCTGCGCGGCAGCATCGTGCGCGCCGGCCTGGACCCGGCGAAGCTGCCGATGGCCGATAAGAACAAGATGAATTTTTCCACCAGCGGCGGAACTGAAATCAAGGCGTGGAAGGATATCTGGAGCGCCGGGCAGAGTGTCACCGGCATCCACGAAATCCTCGACGTCAGTGTGTTGGTGGCGCGGATGCGCGATGAATACGAGGCGGCTCGTGCCCGCCTGGCTGGAGGTTGAGATGACTACGGCCGCCATTGCGCAGGACTTCGTCGGCAAGGTGGTCCTCATCACCGGCGGCGCGTCGGGAATTGGTCTGGAGTGCGCGCGGCATTTCATCAACCGCGGCGCACGCGTGATGATCGCCGACATCGCGGTCGAGCAAGGCATGGCCGCCGCAGCGGAACTGGGTGAGCGCGCCGCATTTTGCCGCCTCGACGTGGCGTCCGAGTCCGGATGGCAAACGACCGTCGAGGCTCTGATGCGCCAATGGCAGCGCATCGATGTGCTGGTCAATGCCGCGGGCATCGCGATCAACGCCGACATCGAACACACCACCCTCGAGCAATTTCATCGCACGCATGCCGTGAACGTCGACGGTGTGTTCCTGGGTTGCAAGACGGTGTTGACGCCGATGCGAGCCGGCGGCGGAGGCAGCATCGTGAATCTGTCGTCCATCGCGGGCCTGCGCGGCGTGGCCAAACTCGCGGCCTACAATTCAGCCAAGGGCGCGGTGCGGCTGTTGACCAAGTCGATTGCGCTGCATTGTGCCGAGCAAGGCTACAACATTCGCTGCAACTCGCTGCATCCCTCGTATGTCGACACGCCGATGGTGCGCAACTTCATTGCCGACTCGCCGGATCCGCAGCGCACGTTGTCCGTCGTGAACCGCGTCAGCCCAATGAATCGGATGGGAAGACCTGAAGAAGTTGCGGCGGCCGTGGTGTTTCTGGCCACCGACGGTGCGTCGTTCATCAACGGTGCGGAGATCCCCATCGACGGCGGCGCCACTGCTCGCTAGGAGGTTCCTAGTGCAGCACGCCTTTGGTGAAGCCGTTGTCGGCCAGCAGATTGGTGCCGCTCAGCCAGCCGGCAGTGGGGCTCGCCAGGAAAGTCACGACGCGCGCCACCTCTTCCGGCGTTCCCAATCGGCGGCTCGGAATCTGCTTCAGCGCCCAGTCGTAGAATTTGGGCTGCGTGCCCTGGATCAGCTCCCACGCACCGCCTTCGAAGAAAATCGGACCCGGCGCAACCGAGTTGACTCGCACGCCGCGCGCTGCAACCGAGGCCGCCAGGTCCTTGGAATATTGGATCAGCGTCGCCTTCATGGCATTGAAGGCCATCGGCGCGGCGAAAGTTTCCAGCGCGTTGGTCGAGGCCAGCAACACGATTGAGCCGTGCCCGGATTTGGACAGCGCCGGCATGAGCAGGTCGCAGCCGCGCACCGTGTGCATGACGTCGATCTCGAAATTCTTGATCCAGTTCTTTTCACTGTCCATGCCGCCGGCGGCGCTCACATTCGGGATGAAAATGTCGCAGCCACCGAGCGCTTCAACGGTGCGTTGCAGCCAGTCACCGTAGCCTTCCGCATTGCGGACGTTGACCGAATCGCCGACGGCGTTGATACCGCGGACTTTGAGCTGCCGGACGGTCTCTTCGACCTCATCGGCGCTGCGCGCGCACAGTCCGATATCCACGCCTTCATGCGCCAGCAATTCCACGATGGAGCGTCCGATGCCCTTGGTTCCACCGGTCACAATGGCTTTTTTGCCGCGCAATCCCAGATCCATGTCAAGCCCTCAACTGCAATGCGAAAAAATGACCGGCGAGGAGTATAGCGGCCTGCCTCCTGGATTCGCCACCTAACAGGCTGTCGAAAATCCTTTTCGACAGCCTGTTAAGCGGTGCATGGATGCACCGGCAAAATCAACGACGCCTACGTCGTTGATTTTGTGAGGCGAATGAAAACCACGCTTTTCATGCGCCGCGATTGAAGAAGGTCAGGAAGACCTTTTTCAATGTCACATTTAGCCTCACGCTCGGTTAGTCTGTGCGGGTGAAAACGACCTTCGAACAGCTCTCCGGTGCCCTGGCCCGCGGCCCGGCTCCCGCGTATCTCGTTTCCGGCGATGAGGGATTGCTGGTGGCCGAGGCGGCCGATGCCATTCGCGCCCAGGCTCGCACAGCGGGTTTCCTGGAGCGCCAGGTGTTTTTCATCGAGCGCGGCTTCGACTGGGATGAGGTGCGCACGGCGGCTCAATCGATGTCGCTGTTTTCGGAAAAGCGCCTGCTGGAGTTGCGCATGCCCACCGGCAAGCCGGATCGCGGCGCGGAGTTTCTGACCCAGCTGATCAGCTCGCCCGCGCCCGACACGGTGTTGCTCATCCTCACCGGCAAGCTCGACAAAAAGACCACCGATTCGGCCTGGGTTCGAGCCGTGGAAAAGCAGGGCGTGTGGTTGCCGATCGGTGCGGTCGGTCCGGAAAGCTTGCCGGGCTGGCTGCGCGAGCGAGCAGCGCGCTCCAAGTTACGTCTGGAGCCCGACGCCGCGCAACTGATCGCTGCGCGCGCCGAGGGCAACCTGCTCGCCGCTGCGCAGGAAATCGACAAACTCGCATTGCTCAGCACCGATGGTCGGGTCACGCTGGATCTGGTTCGAAACGCCGTGGGCGACAGCGCCCGCTACGATGTCTTTGCGCTGTCCACTGCCGCGTCGGCGGGTCACGCGGCGCGGGCGCTGCAGGTGCTGGAAGGCCTTAAAGGCGAGGGCGTGGAACCCACGCTGATTCTCTGGGCGTTGAGCCGCGAACTGCGCGGCTTGTGGCAGGCGCGGGAACGCGACCGACTGCGCTCCAGCGACCGCGGTAGCGCCTGGAATCTGGCCAGTCCTCCCAGTTCAGCTGGACTGGCGCGCTCGCGCCGGCTACCGCTGGCGCGATTGCTCACCGAAGCCGGCAATGTCGACCGGATCATCAAGGGACAGGCGCGCGGCGATGCCTGGACCGGGTTGCGGGCGCTGACCGCGGGCCTCGCCGGCGCTTTGCATCAGGGCATGCTTTCAGGCAGGGTATCCCCATGAATCCCATGGGTATCTTCGGCGGGACCTTCGACCCGATCCATTACGGCCATCTGCGGACGGCTTTCGAGTTGCAGCAAGCGCTGCGCTTGAAGGAGATCCGTTTTCTCCCCGCCGGCAATCCGCCTCATCGCCAGCAGCCCCTGGCCGATGCCCAGCTGCGGTTGGAGATGGTACGGGCAGCCACGGAGGGGCATCGCGGCTTTATGGTCGATGATCGTGAAGTGCGCAAGGCAGGGCCTTCCTATTCGATCGAGACGCTGGCGGAGCTGCGCCTGGAATTCCCGGATCGCAGCCTGTGTCTGATCGTCGGCATGGACGCCTTCCTGAGTCTGCCGAAATGGCATCAATGGCAGGAATTGCTGCAGTTATCGCATCTGGTCGTGGCGCACCGGCCTGGCTGGCGGGCCCCGGCCAGCGGACCGCTGGGCGAGTTGCTGGTCGATCACGGCACCGGCCGCATCGCCGACCTTCACGATGCCGCCTTCGGCAAGATTTTCATCCACGCGGTCACCCAACTGGAGATATCCTCCACCGAGTTGCGTCTGCTGATCGCATCGCAGCGCGACCCGCGCTTTCTCATGCCGGATTCGGTGCGTAAAATCATCATCGACACCGGCTGCTACCTCGACCCTTCCACGCACAAGTGAGCATTAACGACGCATGACATCCGCTCCCAAGCGCGCCAAACGCAAAACCGCCGCGCGCAAAACCGTGGCCCGCAAGCCCGCAGCCCGCAAGACCGCCAAACCCGCTCCCACCCCGACTCTCAAGAATGTGATCCTCGCCGCATTGGAAGACATGAAGGCCCATGACATCAAGACGCTGGATGTGAGGGGTCTGACGGATGTCGCGGACACCATGATCATCGCCAGCGGCACTTCCGACCGTCACGTGCGCTCGGTTGCCGAACGCGTGGTGGAAAAAACCAAGGCAGCCGGATTCAGGCCGCACGGAGTCGAAGGGCGGCAGGATTCGGACTGGGTGCTGATCGATCTGTCCGACATCATCGTGCACGTGATGCTGCCGCGCAGCCGCGAATTTTATGGACTTGAAAAGCTTTGGGATTTGACGGTCGCGAAGCGCGCGGCGGCGCGCGCCTGAGTCGCGCTCGCTCGCCATGAAGTGCCGCGTGATTGCCGCCGGCACGCGCCTGCCGGGTTGGGTGGATGCGGCGTTCCTCGACTACCAGAAGCGGCTGAAAAAGCCGATCAGCATCGAACTGCATGAAATCCCCGTGGCGACGCGTGGCGGCGGCGTGAGCACGGCGCGCGCCATCGAGCGCGAGGGCCAGGCCATGCTGGCGGCGATCGCGAAGGACGACTATGTGGTCGCGCTCGAGGTCACGGGCAAGTCCCTGTCGACTGAAGATCTCGCCCAGTGGCTGCAAACGCGAATGCGCGAGGGCGGCAACATCTCTTTTCTCATCGGCGGACCGGACGGATTGATGCCGCAATGCAAGGAGCGCGCTGCGCGAAGCTGGTCGCTGTCGGCACTGACATTTCCGCACGGTCTGGTGCGGGTGATGCTCGCCGAGCAATTGTATCGGGCGGCGAGTCTGATCGCCGGCCACCCGTATCATCGAGCCTGATTCATGCCGGCCACCGAAATCCCCTTCCTGTATCTCGCCTCGACCTCACCGCGACGACGCGAACTCTTGAATCAGCTCGGCGTGCCGTTCGAGGTGCTTACGCTGCAGGTCGATGAGTCGCCGCTGCCGGGCGAAGAAGCGGCCGTTTACGTTCAGCGCCTCGCGTCGCTCAAAGCGCAGGCGGGCTGGTCACGATTGGCGCCCGCGGCGCAGGCACCCGTGCTCGGCGCCGATACGACGGTGCTGCTGGGAACGCAGATACTGGGAAAGCCTGCAAATCGTGACGACGCGATCGGCATGCTGCTTGCCCTGAGCGGTCGCACGCATGTGGTGTTGACGGCCATTGCGCTGGCAACAGGGGTTGGTCTTGCGCAGCGCTGCAGCCGCAGCGAGGTCACCTTTTGCCCGATTGAGCCGGCACTGGCCGCTGCGTACTGGGATACCGGCGAGCCGGCTGACAAGGCGGGCGGGTATGCCATTCAAGGATTCGGTGCCCGCTTCGTGCAGCATTTGTCGGGCAGCTTTTCCGGCGTCATGGGATTGCCGTTGTACGAGACGGCGCAGGTGTTGACCGAGGCACGAGTGCCTCAATGGCGTGTGCAATGAGTTTCGAAATTCTGATCAATGCCGGCTCCCACGAAGCGCGCGTCGCCGTGTTGGAAAACGGCGTGTTGCAGGAAGTGTTCCTGGAACGCGGCAGCCGCCGCGGCCTGATCGGCAATGTCTACAAGGGAAAAGTGTCGCGGGTGTTGCCCGGCATGCAGGCCGCGTTCATCGAAATCGGTTTGGACCGCACCGCGTTCTTGCATGCCTCCGATATCCTGGATCCGCGCCATGCCGATACCGGCATAGAACCACCGCGCAGCGAGAATATCCGGACACTGGTGTCCGAGGGCAGCGAGATTCTCGTGCAGGTGCTCAAGGATCCCATGGGCAGCAAGGGCGCGCGCCTGACCACCTATATCACGCTGCCCTCGCGCTATCTGGTGTACATGCCGCACGGCCGCGGCATCGGGATCTCGGCGCGCATCGAGAATGAAGCGGAGCGCGCGCGTCTTCGCAATACCTTGCAAACCTATTCGCAGGCCGGGGAGAGCGAAGGATTCATCGTGCGCACGGCGGCCGAGGATGCACCGGCCGATGCCTTGCGCGCCGACATGTTGTATTTGCGCAAGCTGTGGGAGGTCATTCGCAGCGATGGACTGCTGGCGCGAGCCGGCGTGCTGGTGCATGCGGATCTGCCGTTGCGGTTGCGGGCGCTGCGCGATCTGATGACCGGCGATGTCGACCGGGTGCTGGTGGATCAGCCGGCCGCATTTCGGGAAATGCAGGAATTCGCGCGCACCTTCATGCCCGAAGCGCTGCCGCGCATCGAGCTGTACGATGAAATGCGTCCTGTCTTTGAGTTGCACCACGTCGAGGAGGAGATCCAGAAATCTCTCGACCGCAAAGTGGCGCTGAAATCCGGCGGCTACGTGATCATCGATCAAACCGAGGCGATGACCACGGTCGATGTGAATACCGGCGCCTTCGTCGGCCATCGCAACCTGGAGGAGACCATCTTCCGCACCAACCTGGAGGCCTCCGTGGCGATCGCGCGGCAGCTTAGGCTGCGCAATCTGGGCGGCATCATCATCATCGATTTCATCGACATGGCCGAAGCAGAACACCGCCGGCAGGTGCTCCAATCCCTGGAGCGGGCCCTGGCCGGCGATCATGCCAAGACCAGCATTTCCTCGGTGTCGCCGCTCGGCCTGGTCGAGATGACGCGCAAGCGGACGCGCGAAAGTTTGGAACATCTGCTATGCCAGCCTTGTCCCACCTGCGAAGGACGAGGATTCGTCAAAACGGCGGAAACGGTGTGCCATGAAATTTTTCGCGAGATCCTGCGCCAGTCGCGGCAATTCGAGTTCGAGCAATTGATGGTCCTGGCGCATCAGGACGTCATCGAGCGCCTGCTGGACGAGGAATCCGCGGCGCTGGCGGAATTGGAACTGGTGACCGGCAAGCCGGTCCGGCTGCAGACCGAAGCGTTGTATTCCGTCGATCAATACGACGTCGTGGTCATGTAAGCCGGTCGCCTGGATGAATCTGCGCAAGCTCAAGCGGTGGCTGCTGATCACCGTGGCCGTCGTGCTGGGTCTCGTGCTCGTGCTGACGCTCGGATTGAAAATGGCGCTCGACCGCGCGCCGCAGTATCAGGCGCAGATCAAATCCTGGGTGCATGAGCAGACCGGTTTCTATATCCGCTTTGCGCATGTGTATCCGACTCTGCGCTGGTATGGACCCGAGTTGTATTTTGACCGGCTGGAGCTGCGATCCAAGGACGACTTGACGACCGTGGCCATTGCCCGCGGCGGCAGCGTTGCCGTCGATGTCTGGCAACTGATTCTCTCCGCTCAACTTCGGGCCGGGCGCATCCGGCTCGATGCGCCGCAATTGCAGATCGAGCGCATCGGCCCGAATGTTTTCCGCATTGCTTCGGGACTCGAGTTCGGTTCCGGAAACGGCAGTCTGCGTGACACGCTGCGCAATCTGCCGCGCGGCAGGGTGGTGGTGCGCGATGCCGATGTGACCTTGCGTCACTGGAACACGGCACTGCCGGAATTGCGATTCCGTGAGCTCGACGTGGATCTGAAGCGCAGTGGTGAGCATGTCGAACTGGAACTGTCGGTGGCCATGCCGCCGCAGTTACACGGCTCGGTGCGGTTGCGGCTCGGCGCCTCGGCGTTTGACGCCAAAGACGGTCTGTTGTGGAGCCTCGGCTTGCGCGCGCGCGATGTGTCGCTGCCGGGGTGGCACCAGTTGCTGCCGGAGTATTCGAACACGTTGACAGCCGGGTTGGCGCGGATCGATCTGACGGCGGCCGGCGGTGGCGGCTTTCTGACCTCGAGCGCTGAATTCACCGCCAACGACATCGCCATCGTGCATCCCGGCGCGGCGCCGCTGACGCTGCGAGAGGCCGGCGGGATTTTCGAATTCGCGCGCGATCAGGATCGCTGGCGACTGAGCGGCAAGCGGGTGCGCGCCGTCGCTGCAGGCCAGGTGGCGCGCGAGACCCGCTTCAGCGCCAACTGGCGCGCGCCGGCAGGCTCGCTGGCCGACCTCGATGCGCAGATCGACTACCTCGGGCTTGCGGCGCTCGCGCCCATCGTGGCCGTCCTGCCGCAGAAGGAATTGCGCGATCGCATCGATTCATTCGACCTGTCGGGCGAGTGGTTCGATGCACGGCTCCGCTATTCACGCGCCAATGCCGATGCGCCACCGCGCTGGAGTGCCAGCGCCCGATTTGCCGGCGCCGGCTTCGCCCCGATGGGGCGGGCGCCGGGATTCGCGGCGCTGTCAGGCTCGGTGCGGGGCGATGAGCAAAGCGGTCAGCTGCTGATCAGCTCACCCGGCGCGCGCCTGCTGTGGCCACAGGAATGGCCCGCACCGATCACGCTCGACACCTTGCAGGGTTCGATATTCTGGAAGCGCATCGCCGATGGGATGCTGCTGGCGAGCCAGAATCTGCAGACGTCCAACAAGGATTTTCGCGCCACCACGAAATTCGCGCTGCAGCGTTTCGACACCGACCGCTCGGCCGAGATCACGCTGGTCAGCAAGGTCTTCGATGTCGATCCCACTGCCGCCCCGCGGTATCTGCCGCGCCAGCGCATCGCGCCAACTGCCTTGAGTTGGTTGAATCGCGCCTTCGTTGCCGGGCGCATACCGCAGGCAGACCTGGTGCTGCGCGGACCGCTGCGCAACTATCCCTTCCGTGATGGCAGCGGCTTGTTTCTCGCCCGGTTTCCGGTTGAGAACATGATCCTCGACTATCGTGAATCCTGGCCGCGGATCCGCGACATCGCTCTGGATGCGCAGTTTCGCAATCAGGGGTTGACGGTGTGGGTCAGGCACGCCAGCGCCGGCGAGGTGGTGGTGCAGCGTGCGACGGGCACGTTCGAGGACTTCAAGACCGGCGAGTTGAAGATCCATGCCGATGCGCACACCGATGCTGCCGCCGCGCTTGGCTTTCTCGCCGCTACGCCGCTGGATGCCATGGCCGAGCATGCATTCTCCAAGGTCGATGCGGACGGTCCGCTCGACGCCAAGATCGATCTGTTCCTGCCTTTCAAGGCGTTTGATCAACGCCGTGTGCTGGTGGAGGCGCAACTCGACGGCGTATCCCTCGCGTACAAGGGCTCGAAGGTCGCGGCGACACAGTTACACGGCAGCGTCCTGGTCGATGGTGCGCAAGTTCCACAGGCGCAGCTCCGCGGCGTCGCCCTGGGCGGTGCGTTGCAGGTTCGCGCGCGTGCACCCCGCAACCCCGCCGATCTTGCCACGCAGCTGGAGTTGCGCGGCGTTCTGACCGCGGAGGGCATTCGCGCCGCCTTCGATCTGCCCGCCGATGTGATTCCGACCGGCCGCGCCGATTGGCGTGGCACTGTGCGTTTGTCGCCGGCCCCCGCGCGCGAACGATGGGTGCGGATGACCAGCAATCTGGCCGGGCTCGCAATCGCATTGCCGCAGCCTTTCCAGAAATCGGAGGATTCGCCGCTGCCGCTGTTCGCTCAAATGGAGTGGCCCAAGTCCGGCGGCCCGCTGATTCGTGTCAACCTGACGCCGCTGGTGCGCGGCATTCTAGAACTGGATTCCAAGGACGACGCGCTGCGCTGGTCGCGCGCCGCGATCCAGTTCGGTGGTGATGCGCCGTCCTTGAGCGGCGGTGATCCACTAGTCATTGCCGGACACTTAGGGCGCCTGGATTTGTCGGGATGGCTGCGCCGCCAGGGCGGGGGTTCCGCAGAGTCCTCCGCGTCGCTGACCGAGAAATTGCGCACGGCCTCGCTGCAGGTGGACGAGTTGCACTTCCAAGGACTGGCGTTTCACGATGTCGGGCTGCGGTTGACCGCTGCGGATCGTGCCTGGCAGGTCGATGTCGAGGGCCCGGATGCGCAAGGGACGCTGCGCTTTCCGCGAGGGACCGTGACCACGGACCCGTGGGAGTTGAAGTTTGCGCATTTGAAAATCAACGATGCAGGCAGCGCGGAGGCCGGCCCGGCTCAACCCTCGATGGCCGGTCCGGGCAGTGTTCCGGCCCTGCACCTGCAGAGCGAGCAGCTCTTCTGGCACGACCGTTCGATCGGCTCCATCGATGCGGTGTTGTCCAAGCGCGAGGACGGCATCGCGCTGGATCAACTGCGCGTGCACAGTCCCAGTTTCAATTTTCAGGCCGAGGGTGGATGGCGTGGGCCGGACGGCGGCAAGGGAACGCTGGAAGGCGTGTTGGTCAGTAACGACGTGCAAAAGACACTGACGCAATTCGGCTATGCCGATGTGATGCAGGCCAAGGCGGGACGGCTGGATTTCGAGTTGAGCTGGCAGGGCGCGCCGTCGGCGCAGGCGGTCGCCAGTCTCAACGGTCATCTGAAGTTTGAGGCGGACAAGGGTCAGATCGTGGACCTGCATCCCGGCGCCGGCCGCGTGCTCGGCCTCGCCAGCGTCGCCACGTTGCCGCGCCGGTTGTTTCTGGATTTCAGCGATCTGACCGACAAGGGTCTTGCCTTCGACACCATTCGCGGTGACTTCGACCTGCGCGATGGCGATGCCTACACCACCAATATGCTGCTGGATGGCCCGGCCGCCGAAATCGGCCTGATCGGCCGGGTGGGACTTGCAAAGCAGGATTTAGACCAAACTGCTGTTGTAGCAGGCAATTTTGGCAATTCACTGCCCCTGGCCAGTACGCTTGCCGCAGGTCCCGTGGTGGGCGCCGCCGTGCTGGTGTTCACGCAAGTGTTCAAACAACCCTTGAAGGGTCTGGCGCGCGGGTATTATCGAATCACGGGCAGTTGGGAAAATCCGCTGGTCGAACGGGTCAAGAGTGAGGCGGCGGCTGCGGCGACGCGGCGCGAATCCACACCAACCCAGAAATAGCAACGTAGAAAGGTAGCAAGTGACATGGGAACAGTGGCCGCAATCCAGATGAATTCGAGTCATGTCGTCGCCGACAATTTAAGCGCCGCTGCGCAATTGTTGCGCGAGGCCAAGGATGTCGGCGCAGACCTTGCCTGCCTGCCGGAAAATTTTGCCTTCATGGGCATTCATGATTCCGACAAGCGCGCCATTGCTGAAAGCGACGCCGGCGGACCCGTGCAGGAGTTCCTGGCCGCCACCGCGCGTGCACTCGGATTGTGGGTACTGGGCGGCACCATTGGCATCGCACGCAGCGCCGAGAGCCGCGTCGCCAACACGTCGTTGCTGTTCGATGCCAAGGGTGCGCGCGTGGCGCGTTACGACAAGATCCATTTGTTCGATGTCACCGTTCCGGGTCGCAACGAAGAGTATCGCGAGTCCACGCATGTCGAGCCGGGACAGGTGCCCGTGGTCGCGGACACCCCGGTTGGCCGACTGGGCATGTCGGTATGCTATGACATGCGGTTTCCCGAACTGTATCGCGCGCTGGTGGATCAGGGTGCGCAGTGGCTGTGCATGCCGGCCGCCTTCACCGTGCCCACCGGTCGCGCGCACTGGGAAACCCTGTTACGGGCGCGCGCCATCGAAAATCTCTGTTACGTGGTGGCGCCGGCGCAGGTCGGTGTGCACAGCAATGGCCGCGAAACCTATGGCGACAGCCTGATCGTGGACTATTGGGGCAAGCTGCTGGCACGCCTGCCGCAGGGCGCCGGAGTCATCACCGCGCCCATCGATCTGCAGGAGCAGGCCGCCACGCGCGCCCGTTTCCCGGCGCTGGATAATCGCCGGCTGAAGCGCAGCTACACGGCGGTGAGCGCATGAGCGCCGCCAGTTTTGATATTGCGCAGGATGTGATCCTGCGCCCTTCCGGATTGGATGAAGGCCGCCTGCAACAGGTGCTGGACTCGGTGATGAGCCGCGGCATCGACCATGCCGATCTGTATTTTCAGCTGTCGCGCGAAGAGTCCTGGTCGCTGGAGGATGGCATTGTCAAAGATGCCTCGCACAGCATCGAGCAAGGCGTTGGCGTGCGCGCGATGAGCGCGGAAAAAACCGGCTTCGCCTACACCGATGAAGTGCTGCTGCCGGCGCTGCAGGAGGCTTCCGACAATGCACGCGCCATCGCGCGCAGCGGCGCGAGTCAGGCGGTCAAGAGCTGGTCCCGCCCCGTGCAGCAACGGTTGTATCTGCCGATCGATCCGCTGGACACGATTCGCGACGAGGACAAGGTCGACTGGTTGATGAAGATCGACGCCTATGCGCGCCGGCTTGATCCACGCGTGAAGCAGGTCATGGCCTCGCTGGCGGCAGTGCACGAAGTGGTGCTGATCGCGGCGAGCGACGGCACGCTGGCCGCCGATGTACGGCCACTGGTGCGGATGAATGTGTCGGTCATCGTCGAGCAGAATGGCCGTCGCGAGCAGGGCTACAGCGGCGGCGGCGGGCGTATCGGCTTGCACCAACTGCTGCACGACGATGCGCCGTTCACGCATGCGGACGAGGCGGTGCGTCAGGCGTTGGTGAATCTGGAGGCCATCGCCGCACCCGCCGGGTCCATGACGGTGGTGCTGGGTCCGGGTTGGCCCGGCATCCTGTTGCACGAGGCCATCGGTCACGGGTTGGAAGGCGACTTCAATCGCAAGGGTACCTCGGCATTTTCCAATCGCATCGGCCAGAAGGTGGCCAGCGACACCATCACCGTCGTCGATGACGGCACTTTGGATGCGCGTCGTGGCTCGCTCAATGTCGATGACGAAGGCACTCCGACGCAGTGCACGGTGCTGATCGAGAACGGCATTTTGCGTGGCTACATTCAGGACAAAATGAATGCGCGACTGATGGGTATGCAGCCGACCGGCAACGGACGCCGCGAATCCTTTGCGCACATGACGCTGCCGCGCATGACCAATACCTACATGCGCGCCGGCAAGACGCCGCCGCAGGAGATCATTGCCTCGGTCCAAAAGGGTCTATATGCCGTCAACTTTGGCGGCGGTCAGGTCGACATCACCTCCGGCAAATTCGTGTTTTCCGCGAGCGAGGCGTATCTGATCGAAAACGGCAAAATCGGCGCACCGGTCAAGGGCGCGACGCTCATCGGCAACGGTCCGGATGTCCTCACGCGCGTCAGCATGGTCGGCGATGATCTGAAACTCGACGCCGGCGTCGGCACCTGCGGCAAGGAAGGACAATCCGTGCCGGTCGGCGTCGGACAGCCCACGCTGCGCATCGATGCGCTCACCGTGGGCGGCACCGGGTAAGAATAAGGACGGTCGGATTCGAGTAATTGAACAGACGCGCCGGGATTGCCGAACCCGTACCCCACCAGGGCTTGGCACACTCTCTCCGCGGTCCCCAGGGACGGACGGGGTGGGGTCTCCCACCGGGCATGATGCCCGCCGCGGCTCGCGCCGGCGCTTGGTTCCCACATCCATACTCCCGCGGTTCGGATCACAAGCGCCGGCACGAGTCATTTTGCATAACGTCCCCGGCTGCTGTCTTCGTGCGGCGCGTCGCAGCCCACCCGCGCCCGGCTCCGATAACCTGCAGCGGCAGTTCTCAACCGTCAGGAGTTTCCATGATCGATCCCGCCATGACCGGAACATTCGAAATCCAGCTTCCCAAGGATCTCCTCGCGCATGCCAAGCACGCCCAGGCAGGTCGGGGGAAGGAATTGAAGGTCGAAGGCTGGCGGACTTCCTGGCTGTCGCGCCTGATGGAGAAACTGATCGGTCAGGATTGAACCGTCGAACGGCATAGGATTGCTCGGGACGAAGTGCCCGGCGCGCAGCCCCCTGGCACGCCGGCGCAATTAATTTTGGGTTAGGTCAAATCGGCCGCGGCAGGGAGCCAACGGCAGGGGTAGCATGCATTCCATCGGATGAGGGAAAAGCATGCGCCTTGCACGCCCGGTCTATGAAAGTTTGCCCTATGCCTACGTCGGTCTAGGTTGGCTGGCGATGCTCGTCTCGTATGTGAACGACGGCAGTGGTGGCGGGGTCATCGCATTCGCGTTGAGTCTGATTGCGCAGATTGCCGGCCTGACGATTTACCTGCACCGGCAGGACTGCCGGTCGCGCCGCTCCCAGTACCCTTGCGAGACCATCGAAGAACCTTGATCGTTTTTCCGCAACTGGCTACGACGTTGCATCCTCGTTGATCACCTGCGTTTCCGCATGTTCCGCACTGGCGCGAAGCCGCGGCACCCGCTCGTCCATGTACATGATCTCGTGCTGCCCCACGACCACGACATCGCCGTCATTGAAATTGTGCTTGCGGACGCGTTTGGATTTCACGTAAATGCCGTTCGTGCTGTTCAGATCTTCGATCACGCAGGTCTCTGACGTGGTGATGATCTGACAGTGATGACGGCTGACGAATTTGCTGTCGATCTGGATGTCGTTGTCGGGCGTGCGACCGATGATCAACCGACCCGGACGCAATTCCCGCTCATCCACGGTCTTGGCTTCGTGCCCGACCAGAATGCGCGCAACCGGCGTCTCGTTCAGCAGCGTCGGCTGCGTGGACTCGAAATTGACGATGGGCTGGCGGCTGGTGCGCGAGGCGAACTCGTTCCATTGCAATTCGGCGATGGCCGATTGGATGTCCGCCATGGTGACGGTGTCGCGGTCCTGGCCGAAGGCCGCCATCATGGCGGTGTCACATAGTGTGTTGATCAGTCGCGGCGTACCGCCGGTATAGCGGAAGATCAGTGGATGGGTATCTTCGTGGAAGATGCGCCGTCCCTGCGAGCCGGCCACTTCCAAGCGGTGCTCGATATAGGCGCTCATGTCCACGATCGACAATGCCGACAGGTGAAAGCGCAATCTCACGCGCTGCACGAGCTGAACCAGTTCGACGGAATCCAGCTTCTCGTTCAGCTCCGGCTGGCCGGCCAGAATGATGCGCAGCACCTTGTCCTTGGTGGTTTCGATGCCCGACAACATTCGGACTTCTTCCAGCACCTTGTGATTCAGGTTCTGCGCCTCGTCGATGATGAGCAGGACTTTGCGACCGCTTGCATATTGCTCGACCAGGAATTGGTTCAGCGTCGCCAGCACCTCGGGCTTTTTCATCTTGAAAGGCGAGAAGCCGAATTGCACCAGCACGGATTGCAGGAATGCGGTGGGCGACAATTGTGTTTGATTGATCTGCGCGACGACGACGTCTTTCTGCAGTTCGCGCAGAAAGGTCTCGATCAGCGTGGTCTTGCCGGCGCCGATTTCTCCGGTGATGATCACGAAGCCATCCGTAAACCAGATGGTCGATTCCATGTAGGCCTTGGCGCGCGCATGGTGCTTGCTCAAATACAGGAACTGCGGATCCGGGCTGAGCCGGAACGGCAGTTCAGTGAGTTTGAAATGTTCTAAGTACATGCGTTCGTCCCAGCCTTAAGAAACCCCGGTCATTTTACAAAGATTCGCGCACGGTACGTGAATTTGCGCGTCCCCGGTCAAGGCTCGCGTCAGATTTCATGCCCATTGAATCAATTTCAACGCCCGGCGCAGCGCCCGGTCACGGGCTGCCGGCGTTTGCGACAGTATTGTGCAATGTCCGAGTTTGCGGCCCGGACGGGGTTTCTTGCCATAATCGTGGAAGGCCAATCCGCCGATCTGCAGCAACCGTCTCGGATCGGGCATGGTGCCGATGAAATTGATCATGGCGGCATGGCCGAGGGCACCCGTTGCGCCCAGCGGCAGGCCGCAGATGGCGCGCAGATGATTCTCGAACTGGCTCGACGGACAGCCCTCGATGGTCCAATGCCCGGAATTATGAACGCGCGGTGCCATTTCATTGGCAATCAGCTTGCCGTTCACGACGAAGAACTCGATGGCGAGCACGCCGACATAGCTCAAGCTCTCGAGCACGCGGCGCATGTAGAGGCGCGCGCGCTTCTCGACGGCGGGCTCGATGTGCGGTGCGATGCTGATGCGCAGAATTCCGCCCTGATGGGTGTTGCGCGCCAGCGGGTAGTACTGGATCTGGCCGCGCGGCGTGCGCGCCGCCACCAGCGATACCTCGTGCGAGAAAGGCATGAAGCGTTCATAGATCAACGGCGAACCACAAAGCGCTTGCCACGCATCTGCGTGTTCCGGTTCGTTGCGGATCAGGACCTGGCCCTTGCCGTCATACCCCAATCGCCGCGTCTTCAGCACTCCGTGTGCGCCCAGCGTGCGCAACGCGCGCGTCAGATCGGCGAGGCTGTCGATGGCTGCATGTGGCGCCACCGGAATGCGCAACCGCGTAAACAAACGCTTCTCGAGCAGCCGGTCCTGTGAGATCGACAGCGCGCGCACCGAGGGACGGATGGGGACCTGGCCACGCAACGACTGCAATGCGGCGGCCGGCACGTTCTCCCAATCGAAGGTGAGCACATCGCTGTTGCCGGCCAGTTGCCGCAGTCTGGCCGGGTCCGCCAGCTCTCCCAGCAGGATCGGCGCAACCTGTGCGGCGGGCGCATCGCTGCTGCGATCCAGAAAGTGGCAACGGATGTTCAGCGGGTAACCGGCGAGCGCCATCATCCGGCCAAGCTGGCCCGCCCCGACGACGCCGACGCGTGACAGTGCGCGGCTGCTCAAGATTGTCGCGGATCGGGCTTGGCGAGCACGGCCTGGGTTTGCGATTGTCGGAATTCATCCAGTTTGGTGCGCACATCGACGTGCTCGAGCGACAGGATCGCGGCGGCGAACAAGGCCGCATTCTTGGCGCCGGCCACCCCGATGGCAAAGGTCGCCACCGGAATTCCCGCCGGCATCTGCGCGATGGACAGCAGTGAATCCATGCCGTTGAGGGCTTTGGACTGGACCGGCACGCCGAGCACCGGCAAAGAGGTCTTGGCTGCGGTCATACCCGGCAGATGGGCCGCGCCGCCGGCGCCGGCGATGATGACCTTGAGGCCGCGCGCTCGCGCGCTCGAGGCGTAGTCGAACAACAGATCGGGAGTTCGGTGCGCCGAGACGACCTTGACTTCGTGAGGCACACCCAGCTGCGTCAGCAGGTCGTCGGCCGCCTGCATCGTGTCCCAATCAGACGAGGATCCCATGATGATGCCAACGAGCGGTTTCATCGACGCATCCTATCAAAAGGCCTGTCAGGCCATAAGCTGTCGTAGATAGGCGAACAGCTCGCGTGTGCCGGCCGGCGAGCGCTGCTCGGTCCGCTCGCGGTCGATCTTGGCCAGAAGCTTGGTCAGGAGCGCGCCATCGGCGCGCGGGTGTTCCTTCAGCAGCTCCTTGAGCGTGCCGTCGGGTTCCTCGAGCAGCCGGTCGCGCCATTGTTCGATGCGCTGGAAGTGCCGGATTTCCGTGTCATGTTTGCGCTTGCGGTCGGCCAGTTTGGCCAGCACCGGTTCGGGGTCGATGGAACGCATGAGCTTGCCAATGTATTGCCGCTGGCGCACTTGAGCCCCCCGGGAGGACAGTCGTCGCAGCGCCTTGAGCGCCGTCACCAGGTTCTCAGGCAGCTCCAAATTGCCCATTTCGGCATCAGGGAGGCCTGCCAGCTGCACACCGAGCTCCTGCAGCGCGGTCGCCTCGCGCTTGCGCGCACTTTTGCTGATCAGCTCCTGTTCGAGGGTTTCATCGTTCGTCATTGTCCCCATCCTAACACCCGGGTCGGTAGAATCGTGATTTTGCGATGCAGAAGCAGTTCAGGAGAAATCAATGGCCGTAGTGCCGCAAAGCCTTTCGCCGCTGAGCGCGTCCGATTTGGAGACCATCATCGCGCAGGTCCTGGAGGAGGCGCGTGCCCGCGGCGCTGCTGCGGCAGAGGCTGCGGTCAGCCAGAATTCGGGTCTTTCCATCGGTGTCCGTCTGGGTCAGATCGAAACCCTGGAACATCAGCGCGACCGCAGTCTGGGACTGACCGTGTACTTCGGGCAACGCAAGGCGTCGGCCAGCACCGCGGACTTTTCCACGGCGGCAGTGCACGCCACCGTGGCCAAGGCCTGCAGCATCGCGCGATTCACGGCGGAGGATATCTGCGCTGGACTTGCGGATGCGAATCTGATGCAAACCCGGGCCATGGATCTGGACCTGGCGCATCCCTGGGACATCGATGCGCCGGCCGCCATCGAACTGGCCCGTGAATGCGAAGCGGCAGCACTCGCGGTGGACCCGCGCATCAACAATTCGGAGGGCGCCTCGCTCTCCACGCACCGTGGTTTGCATGTGTACGGCAACACGCATGGCTTCGTCGGCGGGTACCCCACCACGTCGCATTCATTGAGCTGCGTGGTCCTTGCCGGCAGCGGCGATGAGATGCAGCGCGACTATTGGTACAGCACTGCGCGCGACTGGCGCGATCTGCAAAGTGCGCAATCCATCGGCGAGACCGCCGCCCGGCGTACGCTGGCGCGCCTCGCGCCGCGAAAGCTTTCAACCCGACGCGCGCCGGTGTTGTTCGTGCCGGAGATCGCACGCGGTCTGATCGCGCATTTCCTCGGCGCCATTCGTGGCAGCAGTCAGTACCGCGAATCCTCATTTCTGCTCAATGCCGCCGGGCAACAGGTGTTTCCGCACAACATCCGCATCAGCGAACGCCCCCATATCGTCAAGGCGCTGGCGAGCGCGCCGTTCGATGACGAGGGCGTGGCAACGCAGGACAGTGAGCTGGTGGTCGACGGCGTGTTGCAACACTACATCTTGTCGAGCTACTCGGCCCGCAAACTGGGGTTGACCACCACCGGCAATGCCGGCGGTGCCCACAATCTGTTGGTCTCGAGCACCGACGGCGGCGGGCTCCCGGCACAGCTGAAGCGGCTGGGCACGGGGTTGTTGGTGGGAGAATTGATGGGGCAGGGCGTGAACCCGATCACCGGTGACTATTCGCGCGGCGCGGCCGGATTCTGGGTCGAGAATGGCGAGCTGCAGTATCCGGTCGCCGAGGTGACGATCGCGGGCAATCTAAAGCAGATGCTGCGCACGATCGCGAGCATCGGTGATGACGTGGATGTCCGCGGCAGCATTCGCACGGGGTCGATTCTGCTCGAGGAAATGACCATCGCCGGTGAGTGATCTCGTCCGCCCTACGCGGTGCGGACTTTAAGCCGGAGGCTCGATGAGGTCCTTGAGCGTGCGCGAGCGAAGTCTTTCGCGTACCGCGTCCTCGAGCTCCAACATCAAGGCATCCGCCGCGGGTGTCGCGGTTGCCGACACCGCGATGCGTCCGGGCCGGTTGGAGCGAACCGCGGTGAGGATGTCCGCAAGCGCAATGGTTTCCATCGCGCGCGCCGGCAGCCAATGCTCCTGTTCGGTGGCGACGATGATATTCGCGCATTCCAGGGAGGCGAGCACGGGCGCCAGAGCTGCGCTGGGCACATCCAAAGCCTGCGCCAGTCGGTTGCCGGTCCAATAGCTTTTGCCGTCCGCATAGTCGCGACCGATCAACTGCATCACCGACAATCCCAGATGCTCGAACATGCTGCCCGTCAATTCGAGTGGTTCGTGACCGTGCCGCAGGTACTGCGGGTATTGCACGTAGAAGGATAGCTGCACGCCGATCAGCAGGATCAGCCAGTTCAGATAGATCCAGATCAGCGCGGTGAGCACGAAGGCAAAGCCTGTGTAGATCGCCACCATCTGCGCGGAGTAGGCGATGAAGGCGGCAAAGATCTTGCCCACCAGGGCCCACAACACGCCTGACGTCACGCCGCCGATCAGCGCAGGAATGAATTTCACGCGCGTGTTGGGGATGAACGAATACAAAAAGGTGAAGACGACGGCCACGATCAGGTAGGGGCCCAGTTGTGACAGCACCTGCATGGCCGACCCGATGCCGGCGCGGTTCTGCAGCCATTGCGCCAGCGCGGTGTTTTCCGCCGAGGCGAGCAGCCCCAGCGCCGCGACCATGAGAATGGGGCCGATGATCATTACGCTGATGTATTCGCTCAGGCGGCGCGCCCAGCTGCGCGGCCGTTCGACGCGCCACACGAAATTGAAGCTCTCCTCGACCTTCTGAATCGTCGTGATGACGGTGTAGAGCAGGAAGGCGAGCCCGATGGAGCCCAGCACGCCGCCGCGAACGTTTTCGACGAAGCCCATGACGCGCGTGGTCAATTGTCCGGCCGCGGCGCCCATCGGGCGGAAGAACTCGAACACGAACAGCTCCAGATCGCCGTGCGCCCCGAGACCTTTCAGGATGGAGAAGCTGAAGGCCATCAGTGGCACTAGGGAGAGCAGGGTGGTGTACACCAGACTCATGGCGCGCATGTTGAGTTCGCCGCTCAGCCAGTCGCGCAGCAGCGCGGCCGGGAAGCGCAAGATCCGCAAGACGATGCCTGCAGGTCCGTGCATCGAGCGCGAGTCGATGAACAACGAGCGCTCGATTCGATGCAGCCAGGATGACATTCGGGGCAAGCTTACACGCGCGCCGCGCTATGGCAAGATCAGACGGTGAATTACGCGCACCGTATCGTTTGTCTGACCGAAGAAACCACCGAAACCCTCTATCTGCTCGGGGAAGATTGGCGAATCGTGGGGATTTCCGGCTTCACGGTACGCCCGGCCCGCGCCCGCAAGGAAAAGCCGCGCGTGTCCGCATTCACCAGCGCGAAGATCGACAAGATCGTGGCGTTGCAGCCCGACCTTGTGCTCGGATTCTCGGATCTGCAGGCCGACATTGCGGCAGCGCTGGTGCGCGAGGGCATCGAAGTGCATGTATTCAACCATCGCAGTGTCGCGGAGATTTTTCGCATGATCCGCACACTCGGCGGCCTGATCGGCTGCGAGGCCAAGGCGGCACTGCTTGCCGCCGATCTGCAACGCGGGCTGGACGTGATCGCTGTCGCTGCAGCCGCGTTGCCGCGCCGCCCGCGCGTGTATTTCGAGGAATGGGATGTGCCGCAGATCTCCGGCATCCGCTGGGTGTCGGAACTGGTGGAGATTGCCGGCGGGATCGATTGTTTCCCGGAGCTCGCGCGCGAATCCTTGGGGAAGAACCGCATCATCGCCGATGCGCTGGAAGTGCCGCGGCGAGCGCCCGACATCATCTTCGGCTCCTGGTGCGGCAAAAAATTTAAACCTGCGTCGGTGGCGACACGCGCCGGCTGGCAGGCAGTGCCGGCTGTGCGCGACGGCGAATTGCATGAGATCAAATCGCCCATCATCCTGCAGCCCGGGCCGGCGGCGCTCACCGAAGGCGTGCAAGCCCTGCACGCGCATATCGCCGCCTGGTCGTTACGCGGTCAGTAGCGCCAGGCCCTTGCGGTAGTTCTCGCTGGTTCGCTCGACGATGTCGGCGGGGAGCGGCGGGGGTGGCGGCTGCTTGTTCCAATGCAAGGATTCCAGATAGTCGCGCACGAACTGCTTGTCGAAACTCGGCGGACTTGTCCCCGGCCGGTAGGATTGAACGGGCCAGAAGCGCGAGGAATCCGGCGTCAGAGCCTCGTCGATGAGGGTGAGCGTGCCGGCCTCATCGAGGCCGAATTCAAATTTCGTGTCGGCGATGATGATGCCGCGCGTGCTCGCGTAGGCAGCAGCAAAATGATACAGCTCGAGTGAGACCGCGCGCATGCGCACGGCATTGTCCTTGCCGATGGTGGCTTCGACGGTCGCGAAATCGATGTTCTCGTCGTGCTGACCGGCCGGAGCCTTCGATGCCGGCGTGAAGATGGCCTCGGGCAGACGATCCGCCATCTGCAATCCGGCCGGAAGCGGCACGCCGCAGATGGCGCTGCTGCGCTGATAGTCCTTCCATCCGGAGCCGATCAAATAGCCGCGTACGACGGCTTCGACGGGCAGCGCGCGCAATTTTTTGACCACCATGGCGCGCCCCTGCAACTGCGCCAGCTCCGCCGGGTCGGTGATGATGTCTTCGACGCGAAGCGTGGACAGATGATTGGGAACGATGTGCTGCGTTTTGTGGAACCAGAACAGGGAGATTTCCGTGAGCACCGCTCCTTTGAACGGAATCGGTTCGCGCATGATCACATCGAATGCCGACAACCGGTCGGTGGTGACGATGAGCAGGTGGTGCGCATCGACATCGTAGATGTCGCGCACCTTGCCCTGGTGGATTTTCTTCAGGGATCGCAGGTTCGATTCGAACAGCGGCGGGAGGGAGCGAACCTGTGACATGCGTGGATTACCGTTTACTTGCTAACATGGTCGCGATGAAAGCAAGTTATTGTGGGCGTCCGGGCTACGCAGGTCAACGCAGATGACATGGCAGGGCGCCTTCTTCGGCGCAGTCCTTGGGCTGCTGCTGACCCACAATATCCTGGGTTTGTTGCTGGGCGCGCTCATCGGGCAAATGTTGAGTGCGGGATTCGGCGGCGGCAGCGGTCGCGCCGCTTCGCCGGCGGTGTCGGAAGTGTTTTTCCGTGCCACGTTTACGCTGATGGGCCACATCGCCAAATCCGACGGTCGCGTATCGGAATCCGAGATTCAGGCGGCGCGGCATCTGATGCAGGAATTGAAGCTCGGACCGGAGCAGGTCAGCTTCGCCATCGATTTCTTCCGGCAGGGCAAGGCACCGGCGTTCGACGCGGATCGCGCCGTTGAGGAATTGCGAGAGGCGTGCGGCACGCGGCATGACCTGATGCGAGTGTTCGTCGAACTGCAATTGCGTGCCGCCATTCTGGGCAACGGCGCATCCGGTGCCGCGCACACGATTCTGGCGCGCACCGCCGATCGTCTCGGATTGACGGGTCTGGAATTCGTGCACATGGAGGCCATCCTGCGCGCGCAATATCAGGCGCGCGCCGGATCCCGGCAACAATCCGGTGCGACCTATTCGCGCCCCTCCGCATTGGCTGACGCTTACCAGGAGTTGGAAGTTGCGGCGAGCGCGAGCGATCAGGAATTCAAAAAAGCCTATCGCCGGCAGATGAGCCGGCATCATCCGGACAAGCTCGTGGCGAACGGCCTGCCCGAGTCGATGGCGGAGGTCGCCAAGGAAAAGACGCAGCGAATTCAGGAGGCATACGAGGCCATTTGCGCCGCGCGCGGCCTCCGGTGATACTGCTGCTCTATGGCTGTAATCATTGCTCCTTCGATACTGTCCGCCGATTTTGCCCGCCTCGGAGAAGAGGTCAAAACGGTGCTCTCGTCCGGCGCCGACTGGGTTCATTTCGACGTCATGGACAATCACTACGTTCCCAATCTCACCATCGGACCGTTGGTGTGTGAGGCCTTGCGCAAGGCTGGAGTGAGCGCACCCATCGACGTGCATTTGATGGTCTCGCCCGTCGACCGCCTCGTGCCCGACTTCGCCAACGCCGGCGCGACCTACATCAGCTTTCATCCGGAAGCGACGCATCACGTCGACCGCACCATCCAATTGATTCGCGACTCGGGCTGTAAACCCGGCCTCGTCTTCAATCCCGCGACGCCGCTGAACTGGCTGGATTATGTCCTGGATAAAATCGATCTGGTGTTGATCATGTCAGTGAACCCGGGCTTCGGCGGCCAGCAGTTCATTCCGGCAGCACTGTCGAAGCTGTCCGAAGCTCGAGCACGCATCGAGGAAAGCGGCCGCGACGTACGACTCGAAATCGATGGTGGCGTCAAAGTAGACAACGCGCAAGAAATCGCCCGCGCTGGCGCAGACACCTTCGTTTCTGGCTCCGCCATCTTCGGCAGCAGCGACTACGCAAAAACGATCGCCGCGATGCGCGAGAAGATAGCGATCGGCGCCGCAGAACGCCACCCTTCGCGAGCAACACGCTAGCCTGCAGTATTCAGGAATGCGCCTACCTAAAGTTCATGAACGATTCACGCAGGCGCGCGCAACCGCGGAGTTAGTCTTCGTCGTCCTCGTCATCATCCTCATCGTCTTCGACGATGCGCGCCTTGCTCGGCAACGGCGCACTGTTGCTGGTGCCCTTGACGGGTACCGTTAGCGGACGGGTTTTGACTTTGGGTCGGGCGTTGTAAACCACGATGGTCTTTCCCGTGGCGCGCAACAACCCTTGCTCTTCCAGCACCTTGAGAACGCGGCCTGCCATTTCGCGTGAACAGCCCACGAGTCTGGACAGTTCCTGGCGGCTCACCTTGATCTGCATGCCTTCCGGATGCGTCATCGCGTCGGGTTCGCCGCACAGATCCATGATGGCGTGCGCCACACGACCGGTCACATCGACAAAGGCGAGATCGCCGAGCTTGCGATTGGTGCGATCCAGGCGCGTCGCCAATTGCGTTGCCAGTTCGAACACGAGGCCAGGGCTTTCGGCCGCAATCTGACGAAAGCGCGGATAGGTCATTTCGGCCAATTCGCATTGCTGGCGGGTCCGAACCCAGGCGCTGCGCGTGGGCTGTTCATAAAACAGGCCCATTTCGCCAAAAAACTGGCCCTTGTTGAGGTAGGCCAGCACCATCTCGTTACCGTCTTCGTCTTCGATCATGACTTCGACGGAGCCGCTGATGATGTAGTAGAGGATGTCCGGCAGGTCGCCGGCGTGGATGATCACAGTCTTCGAGGGGACGGTCCGTATCCGGCAGTAGCTCAAGAAGCGATTGATCGCTGGTATCTCGCTTAAGGCTTTCGCGCCTTCTTCCATGGTATCTCCCTTCGTTATTGATCGGATCGCAACCTGTCCGGTTGCGCACGTTTTATTACATAAGTACCGGAATCGCAAGCCATAACGGCATCTTTACAGCCAAAAACTCCCGCGAGTCATCAATCGCGAGGTCAATTTCATGGCCGATCGAATCACGCGCGGCAGGGGTTTGCCGCCGATCTGAGCCGCTTTTGCACCATGCGCAGCCTCATCGGTTTTCATGGCCTCGACTATTTTTCGGCTGCGCAGATCTTGAGGCGACATTCGCTGCAGGTGATCGTGAAGATGTGCCTCCACCTGCCGCTCGGTTTCGGTGATGAACCCCAAGCTCGATGCATCGCCGAAACCGGCGGCGCAGGCGCCGATGACAAAAGAGCCCGCGTACCACAAGGGGTTGAGCAGGCTGGTACGACCATCGAGTTCGCGGATCCGGCGCTCGCACCAGGCCAGGTGGTCCATCTCTTCCGCCGCGGCGGAGGCCATGGCGGCCGCGACCTCGGGTTTCCCGGCCCAGAAGGCCTGTCCCTGATACAGTGCCTGCGCCGCTACCTCACCCGAATGGTTCACCCGCATCAGTCGAGCCGATGCCTGCCGTTCCGCCAGGGTCAATTCGGGCGGCGCCGGCAGGTCTCCCGGATAGGCTCTGGAGGAGGTGGCGGGGGCTGCTAATACGCTGATTGCCTTGGAGATTTCAGAAATCAGGCGGTCGGCAGGGGTGAATTGTCGGGGTTCCATGATCACATTATATAAGACAGGATGGCGATGAATGAATCGGGACTGGTAAGGGCCTGCCGGGTTCTGTACACTTTCGCGCCTTTCGCCCCTGAAGCCAATCGCCTAGGGCAACAGACAGTCGTGGGTAGTTAAGAATGTTGTATACCGAATTTTCCAAGCCTGACGCAACACGCGGTGACTGGTTCATCGTCGACGCGGCCGGCAAGACCTTGGGCCGCCTAGCTTCCCAGATCGCGCACCGTTTACGGGGCAAGCACAAGCCCAATTATGCGCCGCATCAGGACCTAGGCGACCATATCGTCGTGATCAACGCCGGCAACGTGAAAGTCACGGGTGCCAAGCTGACCGACAAGTTCTATCACCAGCACACGGGCTTCATCGGTAACCTGAAGTCCATTGCGCTCGGCAAGCTGCTCAAGGAGCACCCCGAGCGCGCGGTCGAGTTCGCGGTCAAGGGCATGCTGCCGAAGGGTCCGCTGGGCCGGAAGATGTACCGTAAATTGCACGTGTTCGGCGGCAACGAGCATCCGCACCAAGCACAACAGCCGAAGTCCTGGGAAATTTAAGATGGCACTGAGCAGCAACACCTATTACGGCACCGGCCGTCGCAAAACCTCCACCGCGCGCGTTTACCTGAGCGCGGGGACCGGCAAAACTACCATCAACGGCCGCCCGATCGAAGAATTCTTCGGTCGCGAAACTGGTCGCATGATCGTGCGTCAGCCCTTCGATGCCGTGCAGATGGGCGGCAAGTTCGACGTCGACGCCCACGTTGAAGGCGGCGGAATCACCGGTCAGGCCGGCGCCATCCGTCACGGCATCACGCGTGCGCTGATGTCCTATGACGAGACACTGCGTCCCTCGTTGAGAAAGGCCGGCTTCGTGACGCGCGATGCGCGCGAAGTGGAGCGCAAAAAGGTCGGTCGTCGCAAGGCGCGCCGCGGAACCCAGTTCTCGAAACGGTAGGCGAGAACCCTTCCGCACTCGATCGGTTTTGGGGGATCGTCTAGCGGTAGGACAACGGACTCTGACTCCGTTTACCTAGGTTCGAATCCTAGTCCCCCAGCCAAAGTAAGGGCCCACTTCATAAGTGGGCCCTTCGTTTGTACAAGGCAGTCGAGCATGTCAGCGGAGCGCGGATCGAACGGCAAACTGGTCCCATTGGGACTGGCAGCGCTCGGTGTCGTGTTCGGCGACATCGGCACCAGTCCTCTATACGCAATCTCCGCCTGTTTCACCTACTCCCGCATCACGGTCACGGCGCCGCATGTGTTCGGCATGTTGTCGCTGATATTCTGGTCGCTGATGCTGGTCATCTCGCTCAAGTACGTATCAGTCGTATTGAACGCAGACAACAAGGGTGAAGGCGGCGTACTGGCGCTGACCGCACTGGTGGTGAACACCGAACGCGAGAGCCCGCGCAAGAAATTTTACGGCGCGCTCGGAATTCTCGGAGCCGCCTTGTTTTTCTCCGACGGCGCAATCACGCCGGCGATCTCCGTGCTCAGCGCGGTGGAGGGTCTGCATGTGGCGGCGCCCGATGCGCAGATTCCCATCGTGCCCATTACCGTCGGTCTGCTCATCGGGCTGTTCATGATTCAAAAACAGGGCACTGCGTCGATGGGGCGGATCTTCGGACCGGTGATGTTCGGCTGGTTTTCCATCCTCGCGGTGATGGGTGTCAGTTGGATCGTGCAGCAGCCGCAGGTGCTATATGCCATCAACCCGATTTACGCGTTCGAATTTCTCACCGACCACCAGATCAGTTCACTGGCCATTCTGGCCGGCGTGTTTCTGACGGTGACCGGCGGCGAGGCCCTGTATGCGGACATGGGTCATTTCGGCAGATCGCCGATCCGTCTGGCGTGGATGCTCGTAGTCATGCCTGCACTGCTGCTGAACTATTTCGGGCAGGGCGCCATGCTCATCGTCAACCCGCAGGCCATCGACAATCCGTTTTATCGGATGGCGCCGGATTGGGGACTCATGCCGCTGGTCATCCTCGCCACCGCCGCCACCATCATCGCTTCGCAGGCCGTCATCTCGGGTGTGTTCTCGGTGACGCGATCTGCGGTGAGTCTGGGTCTGCTGCCGCGCGTGCGCGTGGAACACTCGTCGGCCGAGAATGAGGGGCAGATCTACGTGCCGTCAGCGAATTGGATCCTGATGATCGCCTCGATAGCCCTGGTGTTGCACTTCGGGAGTTCGGCGGGTCTGGCCGGCGCCTACGGCCTGGCGGTTTCCGGTGCGATGACCATTGTCACGCCGCTGATCCTGAGTCTCATCAAGTCACGCACCGGACGCGAAAGTCTGCCGCTGCGCATCGGATTGTCGTTTCTGTTCGTGATCGACATTGCATTCCTGCTGGCCAATCTGACCAAGTTGCAGGACGGCGGCTGGCTCCCTCTGGTGTCCGGACTGACGATCTACTGGCTGATGCAGACCTGGCGCCGGGGGCGGGCATCGGTGCTCGCCAGATTGATGCGTGAGCAGAAGCCGGTGCGTGAACTGCTCGATGAGATCAAGAAGGACCCGCCGGTGCGCGTGCCGGGTATGGCGGTGTTTCTGGACCCAAAGGCCACGGGCATGCCCCGTGCGCTGCTGAGCAACATCAAGTTCAACCGCGTGCTGCACGAAAAAGTCGTGCTGCTCAGCGTGGTGACGCGCGAGCAGCCGCGCGTGCCGGCCGGCAAACGCCTGCATCTGTCGCAACTGGGGGAGGGCATCGTGCGCCTGGTCGCCGACGTGGGGTTCCTGGAGAAACCCAACATCGTGCAGATTCTGCGCGACGCCGCATCGCTCGGGATAGCCTACGACCCGGAAGAGACCACCTTCTTCGTCAGCCGCGAGGAACTCATCCCGGGTCAGCGCTCCGACTTGCCGCCGCTGCGCCGCAAAGCGTTCATCCAGATGTCGCGCAATGCGCAGGTGGCCTCCGCGTATTTCGGGGTCCCTTCCGGACGGGTCGTGGAGATCGGAACGCGCGTCGAAATTTGATTCCTTCGTAAACGGAGAAACACGAATGATTCTAGAAGTTGCCGATATCCGCGTCGTTCCCGGCCAGCAATCAGCCTTTGAAGAAGCGATCCGACGCGGCCTGACCAACGTGGTTCCGCAGGCCAAGGGTTTTCGCGGCTGGAAGCTGAACAAAGGCATCGAGAGTCCCGACCGCTATTTGCTGATGATTTTCTGGGACACACTGGAAGATCATACCGTCGGGTTCCGGCAGGGACCGCTGTTCGCGCAATGGCGCGGGATCGTCGGGCCGTTCTTCGCGGCGCCACCGGCAGTGGAACATTTTGAGCTGTCGGGGAAATCCGCAGACTAGGACAGGCGCCTGGGTCCTCGCGGCAACGTTACAAGCGTATCGTCTCCACGCCCGACGCCGACCCGACCAGCAGTACATCCGCGCCGCGCCGCGCGAACAATCCGACACAGACGACACCGGCAATCAGGCCGATGGTGGACTCCAGTGTGACGGGGTCCACAATTTTCAGGTGGTGCACGTCCAGGATCTGATTGCCGTTGTCGGTGACCACATTTTCGCGCCACACCGGTTGGCCGCCGAGAGCGACCAGTTGCCGCGCGACGTAAGACCGCGCCATGGGGATCACTTCAACGGGCAGCGGGAACACCCCAAGGCTCGTCACCATCTTGCTGTCATCGACCATGCAGATGAACTGCTTGGATGCGCCGGCGACGATCTTCTCCCGGGTCAGAGCTCCGCCGCCGCCCTTGATGAGCGCGCCGTCGCGCGTGGCTTCGTCCGCCCCGTCGATGTAGACCGCAAGGTCGCCCGCGGTGTTCAGATCGATCTCTTCGATGCCCGCATCGCGCAGCAGCGCGCTGCTTGCGCGGGAACTGGATACAGCGCCCAAAGGCCTTATTTTGCGGGCTTTGAGCGCGGCAAGGAAAAAGTTGACGGTGGAGCCGGTGCCTACACCTAACACCATGGACTCATCGATGTAAGCCACCGCGCTGTGCGCGACGCTGCGCTTTTTTTCGTCCTGACTCGTCATGTCCTACTCAACCCAGATTAAAAATTGTCGACCCCCAGAAACAACTGTGCCCGCTTACGCGGGCACAGTTGATTTCTTAACGAAGGCTTACTTCTTCTTCGCGGCCTTTTTCTTAGCGACCTTCTTCTTAGCCTTCTTTGCTTTTGCTGCCATGATATAAAACTCCGTAGTCGGGTTAGTCCGGGGACCGAGTATATACACGAATCATCAAATTACAAGCGATAGATAGCGCTTCTCTTGTTTGGATGTGATAGGCGCACTGTCGATGCATGCAATGATGATCACTCGAGCGAGATGATGAAGTCCCATTCCTTCTTCGTCACTGGCATCACCGACAAACGATTTCCTCGACGCAACAGGATCAGACCTTGCAGTGATTTGTTCGCGTGCGCTCGCAGTTCCTCCAGCGCGATGATGCGCCGGGTCGGCCTCACCAACTTCACGTCGACCACATACCAGCGCGGTTCGTCGCGCGTAGCGTCGGGGTCGTGGTGATGATGTTTGGGATCGAACGCGGTGGCATCGGGGTAGCCCTCCGTCACGATCTCGACGATGCCGGCAACCCCCGGAACGTCGCAGCTGGAATGATAAAAAAGCCCTAAATCGCCTTGTTTCATGCTGTCTCGGAGCATGTTGCGCGCCTGGTAATTGCGTACCCCGTCCCATGCGGTGCGCTGCTTCGGCGCTTTCGCCAGGTCCTGGATGCCGAAGGTGTCGGGCTCGGATTTGAATATCCAATGGTTCATGAATCGCTCTTACGGGAAATGGTGAAGACCGGATTCGGTGATGAGGGCATCGACCCGAGCATCCCAGGCTTGAGCGTGGGTCTGCTCGACCCGTTGGCAGTCGAAGCCCAAGGCGATCAGGTGCGGTCCCTTCCAGTGGCGACGCAACCGGCGGAACGCGAGGGCTCGATCGTAGAATCCCGCACCCATACCAAGTCGATGACCGTCGGCGTCGATGCCGACGATGGGGAGCAGGATGAGGTTGAACCATCGCGCCGGAATGAATCGCAAGCTAGCGACGTTGCTGCGCGTGCGCTCGATGCCGGGTTTGATCGCCGCGCTCCATGCGACGAAGCGCATGCGGCGGCGGGGCAGGTCGACGACGACGGGTACATACAGATCGATGCCGCGGCGGCGCGCTGCGCGCGCGATTTGCGCCGGATTGAATTCGCTGCCGAAGGAGGCGTAGAGGGCGACGCGTGAGCCGGGTTTGAACTGGCGTAAGGAGTTCACCGTGGCGGCAATGCGTCGGGTGGCAGCGGCGCGCACTGTGCGTGGAATTGCGCGGGGCCGCGCAAGCAGTGCTTTTGTAAGATAGGATTTGTGTCCACTCATGTGGAGATGGCGCCAACCGCAAGTGCCGTGTTGGACCGTTGCT
>JANMXI010000286.1:0-2138 GCA_031394735.1 Pseudomonadota bacterium | reverse complement strand
CCTGCCGCTCATCGTGCCGCTCACGTTCATTCAGCAGGGCCAGACCGTGACGGCGACAATTCCGGCGAACGTCAACTTCGCGCCGGCTGGCCACTACATGCTGTTTGCGCTCGTCGATGGCATTCCTTCGAAGTCCATCGTCATAAGCGTCAAGGATTCCGTGACCGTGAGCGTCCCGCCGCAGCGTCCATCGACGGAGTTCATCGGATCGGTGAGTCCAAATCCATTCACGACAAGCGTTCAATTCCGCTGGTTCCAGCCCCAGAGCGGACGCGTGGCGCTCTCGATCCATGACTTGAGCGGCCGGCGGGTGATCGAACGCCCCATGACCTCAGGGTTTGGCTGGCACGACTTTGAGTGGGATGGGCGAAGTGACAGCGGAAAACGGCTGGCCGCCGGAGTCTACTTCCTGAGGCTCAATATGGGATCGAGATTCTGGACGAGTCCGATCGTCAGTCTCGGCAGGTGAGCCGTAGCAGCGCCGTCTGTGCCCTGACTCCCCCGCCAGGCTGCCCGCAGGGAATGTAGGTTGTTCCGTCCGGGATCTGGGAATTGCTCCTGCGCCCTCGCCAGTTTGTGAGGAACGAGCACTGGCTTGAACAGCCGCATGAGGTTAGCGCCTTTTACGCAGCTCGTGGCTGTGGCACGAAACTGGCAGCCCCGTGCATGCTGACGTGCGTGGATGCGACGGTGACACAGGTCAGCAAGCGCTTTGTTGCACGTAAGTCTGCGATGCCCACCCCCGATTGAACCTCAAGGAGACCCGAGCCATGAACCACGAGATGTCTAAGAACGACCCGAAGATGAAGGCCTGTATCGACTCGTGCCGGTCGTGCGAGGACGCCTGTTCGTCATCGGTGCCACACTGCGTTGACCTCGGCGGGCGCCACGCGACATCGGCACACATCTCGTTGCTCTTGGACTGCGCGCGGATCTGCGCCACGGCATCCGATTTCATGGTGCGCGGCTCGGAACACCACACTCAGGTTTGTGGAATCTGCGCCGATGTATGCGATGCCTGCGCGAAGGCGTGCGAACAGTTCGGGGACGATTCGAAAATGCGCCAGGTGGCTCACGCATGCCGCCAATGCTCCAAAAGCTGTCACGAGATGAGCGCTGCGATCACCAATTAGCGGGCGCCGACGGATTCAGGGCGAGAGTATGACGTCATCACCATCGGGGGCGGACCGGCCGGCATAAGCGCGGCCCTGCTGCTCGGGCGATCCCGCCGCCGTTCGCGATGCGGCGCGACGCCCAATCGCTGGTCTAAATCGAGTCGTCGACGCACTTGAGCCCAGCCTTCATGGTGCATGTTTCGATTTTCCCGGAGCGAGCCGGGGATTACTGACCGTAAACTTGCTACCGGAGCATCACGATACGCTGAGTGCCCACTGGCCGTCCGTCGATCAGGAGGCGCGCAAAATAGATTCCCGCGCCGCCGGCACCGCCTCCGTCCAAGCCATCCCACTGCACACGGTAATGGCCACCCTGCAGCCGGCTGTCGAGCATGGTGAGCACATGTCGCCCTTGAAGATCGAAGATGGCCAGAAGCACATTGGCCTCGCCGGGCAGGGCCAATTCGAAGCCGACTTGGTCGTGCGCAGGATTCGGTCGCGGCGCGCTGAACGACACCTTCGTGGGCAGCCCCAGGGTTCCCAGCGGCTCGACCGCCAAGACGCGCACGCCGCCGAAACACCAAAACCCATCGCAGACGGTACGCGCGGCGCTGCTCACACCGACCACCGATTGGCCGATGGTGCCATACATGACCCGCCCGGCGCCGGTGATTCCTGTCGCGGGCGTGCCGCCGGTCGCCATGATGTAACCACGCAACGTATAAGCGTCTGCGTTGATTGCTGTCACAGCCAAGGTCGCCGCGACGATCATGATCATCGAATGTCTCATCGGATGCCGGCCTTTCATGATGACGCGCATGTCGACGCTCATCGTCAGCGGGGAGCGAGGCCGTCCGAAGACGATTGCACACCGGCACCGTTCGAGGTGCCATACGCGGTTGGGAGGTACACGGCATTCAGTGAGGGGTACCGGATCACGACCGATTCGCCGCCACCGAAGCTGTCGCAAACAAGATTGAACGTGTACGTCCCGGCTGGTTTGGAATAGACAAAGCTCCTCGA
>JANMXI010000285.1:0-1851 GCA_031394735.1 Pseudomonadota bacterium | reverse complement strand
CAGATCGGTGTCGAGTACAAAATTCCAGTCCTCTTCCGTGGTTTCGAGAAAAGGCTTCTCGAGGATCACACCGGCGTTGTTGACCAGGATGTCGATCGTACCGAGCGCATCCCTGACCTTGTCGATCATACGCTCGACTTTTGCAGCCTTGGTCACGTCGGCTTCGACCTCAATGGCATTCGCGCCATGAGCGGCTATTTCCTTGACGAGCTGCCGCGCATCCGCGGTGCGCCCAAAATGATTGACCGCAATGTGCGCGCCGGCTCTGGCGAGGGCGACCGCAATGGCGCGCCCGATGCCGGTCGCGGCGCCGGTCACCAGTGCGGTTCTCCCATCAAGCGAGATCGTTGTCACGGTCGACTAAATAAAATTCTCATCAATGCATGACTTCGCCGTTCGAGACGACGATGGCCTGGCCGGTAATCGGGCGGGCATCGTTGCTGGCGAGAAACAGATAGATGCCGGCGATGTCGGCCGGCTCAAGCAGCGTTGGCATCGCCTGCGCCGCAAGAATTTCTTTGAGGACTTCGTCTTCGGAGCGGCCCTGTTTCGCGGCCATCGCGGTCAGCGAACGCATTGCGGAATCGGTGCGTATCCAGCCTGGGCAGACCGCGTTCACGCGGATTCCGCGCGGGGCGAGTTCCCATGCAAGCGAACGCGTCAGACCGATGACGGCGTGTTTGCTGGCGACGTAGGCGGAAAAGCCGGCAACGCCGTTCAGTCCCCAGATTGATGCCTGGTTGATGATGCTGGATCCGGGACCGAGCAGGGGCAGTAAGGCGCGTATCGCCCGCGCCATGCTGCCGACGTTGTTGTCGAGCAGCCGGCTCCACTCAGGTTGCGCGGTTGCGCTCGCATCGTCGATCGGCGTCGGGTATTCGGCGCCAGCGTTATTTACCAGTATGTCGAGATGCTCACCAAATGCACGGGTCGCCGCGTGCAGTTTGCCGATTTCGGCGTCGTTGCCGAGATCGCATGCAATGGTCGCGACTTCGGCCGCTGCTGTGAAATCTGCCTTGGCAGATCGAAGCGCTGCTTCGTCTCGATCGACGGCGATAAGCCGGCAACCCTGTGCCGCAAATGCCCGCGCGATGGCGTGGCCGATGCCGCGGGCTGCTCCGGTGACCATGACGGCCTTGCCGGCAAGCGCGTAATTCGGGTTCATGCCCGCCCTACACCGCGGTGAGGAAGGAAACGCCTGCCGCGCCGAGAAAACGGTCCGCCTTGTCGGGGCCGCTGGTGACGACTTCGCCGTAATCGTCCGAGAGAATGCGGGCGACCCGGTCGCGGTGATAGCCCTTGAGCAATTCGCTCATCGGAATGATCTGCACGTGGTCAACCGGAAACAATTGCTTGTCCAGCGCCGGAAGGTCGTGCCACGGCACGATCGGGCGTTCGTGGTGGGCATTGTGGTAGGAGAAATTCAGCAACAGCAGGTTCATCCAGGGATGGGCCACACAGACCAGGTTGGAATACGTGTTGGCCTGTTCGTAGCGCCGATCGCGAACCTTGTCGTGCGGAATGTCGCCTTCCTCGAGTACCGCGAAGGCGTCGTAGGTGTGCTGGTAGGCATCGGTAAAACGCAACGCATGCAGCATGATGAAGTACGCGATCGCGGTGGTAGCCTTTGAGCAACTCGCTCATCGGGATGATCTGCACGTGGTCCGCGGGAAATAACTGCTGATCCAGCGCCGGGAGATCGTGCCACGGCACGATCGGGCGTTCGTGATGGGCGTTGTGATAGGCGAAATTCAGCAACAACAGGTTCATCCAGGGATGCGCCATGGAAACCAGGTTGGAATAGGTGTTCGCCTGTTCGTAGCGGCGATCGCGAACCTTGTCGTCCGGAAT
>JANMXI010000284.1:0-7582 GCA_031394735.1 Pseudomonadota bacterium | reverse complement strand
CACGCTGCGGTGAACGTGCACGTGAGCGCGGCAGAGTCTGGGCAGGACATTGTTTTCCTGCACGAAATCCAGGCCGGCCCGGCCAGCAAGAGCTACGGCATCCAGGTGGCGCGCCTGGCCGGCATGCCAGCAGCCGTGGTCAACCATGCACGGCACGCCTTGAGCGCGCTGGAAGCCAATGCGCAGGATGCGAAAGCGCAGGTGGATTTGTTTGCTGCGCCGCCTGCTTCTGAATCTGTAGCGCTTAGCGCGGTGGAGAAGCTGCTTGCGGCAATCAACCCCGACATTTTGAGCCCGCGTGATGCGCTGGAGGCGTTGTACCGGCTGAAGAAGCTGGGTGCTTCCGCGTAGATTCGTGCGGGTGCAGTGGATGCCAGGTTCCAGGGTCAGGAAGCGGGCCGTGGTTAACCCTGACTTTTGCGAGTGGCCCTTGGCTGGCTCGGACTCCAGCGCACGGACGGGGCAGATGCTGTGGGCTCAGCGTCCCTTGCGCGAGACCATGCAGCGGCAATGGGGGTCAGATCAGAATTCAGGACAGCAGCGCAGGCCAAAGCCAACCCAGCCCGTCGAAATCCTGCTCTGACCCCAATTGCTGCGGGGCCAACGCCAAGGGCTCTTCTATTCGAAAATGCTTGCAGGCCTCTTACCCGCTGATGGTAAAGATGACCGAGAGCGGCGGTGAGCAGGCTGCGAAGCTGTCAACGGTGATGTGATTCTGTCGGCCAGGCGGACCAGCAACGCATGGCGCGATTTATTTGCACTTAGTGACGAGGCCGAGGTGTCGGTCGACTTCATGAACGACCGCCCGCTGAATGAACCGCAGAAGCTGCTAGAGTTTTTCGAGGACCTGTGGTGCCGCTGTGCATTCTCCACACCGACAAAGTGAGCTATCTAGTTTGAGGCAAGACGCACCGTGGTCAAACTGATCGGCAGGGGCCGACCCAAAGCCGTCGATCAAACGTAACAAGAACAGTCGGTGAACTGCCCGGCCAAGGAAGCCTTTCGTCCAACGAATCGGCCGCAGTCAATCACCCTTCGAAGGGCCATCGCTGCGGACCGAGATTCTTACCCTGTCGACGTGCGGCAAGTCCCGACGCGCCTGACGCTACTTGGACTGCACTGCCGTTGCCAGCGCTGCGTCAAACTGACGTTCGAGGTCTGCGAATTTCGTGGGCAAGGCGCTCTCTGCGCGTCGCCTCTGAAGAATAGACTTGCCGCGCTGCAGAAGGCGCGTGGCCTCTGCAGCGTCGAGGCTCGCCCTTCCTTTCATTGTGGTAATGCGCCAGCAGGATTCGCTGATTTCGAGCTCGGTCTGCCGGTCGTCAGGATTTGCCCGCAACAAATCGTCGCGAATCGCGAGCCCCAACCGGAACGATACCAGGGCACCGTTGTAGTCACCCAGTGCGGAGAATACGTCACCATGTTTGTCGACCGAATCCGCCAGCAGACGACGTTCGTGTTTGCTTCCCACGTTATTCATCAGCACCGCAACTTCGCGCTGAATGACCAAGCTGTTTCGATAAGTCGCAACAGCTTGCTCCTTCGCCCCAAATAGATTGGTTGCGTCGCCCATCTTCGAATTGGCGCGTAGCTTCAGTTGCTGCCAGGCCAATCGCTTGGGGTTGAGCACCACGAGTTCGGCGGCAAGCCCAAGGGCGGTGTTGTACTCACGCACCGCAATGAGGTAATCCTTCTGGCCCGTCGCGGCCTCGCCGAAGCCCCAATGGATGACAGCCATGTCGAAGCGAAGCACGGTGTCCTTCGAATCGTCGGCTCTGAGCCGCTGGGTCGTGTCCAAAGCACGCTTGAAGGCTGCTGCGGCGCCCGCGTAGTCATGCGAAGAGACTAGCCCGAACCCCAATGTGCGCTGTGCCAGCGCCACACCACGCAGGACCAGACGATCAAGTGGTTGCGCCTCGGCGATCCGTTCATTAATGGCGAGGGCCGATCGCAGGTGCTGCAAAGACAACGCTGGATTGCGTTCCATTCTGTAGACGATTCCGAGCTGTCGGTCGAGTTCGCCGCTGTTCAGCCCGGCAGAAACTGACGATGAGTCGTTCAGCCCGAATTGCTTGTAGACCGCCTTGCCGCGTAGCAGTGCGTCCTTCGCTTGCGCATATTCGCCGGTAAACACCAGCGATTCCCCCAACTGAGCCCACATTGCAACGAACTCATGAATCAGCGAGGTCTGGACTCGCGGCGCCGACACGCTCTTGGTAAGTATCGCGAGGCCCTCCTTGATTGCCACCTGAGCGCCCAATTGGTTGCCGCCTTGGAAGAGGATCAGGCCCAACTTACCTTGGGCGTCTGCGAGATCACGCTGCACTCTCGGATCGTCCGGCGCTATCTTGGTTGCTTCGACTTCTAGTTGCACGAGCGTTTCGGCGGCGCGCTTTGACTCATCGAGATCCGCTCGCTGTCGCCACAGCCCAACTGCTAGGCGCCAGTTCCGCGGGTCGCGCGGTTCATAGCCCGCAGCCCGCCGAAACGCCGCCGCAGCCAAGCCGACGTTGTGGGTCGACGCCAAGCCACCAAGGTGGCGTGCTAGGCGCGCGGCTTCCGGCATGTCCTGCCGGGCCGCTGCTTGCGATTCCATCGTGCTTAGTAGGCTCTCGGCGGCCTCTGTGTTGCCTCGCTCCAGCGCCATGACTGCGCGGCTGACCTGCGCGTTGCTGCCCGATTGCGCTGCTCGCCGCAAGATTTCTGCTAGTCCGCCGGTGCGTTCGGCCTGCAACTGACGCCGAAGGTTCTCGGTTTCAGCACTCCTTGCATCGAGGTTCTGCCCCAATGCATCGACCTTGGCGCCTTGCTTTTCAAGGACGCGCTCGATGCGATTCAGGATGTCAGAGTCAGATTTGCAGCTGCCCAGGCACACGGCGGCGGCGATCTGCGATTGAAACACCGGGAACTGCTTCTGCTCGGTCTTGTTGGCCACCTCGCGCATCACCTCGTCGAAGAGGCTGACCAGTGGTACGCCTGACGACGCTTTGATCCGGTCAGCCAGCACTTCGGCATACACGCTGGCGTCCGGTGCGGTCTTTCCAGGGCCGGTGGATAGCGCTACCAGCATGCCCTTAGGAACATTTTCGTCCGGCCTGACCATCGTTGGTACCGGTGAGGCACCGCGCCCGCCGCTTGCCAAAGCGCCTTGCAGCGTGCGGCACGCGTCGACCACGATCACGATCGTCGGCCGACGGTCGGCATCGATCTGGCCGAGAAAGTTGGTGATCCAGCGCACGCCGATGCCGTGCACGTCGAACGGCGCCGTGCTGATATCCGGCGTGTCCACGGCCAACAGGTAGTTGTCGATACCGGTGGCGGTGGTGTACGCGCCGCCATGGCCAGCGAAGTACAGCACCCCGAGCGCCAGCGGTCCGGCGGTCTGCAGCGCCGTCC
This sequence comes from Pseudomonadota bacterium, assembly GCA_031394735.1. Lineage (GTDB taxonomy): Bacteria > Pseudomonadota > Gammaproteobacteria > Steroidobacterales > Steroidobacteraceae > TMP-86. The sequence continues at coordinate 4,186 of JANMXI010000284.1, read as the reverse complement.
GGAAGGCCAGCAGTTTCTGGCGCATCTGCTCTTTCGTGCCGTTGGGCAACAGGCTCGGCACGCGGTCACCGTCGACACCCGTGAAATCCTGGTCCTGCAGGGCCTTGCGCAAGATCGCTGCATCGTTAAGCGGCCCGCTCAGTCGATCCTTCGCAGCCAGGTAATCGTCATTGGCGATGATCAGGCCGATGCGGGCTCTGAGCGCCGGCTGCTGTCCCAGCGCCGGGGCCAGCCATGCAGCCAGGAGCCACAGGGCCATCCATGCCCGGGCCGGCAACCGCGCGCGTCGCAGCAGCCCTTCGTTTGCACCCGAGCCAGTCTTAAGTGTCGTCATCGTCGTCCAGCTTCAATGGCGTGCTGCCGCGGTCAGGGAGCGTACTGCGCCGATTCGGCCAACAGCTGGTTTCGCAGGTAGCCTGCGACGAATTCTTTCGGGGCCATCTCATGCAACATTGCCAATGCCTGCAGGCGCCATGCAGGACCGGCCACTTTCCACAGCCACCACGCCCATGCGGTTCGGTCGGCGCTGGACTGGGCGTTCGTCGCCAACCCGATCCATTCGGGCCGGGGCACCTCGGACCACGCGACCCGGCGGATGTTCCAGCTCACGGTCCGCCCTCTCGCGTCGCGCACGGCGAGTTGCGCCGCCTGGTCCAGGTCGGACGCCATCTCACACCAGCTGGTTGCACGCGGGCGTGGCTCCTGCCAGACCACATCGCCGAGGTCGGACATCGCCTGACACACGTAGGGCTCGATCCCCTCACGCCAACTAAGCACGGGCTGCACGTCGGCCGTCAGGCTCTGCCTGGGCAAGTCCCGCAGGAGGCGCATGGCGCGGATCTGCAACACCATCGCAGGTGCGCTCGCATTGCCTCCACGCGCGGCTGTGGGTCCCGGAATATCGGGCGGCGGCTTGATCGACTCGGCTCCCCGAGCGATGCCGGTCATCACGAAGGCCAAAGCCTGCGTAGCGTAGCTGATCGCACCCTGTTTGCTTTCGAAACGGTCGGGCGAGATCAGCACCTTCTTTTGCCCCTGCGCGTGGAGCTCGACCTTGCTGACGCGTCCGCCGGGCTTGAGTTCCAGCATGTCCCCCGCACAAACAAACTCGCCTACATCTACGAGTTCTTCTTGGCCACTCGCAAGACGCTTCGACGCCAGCGCGCCCGCAGGCTCGATGCGAACGATCTGCGCGGCCACACCGAACCAGCCGGAAGGGCACAGCTTGGCCGCATGGCCGTCGCCCGACGCGACGATACCCAGAAGGAGCACCGTCAACGCTGGCAATCCAGTCGGAAACGCGCGCTGGTCTAGCGCGGCGATTCGACGGGCAGACAAAACGCGAGCCTTAGCAACCGCTTGACATGATCCAATCCCCATTTCATCACCTCGATGTAAAGCTCGACGGCGATAGCGAGTACGCCGACCAGAACGGAAAAGGACAAATAGCTCATCTTGAACGTGATGCCCACTACCAGGACCAGCGTGATCCCGAAGGCAATGATAATAACGATTATTCTGCGGCCCAGGCTCGCTGTCCAGCGGGAACGACGGCGCTTCACGTAGCTGTGGACGCAGAAGAACCCGAACCAGGGACCGAGGCAAACGAGTACGATGCTGGCCTTCTTCAGGACGGCCTCCCCAACGCGCTTTTCGCGCTGTTGCGGGTTGAGAACGAAGCTGCGAATCGCGTTGATTACCACCTCCGCCCCAGCCATGTTGCCTATCGGCGTGTAGTGCCGGTCCCTGCGCAGGAGGCTTGACGCACCGATCACGGCCACCTTGCCGCGATAGCTCGCGGGACGGCTGCATGGTGATTCCTCGGACCAGAAATTTGCCGCCAAGCATCGGTTGTAGACCTGTCGGTATACGGACCACATCCTGAAGTCCTCGCCGTCCCGCGTATTGTCCTGATGGGCGCGGAGCGAGGGAAGCGTGTAGCGGATGCGGGGCGCGCTGTACGGGCCGTCGTCTCGCCCGCTGTCGTCGGTACCCGACGCGGGGCAGAGCGACGCGGGGTCCGTTCCCGGCTGGGCCAGTAGCGCTGCGGCGACGTACGGGAGACTCGGCAACGGCTTAGCCCCGTGCCACACGTTGCGAAAGCACTTGGGATAGCGCCGCACTGGCTGTCCAGGCGCCGGTAGCGCGATGGCCGCGAATGCCGGGCGGCCGTTGTCCGCCGCAGTACCGCCCGCGTCCGTCGGCAGGCGCGCGTCGAACAGGCGCGCGGGGTCGGCGCGCGCGTTGTAAGAGCCTGTCGGCTCGTGCTGGGAGTCGTACTCGGCGGGTTGCACGAAGATCACCGGGCCCGTGGCGTCGCCAGACTGTCGCATGGCATCCCGCAGGGCCAGGTTCTCTGCCCGGTCGACGATACCGGGCTCATCGGCAAGCTCGACGTCGACCACGATGAGGCGCGCCCCGCGCTCGCGCAGGCCCTTGACGATCTCGGCCAGCAAGTGCCGGTTCAGGCGGCGGGCCGCGCTGCAATTCAGCACGACCTGCCCACGGGCGCAGGCCGCGCGATCTCTTGGCGCCGGCGCGCCGGGCTTGATCACGTAGCAGCTAGTCGGAACCCGCGCAAGCGCTGAACAGGCACCGGCATCGTCGCTGCCTGCGGCAGGCGACGGCTCGAGTTGCGGGTCGACATCTACGAACACGTAGGAGTCAACGTGAGTCGCGTCCGGATCTAGGCCCGTGGTCCAGTGGATGACGTATTCGTCCATGAACTTGCGCATTCGCAGGCCCATGTCATAGTCGAAATCTGCCAAACCAGGAAAGACAAAACTCGAGACCACCAGAACTGAAGCGGTTACGAGGCCAAGCAATCCGCCCGCCAGTGTGTCGACAAGGGCCGAGCGCACCCACGGGTCACTGTGCGGGACAACTTCATCGGACTGTGATCTTGCCAACATTGAACTCCGCATTGGGGAGGGCGGATAGGAATTTCGACCACATGAGCGGCAGTATCGCACCGTTGAGCAGTCTTCGATCATCATGAATTTCCTCACCTTGCCTGCAGTAACGCACTGCTTGGCAGGTTCACCACCAAAATGCGCAGCCCGAATGAGTGATTTCGGATACACAGGGCATGCTAGGCGCAGGGCCAGCCCGCAGCGCATCTGAACCGCCGTTTCGCCTGTCACCAATTGATGCGCTGATCCAGCAGCCTCCACCATGCGCCGGGTGTTGCACGCGAGGGTTTGACACTTCTATGTTCATGCGGCATGATTGCATGAATATATTCACACGGAGTTCCTATGCTCAAGGAAGTCGGCACCAGTGGACAAATCTCGCTGGGAAAGAAGTATGCCGGGCAGTTGTTTGAAGTAGCTGTCCAGCCCGACGGCAGCATTGTCATGAATCCGGTCAAAGTGGTGCCCGCCACGTTAACCACCAACGGGTCGCAAGAGTCGCAAGCTAAGTATGGGGTAGCCAGGCTAGGCACTGCCCAGGCGGCCTCCATCCGCGAATGGGCCGACGCCAACGCGGCCAACATCGATCAATACAACGCCTGGGCATCTCAGCGCGAACCCTACTCGCAGCGCGTGCGCCGCTGGCGTGAAAGCGAAAAAAGCAAGAAAAATGGCGGCGGCGTTTGAGCCATGGCGCGGTTTGACATTTATGCCAACCCCATCGCGGCAGACCGGGCTGAATTCCCTTTCATGCTTGAAATCCAGAGCAACCTGCTGGATCGATTTGCCGAACGTGTTTGTGTGCCGCTGGCAAAGCCTGGTGCATTTCCCGGCATGACGCAACGGTTCAACCCGGCGATTGCTGTGTCTGGGCAAACGTATTTCTTGCATCCCTTGGGCATCGCCGTTTTTCTGTTGCAGGTATTGCGTCGGTCTGTGACACATGCCCAGGCGAACGCGCTGGAAATCGACACCGCGCTGGACATGTTGCTCAGAGGCTATTGACCGCAATGACCCCCCAGCAATTCATCACCAAATGGGGCCCCGGTGGCCCGGCGTTTGAGCTTAACGAGCGCCAGGGCGCGCAGCCGCACTTCATGGATTTGTGCGCGCTGCTGGGGGTGCCCACGCCCGGCAGCCTTCATGACGACCTCGACTACATCTTTGAGCAAGACACCGTGGTGCTGGGCGAGGCGCGCTGTTATGCCGACGTGTTCAAACGCAATCACTTCGCCTGGGAAAACAAGGCCCCCGGCAAGAATCTGGACACCGCG
>JANMXI010000283.1:0-30380 GCA_031394735.1 Pseudomonadota bacterium | reverse complement strand
ACCGGTCCATTCTCGGATGGTCAGGGTGCGCGCCTCATGCTGAATGAGACGCACGGCGATTTCCATGTTTTGCCGGTCGCGGGTGTATCGATCATCCGAAATACGCATGTTTTCCCCCTTTAAAAAATTTGACAAAATTTAGTCACAAAGTTTAAAAGGAATGGTAGACGATTCTTCACAGCGGATTACTGCCGTTTTTACCTCGATTCAAAACTCATGGAAGGGATTCGCCAATGCACGAAGCAAAGACCGCCGCATCGCATTCGGGGGCGCTGTTGTCGCCGCAGTTGCTGGGCTCGCTGGGGCAGTTGAACCGCCGGTTTCTGGACCTGGCCGGCACCCGTCACGCGGGCGCTGGATCGGAGTGGGGTCTGAACGCGCCCGCCGACCTCGCGTGGCGCATTGCGGCACTCGGCGAGGAGCGCCGAACTGCGCTGTCGCAATGCCCGTACGCCCTGTTCGACATCCGCTTTTGCGATGACGTCCATTGGCAGATCTCCTTGCAGTCCGGGCAGCGCTGGAGCGTGGCGGACCTACCGGCGCCGAATCCGCAGATCGCCGAGTTCCTGCAATTGGCGCTGTTCTTTTGCTGGCATCTGGCGCAGACCCAACCGCTGTCGGCGCCGCTGATCCTGGGGATGGCCGAGCGCACGGCACGGGACTTAGGCGCAGTCACCCTTGACCGGCTCCCGGCCTTGATCGGTTCCCAGCGACATCACCTGAGCCTGCGCTGGGCTAACTGCCGCTCCTTCTGGTGCGCGCTGACCAGCGCAGCGAGTTGCCCAGGGTCGGCCAATCTGCGGCGTGCGCAGCTGTTTGGCCTGCAGATCGCCGCCGCGGCGCGATTGTCAAACTAAATCTGGCGGTTCACGAGGGGCGGCCTTTTCGGTGAACTTGCCCTCGTTAAGACATTGCGCGGCACGGCACGCGCGGTTTAGGCTTCGCCCCTGCTTATGAAACCGGCCCTCGTCCTCAAGAATCTCACCAAGACCTACAAAAACGGCGTCCAGGCTCTAAAAGGCATCGACCTGGAAGTGGCGGAAGGCGAATTCTTCGCCCTTTTAGGGCCTAACGGCGCCGGCAAGACCACGGCCATCGGCATCGTCACCTCCCTGGTCAACAAAACCGGCGGCAGCGTCGAGGTATTTGGTCACGACATCGACCGGGAACTGGAAGTCGCCAAATCCTGCATTGGACTCGTGCCGCAGGAAATCAACTTCAACATGTTCGAAAGCCCGCTGACCATCGTGGTCAATCAGGCCGGGTTCTATGGCATTCCGCGTTCTCTGGCCAAGCAGCGCGCCGAGAAATATCTCAAGCAATTGCAGCTCTGGGACAAGCGCAACTCGATTGCCCGATCGCTGTCCGGCGGCATGAAGCGGCGCTTGATGATCGCGCGGGCCCTGATGCACGAGCCACGGCTGCTGATCCTGGATGAGCCCACCGCGGGCGTGGACATCGAAATCCGCCGCAGCATGTGGGTGTTCCTGCGCGAGATCAACGACAGCGGCACGACCATCATCCTGACCACCCATTATCTGGAAGAGGCGGAGAATCTGTGCCGCGAGGTTGCCATCATCGATGGTGGACGGATCATCGAGCGCGACAGCATGGCCAATGTGTTGCGCAAGCTGCAGACGGAGATCTTCGTTTTCAACCTGCGCACCGCGCTGACCAGCGCGCCGTCGCTGCAGGGCTTCACCGCACACCTGATCGATGACCACACCCTCGAGGTGGAGATTTCCAAGGACCAGAGCTTGAATGAAATCTTTGCGCAATTTTCCAAGGCGGGCGTCGAGGTGAGCAGCATGCGCAACAAGGTCAATCGCCTGGAGGAGTTGTTCATCCGCCTGGTCGATGCACAACCGGCGCAAACTACCGCTGCGGTCCTGCCCTTATGAGCACCCCGTCGCGCGCGCGCACCGATTGGATCGGCTTCCAGACCATCATCATCCGCGAGTTCAATCGCATCGCGCGCATCTGGGGCCAGACGCTGGTGCCGCCTGCCGTTACCGCGACCTTGTACTTCGTGATCTTCGGCAGCCTCATCGGGCGGCGCGTGGGCAGCGTCGGCGGTTTCGATTACATGCAGTACATCGCGCCGGGCCTGATCATGATGACCGTGATCACCAACTCCTATGCCAACGTGGTGTCGTCTTTCTTTGGCGCAAAATTCGGCAAGCACATCGAAGAATTGCTGGTCTCGCCGCTTCCCAACTGGCTGATCATCACCGGTTACATCGGCGGCGGCGTTTTGCGCGGCCTGCTGGTGGGCAGCGTCGTGACGCTGGTGGCGCTGTTTTTCACGCATCTGGCCATTCACAACCTCTTTGCGACGGTGTCGGCGGTGCTGTTGACGAGCATCGTGTTCTCCCTCGGCGGCTTCATCAACGCCATTTTCGCCAAGAACTTCGACCAGATTTCCTGGTTTCCCACGTTCGTGCTGACGCCCCTGACCTATCTGGGCGGCGTGTTCTATTCCATCAACATGCTGCCCGACTGGGCGCGCGCCGCCTCGCATGCCAACCCTATTCTGTACATGGTCAGCGCCTTCCGCTTCGGTTTCCTCGGCACGACCGACGTCGACCTGCGCCTGGCGTACGGCATCATGATCGGCGCGGCGGTGTTCATGTTTTCTCTTGCCGTGTACTTGTTGAATCGCGGCAGCGGCATCCGCGATTGAGTTGTCAACTGCAGGAGACTTCCATGACGATGAACCTTGCGCCGCGCGCGGCCGGTCTGGTGGTTGGATTTGCCCTCAGCGCGCTCGCCACGGCGGCAGCGCCGCCGATGACCGGCTTTACTCCCGATGCGGCGCAAGCTCAGGCAGCGCTGGAACGTGATTTCGACGCTGGCCTGTCGAGCGCCGATTTGAGCGCGTGGATGCAGCAGCTCTCCGCCGCTCCCAATCATGTCGGCAGTGACCACGATCGCGCCAACGCCGAATTCATCCGCGATCGACTGCGTGAGTGGGGCTGGCAGGCCGACATCGAAACCTTTTCAGTGTTGTACCCGACGCCCCGACAGGTGTCGTTGGAAATGTTGGCGCCGACGCATGTCGTCGCGCGGTTGGCCGAGCCGCCCGTGGCGGGCGATGCCACGTCTACGCAAACCGCAACGCAACTGCCGCCCTACAACGTGTTCGGCGCCGACGGCGATGTCACCGCGGACCTGGTGTACGTCAACTACGGCATGCCTGCCGACTACATAGAACTGGAACGGCTGGGTATCAGCGTCAAGGGAAAGATCGTCATCGCGCGCTACGGTGCCGGCTGGCGCGGCCTGAAGCCGAAGCTCGCCTACGAGCATGGCGCCGTGGGCTGCCTCATCTATTCGGACCCGCGTGATGATGGATACGGCAGCGGCGATGCTTACCCGCGCGGCGGCTATCGACCGCCGGATGCCGTGCAACGCGGATCGGTGCAGGACATGGTGGTCTATGCAGGCGATCCGTTGACGCCCGGCGTCGGTGCGGTGCCTAAAGCCAAGCGGCTGGCCATCAAGGACGCCGCCACGATCTTGAAAATCCCGGTGCTACCGATTTCTTATGCCGACGCGCAGCCGCTGCTCGCGGCGCTGGCGGGGCCGGTCGCACCCGAAGCCTGGCGAGGCTCGCTGCCGCTCACCTACCACCTGGGTCCCGGACCCGCCTCGGTGCATTTGAAAATCGAATCTGATTGGACTCAGAAGATCCTGTACGACGTGATCGGCAAGATCCCGGGCCGCGACTTTCCCGATCAATGGGTGATCCGCGGCAATCATCATGATGCGTGGGTGTTCGGCGCGTCCGACCCGTTTTCCGGGCATGTGGCGTGGCTGGCCGAAGCGAAGGCCATCGGCAGTCTGCTGAAAGGAGGCTGGCGTCCGCAACGTACGCTCGTCTACGCCAGCTGGGACGGTGAAGAGCCCGGCCTGATCGGCTCCACCGAATGGACCGAATTGCATGCGGCGGAATTGAAGTCCAAGGCGGCGTTGTACGTCAATACCGACATGAGCATGCGCGGCACTTTGAGTGCCGAAGGCAGTCAGGGGCTGCGACGCTTTATCTCCGAAGTGGCCGATGGCATCAGCGATCCGGAAACCGGCGTCAGTCTGACGCAGCGTGCGCGCGCCACGGAACGGGTGACGGCCTTCGAATCGAATGCACCGGATCCCGCACCCGATGATCTGCTGACCCTCGGGGCGCTGGGATCCGGTTCGGATTTCACGCCGTTCATTCAGCACTTAGGTGTTGCGGCGATCAATCTGGAATTCTCGGGCGAGGGTGACTACGGCGTGTATCACTCCGCCTACGATTCCTTCGATCACTTTCGCCGCTTCGTGGATCCGGGGTTCACCTATTGCGTTGCGCTGGCAAAAGTGGCCGGTCACACGGTGCTGCGTGCGGCGCAGTCGCCGTTGCTGCCGTTCCGCGCACAGGACTTCAGCAAGGCGGTGGGCGTTTATGTGCAGGAATTACAACGCCTCGGCGATACGATGCGCACCCAGGCACAATTGCAGCGGGTGTTGCTCGATGATGGCACCTTCAAGGCGGCGCAGGATCCGACGCAGACGCGTGCGTTGCCTGCAGTCCTGTCGCCGGTGCCACATCTGGATTTCGCCGTGTTGGACAATGCGATCGACCGGCTTGGCGCCCGCGCCAAAGCCTTCGACGCGCAATACGATCGACTTTTGAGCGCTGTCGATTCACAATCGGCGGTGCGGCGAGCGCAATACAATGCGCTGCTCACCAGCCTCGAGTCGCAACTGACCGATGCGCGCGGACTTCCCGGGCGGCCGTGGTTTACTCACATGATCTACGCGCCGGGGTTCCATACCGGATACGGCGTCAAGACCCTGCCGGGTGTGCGTGAGGCGATCGAAGAGCGACGTTGGGACGAGGCCAATCGCTACATGGTCATCATCGCCGGCACGCTCGACGCGTACGGGCGGAAATTGGAACAGACCGGAACGGGTCCTTGAAGACCCGCGGCCTTCATTAAACGTAAGGAGTCGAACATGACTGATGACAAGCAACAGAAATTTACTTCCAAGGTGCGGCGCGGTTTGGTGTGGGTCTATTCGACCGCCAACACGGAACTGAATCGCCGCAAGGCCGAGTCCACGACGGTCCGTCTGGAAGGTTTCACCGCCAGTGACCTGGCCGATGTCGAAGCCGCGCTGCTGTGGATTGCGCAGAACAAGGAAGAGAAAGAAGCGACCTGATCGCGCGTCTTTCGCAGTCGATCTCGCGCTCGTGCGCGACGTCGCGGCGGTTCCCGTGCTTAGGAGCCGTCGCGACATCCACTCCACTATTTCTGCTTCCAGCCGCTGCCGTCGTTGTAGTACCAACCGGCTTTGGCATTGGCCACCCAGCGCTTGGCAAAGGTGGCGCGGATGTCCGCCTGCCATTCCGGATGTCCGTTGGCCTTGGCGATTTCCGCGTACAGCGCCGCCCGGTCGTGGTTCTCATCCGCCACCGCTTTGCGTACCGAGTTGCGCTCCGACAAGGGGATGGCATTGGCATCGCGCACGTCGATGAGGCCGTCGGCCGTATAGCCGATGGCGCCGCCGTCATAGTATTTCGCGAGCGTCGCGTGCCGTGACTTCATGGAGTCGGTGATCTGCCGGATGGCCGCCGACGACACATCCAGATCCGGCGCTGCGGCCTGCGCGGGCGCGACCACCCGTCTCAACACCTGATCCACGCCCGCCAGCAGCGCGCTGCGAAAGCGCTGGGCATCGCTTTCCAGCGAGCCGGTCGACGGATCTTTCGTTGCCGGTGCAGGGCTTGCGCTCTCGGCTTTGCCGATCACATCGCCGATGATCCGGTCGGCGGCCTTTTCTGCCGCCGCTGCGGGGAAGTACACATTGATGGTGACGCAGGCCGCCAACAGGGCCGCCAGCATCGCGCATTGAATCCAGACAATTTTTCTCATATAACGCTCCTGACCATTGATGGCAAGCCGGCTCCTACTGTCGCCAATGCCGGTTGAATGAACGCTGAACGTCAAACGCCCGTCCGTCAAGGGGCGTCGCCGATCAAGGGCTGGGATTGGGGCAGTTCCTTCAAAGTCGCCTCCAGGCTCGGCCAATCCACCCGGTGCGCGTCTCCGATCACGTCGATCCGCGGCAGGCCTGATCCCTTGACCAGGTAGTAGCCTGAGCCGCGCGCCGCGACGCCTTGCATCAGGCAGACATCGTTGCTGAGCCGGCATGAAATCCCCAGCTTGTCGTAGTTGAACTCTTTGAAGAACCGCATCACGCTGCGCTGCAGGGCTGCTGCAGCACCTCCGCCGCCGATGCTCGAGATATTTTCCACCGCCCGCTGGCTGATGCGCCGGCGCGTGCGATCGCCCGGCGTTGAAAACAAGGCGGCATCGAATGCCACCGGCTCCCATCCCACCAGCTCGAGGTCTGAGATATGACCGTCGATGCGGCCGGTGATTTTGCCGAATGAAAAAGCGCCCGTTACCGCTTCCAGATTCAGCTTTGAAAAGTCGACGTTGGCCTGCAGGCGCGGACGCGCACCGAAGGGGTCGCTGAGTTTCAAGTCCCGCACCGACAACCGGCCATCGAATACGGATGCCTGCAGCGCGCCGCCCAGCGTCAGCACGCCGGCCTCGAGCGTGAGGTCCGGAATACTCCCCGACAGCTTGCCGGCGAATTCCGGCCAGCCGAAGGCCTTGCACAATTGCGCGACGCTGATCGGATCCAACGTCGCATCGAAGCGGATGGACATCGCTTCCTCGCCGATGCGGCGCAACTGCAAGGTGCGGATGGCGAGCCCGCCGTCGAGGATCGGAATGCGTGCAGCCTGCGTCAGACGCACGTCGTTGTCCGCAGTGGTGAAGCGGATCTGCGCGCCGCCGATCTGCACGCCATACAGCAGCCCGCTCTTCCAGCGAAGGTCGGATTGCGTCTCTTCGGCCTTGTCAGCCAGCGCCTGCTTGCGTCGCTCGAGGTTGTGCCAGATCAGATGACCGTTCACCCCGTCGAGCGCCAGTTTCGCGCTTTGATCTTCCAGCCGAACCGCGTTGAGCGTCAGATCGAGGGCGGTCGGCAGGTTGTCGCGAATCTCGATGCTGCCGTTGAAATGGCCGGCGCCCTGCAGTTGTGACACGAGACTTCCGGCGAAGATGCCGTCACGGGTCTGCGGCGGGAGCGCTGCCAGATCCAGATCTGCCAGCGTCACGTGCAGCTCACGAATGTCCGGCTGCTTCGTGAAGTCGATCGATCCGCGTGCGCCGGCGCGCAGGAAGCTGCCCGCACTGATCTGTACGTCATCCAACCTCAGCAGATTCGAATCGCTCCATTCACCGCGCCACTGCGCCTGCAGCGGCTGATTGGAAAAATTCCAATACCAGCGTCCCGACAACGCCTCGCCGTGCGCGGATTGCACGGACGCTGCCAACTGCCAGGCACCCTCGATTCGGTCGCCGCGCAGATCCACGCTGGCGGCGAGCTGGTCGGTCGCAGTGGTACCTTCCGGGTTTGCCAGTGCGAGCCCTGCCATCGAGGCGTGCAGATTCAGATGCTGCAGCGTTGTGCTTCCGGACAGATCGGCGGTCAGCTCCGGGAGATTGCCCTCCAACGACCAATCGCGCGGCAGCGGCACGCGTTCGCCGAGCAATTGCCGCGCCGAGGCCAGTGCAATCGAGGATGCCTTGATGCCCAGCGACCAGTGTTGAGCTCCCCATAGGCCCCTCACCTCCACCTTGCCGCCAGCCAGGCGCAAGCCGGTGGCGGAGAAGCGCAGGGAGCGATCGCGGCTGTTCCAGACGATGCCGGCCTGCAAATTTTGCAGTCCGAAGCGGGTCGAGCGCGCGCTTACTCGCGCCTGCGCGCAACTGAACACCGGCTCCTTGATCACCGGCGACGGGCACTCGATGCGCACGTCCTCGATTCTGCCCAACGTTGCACCCAAATCCACCTGGGAGATCCTGATCGAGACCGGACTGCTCGACAGGTTGGGAAACTGCGTTTGCACTTCGATGTTGCGCGCGTCGATGCCGGTTTGTTGTATGCGCTCGATTGTCATCGTCAGGCGATCGATTGCGCCGGTCGGCGCGCAAATCAACAACGAGACCAGCGCTATGCTGGTGATGGTCAGAAATCGTCCGATAGGAATACACCGCATGTGAGCTGCTTGCGGAACGAATCACTCGTAGGTGTGCGACCGAAACTGTTCGAAGGCCGTCTGATAGTAGGCGATGGCCAGATCCTCGAGGTCCGTATCGCGGGGCTCGACCTTGAAGGTGTTCTTGTCCTTATCGTAGCTGTAGGTCGTGGACTTGCGCTGCAATCCCAACACCACCATCTTGCCGTCCCGGTAGAGCGCGATATCGTGATTGTGATTGAACAAGGCGATGCGCGAACCGGGATCCGCACTCAGCAGATTCTGCCCGAAAAAGGGCGCGGTATAGGGGATGCCCAGCAGGCCCAGCAGCGTCGGCGCGATGTCGATCTGACCGGCAAGCGTGTCGACCCGGCGCGGCTGAAGGTGTCCCGGTGACCAGATCATCAGCGGAATCTCGTAGGTCTTCAAAGGAATCTCGACCTTGCCGTAGACTCGCGCACCGTGATCGGCGACGACCACGAAGATCGTGTCCTTGAACCAGGGGTGCTTCTTTGCTTCTTCCAGAAAATAGCCGACGGCGAAGTCTGCGTACCGCACGCCGGCCGCCCGTCCGCCGCCCGCCGGCGGTACGCCGGGAACACCTTCACGAAAGGTGAAGGGTTTATGGTTCGAGGTGGTCATGATCTGCCCCAGGAACGGCTTGCCGGTCTTGGACAACTCATCGAAATGTTCCAGCGCGCGGTCGAAGAGGTCTTCGTCGCTCACGCCCCAGATGTTTTCGAAGCGGATCTTGGTGATCTTGCTGCGATCGAGGATTTCGTAGCCGTTGCCTTCGAAGAAGGCATTCATATTGTCAAAATAGCCGTTGCCGCCGTACAGAAACGAGGTGTGATACCCAGCCTCGCGCAGTACTTTGCCGATGGTCGCGACATTGTCGTTGCCGGGGCGGCGCACGATGGATTCCGCCGGCGTCGGCGGAAACGAACTGGTGATGGCTTCAAGCCCGCGGACGGTGCGCGTTCCCGACGAATAGGCGTTGCGGAACCAGATTCCTTCCTGTGCGTAACGATCGAAGTTCGGCATCAGATTGCGTTCGTCGCCGTACAACTTGCTGAACTCGGCGCCGAAGGATTCGTTCATGACGATCACGACGTTGAGCTTGCCCAGTCCGCTCGGATCCGCGGCAAAGGACCGGTCCAATCGTCCTTCCTTCAGGCGCGTGAATTCGCCACCGCCGCGAGCCAGTTGCTTTACCAGCCGGTCGAAATTGTGGGCGCGGTCACCGGTGCGGTAGTACGCGTCGTAATCCAATTCGCTGGTGCGCAGCGCCCGAAAAAAGCTGGCGTGCCCGTTCTGCGCCAGCTCGTTCGCCAGACGGTTTTCCGATCGTGCCAGAAAATTGCTGGGAATTGCCGCAATCGCAATGCCAAGCAGGAGCAGGTGCGCCAAGAATATCGGCGCCCGCTCCCGCAACGTGGTGGGATGGGCAAATCCCGTCGCCAGTTGGCGACGAAAACACCAGGTTAGAATCAGCGCTAGGATCGCGGCGAGGGCGACGATCTGCATGACGGGGTAGGCTTCCCAGATGTCGGTGAAGACTTCCGTCGGATACATCAGGTAATTGACGGCGACCAGGTTGAAGCGCGCATCGAACTCTTCGAAGAAGTAATATTCCGTGGGGATCAGATACAACAATGCGAACAGCGTCAGTGCGCTCATGCCGAGGATGAACCAGCGATTGACACACCATCGATACCAGCGATCGGGCATCAGAAACACGAAAGCCGCAAACGGCAGCAGCAGGTACAGCGATTGAACGCAATCGGCAATCAAACCCGCGGGCAGGATCCAGCCGAGCGACAGGAACGTGACGTCTTCCTGGCGGCCGAACACCCACCACAATCCGAGCCGCAGCGCCAAGCCCAGCAGCAGGTACAGCGCCGCCAGCGTAAACACGGGGCGGAATCGCTGCCACACGAAAACATTTTTCATAGTCACCCGGCTCTTATCGCAAGCGCCGGACAATATAACCGGCGCATGGCGCGACGTCCTAGCGCCACATAGAGTACGTTACAATGGCATCCATGGCCCGCAAACGCGCTTTGATCGTGGACGATTCAAAATCGGCCCGAGTAATCTTGAGCCGCATGCTCGAGAAGTACGACATCGAAGTCGACATGTCGGAGTCGGCTGAACAAGCCATTCAATATCTGCAGCAGAACCGGCCGGATGCCATTTTCATGGACCATCTGATGCCCGGCATGGACGGTCTGCAGGCCGTCGAGGCAATCAAGGGCAATCCGCAGACGGCCACCATTCCGATCATGATGTACACCTCCCAGGAAGGTGAGTTGTACGTGGGGCAGGCGCGCGCACTCGGCGCGATGGGCGTTCTGCCCAAGCAGGTTCGCCCCGTCGATGTCTCCAAGGTTCTCTACGAGCTGCATCTGCTGCCCGATCGCCGCGACTGGTCTGCGCCGGCCCTCGAGCCGGTTGAACTGGATCCGGTGTCCGGCACGCCTAAGCTGCCCGACCCGGAACGGCGCGAGCAGGCGGCGCCATCGGCAGAATGGGGACGCCGGGTCGAACTTGCCATCAAGGATCAGGGTGTGGATCTGCGCCGATTCGTCGTCGCAAGTCTCGACAGTTTTTCCACGCGCATCATCAGCGATGTGCGTGACCTCCTGCCTGCCGCGCCTGTCGTCCCGCCGCAACCCGTGGCGAACGAAGGGTCCAACTCCTCGCGTACCAGGGCCTGGATCGGCGGCATCGCCGCTGCGTTGATTGCGGCCGTGGCCTTTGCTTTTCTGTGGGCATCCTCGCGCAGCGAACTGACGCGGCTTGAGGGGCAGGTGGCCACCTTGAGCGCCGCGAATACGGAACTGAAGCACGGCCAGCAGGATCTGACCGAAACCATCAAGGAACTGAGCGCCGCGCTGGGCAATGCCACGCCGGCAGCGTCTGCGGGCTTTGGCGCTCCGGCCAGTGGATCACCCGGAACAGGCTCGCTGGTGCGCACCGAAGTCGTGCCCTACGGCGAAGTAGCGTTGGACCGGTCGCGGCTCGAGGCGTTGCGCGATCTGCTCTCCAAGCTCGAAGTGCAGGGGTTTCGCGGCGTCGTGCGCATCACCAGCCACGCAGGAGCGTTCTGTCTCAGCGGCAATCCCACGGAAGGGTATGTACCTGCGCCAGCGTCCACGCCGCTGGGTAAATGTGATGCACTGGGGAATCCTTTCGAGGAGTCGCTGGTGAATTCGCAACGTCAGTCGGTTGCCTTCGTGAATCTGGTCAGCGGGATCCGCCAGCGCAGCGCCGGCAGCATCACCGTGAATGTGGAAAATGCCGGTGTGTCACGGGCGGTGGTGGCGTATCCGGCGCGCGCCGAGTCCACCACGGCAGCCGAGTGGAACAAGGCCGCCGCCACCAACAATCGCGTCGAGTTTGCGGTGGAGCCGAGTGCCGGCTAAAGAACGGAGTCTCCCCTTTCGTCCCTCGTTCTGGCTGCGCGGCCCGAACCTGCAGTCGATCTTCCCCAGCCTGTCGCTTCGCAAGCCTCTTGTTCGACGGCGTTGCGCGGCACTCTTGAACTCCAGTGAACCCGTGCTGCTGGAGTGTGGCGAGGGCGTGCGGCTGCTGGGTCACTTCGCGGCGGCGAGCACGGCTGGAAGCGTCGAAAAGATATCTGCGGATTTCAAACGCCGTCTGGTCATCATTTTGCATGGCTGGGAAGGCAGCAGCGATTCCATGTACGTGGTCTGCCTCGGGCAATATCTGCTCGAACGAGGCTTCGATGTGTTTCGACTCAACCTGCGTGATCATGGCGAGTCGCATCACCTGAATCGCGATATTTTCCACTCGTGCCGTCTAGCCGAAGTGCGCGGCGCGGTGTCCCGTCTCGCGCAGCTGTATCCGGATCACTGGCGCGGCATAGTGGGGTTCTCACTGGGCGGGAACTTTGCGCTGCGCATCGGTGCGTCGCCTGAGCTGGGGTCTCACGAGCTGTCGCGTATCGTCGCGGTTTCTCCGGTGCTCGATCCGCAATCCACGCTGCAGGCGCTGGAAGCGGGCCTGCCGCTATACCGACGCTATTTCATCGACAAGTGGCAGCGTTCACTGCTCAAGAAGCAGCATGCCTGGCCGGGACAGTATGATTTCACGCATCTGTCGCAGTTGCGCGATCTGACGCGCATGACTGAGGACCTGGTGCTGCAGCACACGGACTTTGCGACGCTGGCGCAGTACCTACAAGGCTATGCGATCACCGGCGAGGTGCTGCGTTCGTTGCAGGTCCCCAGCCACATTATCGCTTCCAAAGACGACCCGATCATTCCCGCGCAGGACTTGGGCCGGCTGCATTCACATCGAGAGCTTCAAATCACGTTGACCGAGCATGGCGGGCATTGCGGATTTCGCGACAGCCTGATCGGCGATGGCTGGCTCGACCGCTTCATCTACGAGGATCTGGTCAGCGCGGCTTGAGCATCAGAAGGCGATGCGCAGGAAAATTTCCGGACCCTTGGTGTCGAAATCGAAGAAGCCGCTCTCTGTGGTCTTGGTCGAGGACAGCTTGGCGCGGACCATGTTGTAGCCCAGACCCGTCGAGACATTCGGGCGCCAGCGATACAACGCCGCGAATTCGTAGAACCCGAGCGAGCCGTCAAGCTCGGAGATCTTCAGTTTCATATACTGTACACGCGCATCCACATAGAAGCGCTTGCTGATCACCCACGTCGTCTCCAGGCCCAGCGTCGGAAACGGTCCGGCCTGGTCTTCCCGCTGGTCGATGCGCCGGTTGGGCAGTTGCACACGGGCGCGCGCCGAAAAGTCCAGCAGGTTGACGCCGAACGTGCCCGCAAGCTCAAATTTCTCGCGGTGGATGAAGGAATAACCATAGGTGATGCCCAGCGTTCGCAGGCTCAACTCCGCTTTCACGGGGTCGCCCACGATCAGGTTTTCGTTGCGAAAGCTGATCGGCTTTTCGATGTTTTTGAACGCTTGGCGGTCGAGCGTGAAATAGTCGAACCGTAGCCGGTGGCGTTTGCTGACGCGGATCGAGGCCTGAAACTTCGGCCCGATCTTCTTCTTGTCCATATCCAGATCGTTTTCCACGTCGATGTCCGTACCGGGCATGCCGCTGGTGCTGTCGATACGCAGTTTGGTGGCCGAGGACGTTTGGATGACGCCGAGCGAGATGCGCACGCGCTCCACCGTGGGACTGATGTAGGGATTGTCCTGCGCGTGTGCGGACTGCGCCGCCGCCATTGCCAATGCGATGGCGAACAGCAGGCCCACAGCAGGTGCGGTTGTCGGGAATTTCATAGGCTTCTCCTCAAAGGCAGATCTTCAGTGCTGGCGCGGCTGCGTCGCCGCGGCAACGATGTCTCGATTTTCTCCATGACCTGTTCGGCCGTGGCGCGCCACGCAGTCAGCTTTCCGCCATAGATGCCCAGCACGCGTGGCCGCTCGGCGCGATCGCCGATGAGCATGGTTTCACGGGATCGGCCGAATGCCTGCACGTCGCCGGCCGGCAACACCCGCAACCCCGCGAAGCGGTTGGTGATGTCGGCGCGGGTCAGGCCGCGCAGAGGCGGGAAGTAGACTTGCGCGACGTTCAACAGGTATTGCTCTTCTTCGGGCAGCGGCTGCACCTGATCCGGCTCGCCATGAAAGGGGGTTTCCGTCGTGCCGATCATGGTGCTACCCTGCCACGGCATGATGAATACGGCTCGGCCGTCCGCCGGATTCTCGACATAGTAGATGCCGGCGCGTGTCTCCACGGGCACGACGATGTGAGTGCCTTGCACGAGATCCACGCGTGGAATGTCGATGGCGGGCCGCACGTCGCGCGCCACATGGGTGGCCCAGGGACCGGCGGCGTTGACCATCACGCGTGCATGGCATTCGCGCATGGCCGACCCATTGTCCGTGGTTTCCTCATAGCCGATGCGCACCCCGCCGTCGTCCAGCTCCGCTTCGACGAAGCTTGCCGGCATGGCGACCTCTGCACCCAGATCTTGCGCCGAGCGGAACACCGCGCGAGTCAGCAGGGCATCGTCGGTCTGTGCGTCGTGATAGCGGATCACCGCATCCAGATCGCGCGTATCCAGGCCGTCAAGCTGCTGCCACTGGGAACGGGGAACACTGCCGAAACCGGTGCCGGCGCGGAAGCCGCCGAGTATGGCGTAGGCGAGCAATCCCAGTCGCAGCTGCCATGGACGTCGTCGCGTAGTGCGGTAGACGGGTATGAAGAACGGCTTGAGTTGCACCAGCTCCGGTGCGGATTGCAGCTGCACCGAGCGTTCGTGCAGGCTTTCGCGCACCAGTCGGAATTGCCCGCTCTCCAGATAGCGCAGGCCGCCGTGAATGAGTTTGCTGGAGCGGCTGGAAGTACCGCTCGCGATGGCCCTGCGTTCGATCAGCAGCGCGCTGTGTCCCGCAGCAACCGCTGCCTGCAGCACGCCCGCGCCATGAATGCCTCCGCCAATGACCACCACGTCGAATTCTTTCATCGTTACCTGTGCGAGATGGCTTGCAGGCCGTGCAGCAGTGAGCGAACCGCCATGGTTTCGACGAACTCGACGCCGCGTTCGCAGCAGCGCATCGCATCAGCCACCGTTTCGATTTCGTAGACGACCCAGCGCCACGGTCCGCGCCACAGGCGCGCCGTCGACCTGGGTAACTTGAGATGATTGCAAAACAGATAGTCCGGGCGCAGCGCAGTGTATTTGCTGCGCGCCCGTTCATCGTACTGGTCCAGGACCCAACCGACGGCAGCGGCTCCGGCCTGGCGGGCGGCTTGCACGGTGGCAAGATCGAAGGATACAACGACGCATTGTTGCCGCACCGGGCGCAATCGCTCCATCACCCGTGAGACCACCGTGGCGCTGCTGAATTGGTGCAGGCTGGCGCGCTTGATCTCGACGAAGGCCGTCACCTGTGGATGGGCTGCGAGAAGTTCGGTCACCTGTTCCAACGACGGGATGTGAATGTCGCTGAAGCGGTCGTCGAACCGGGTGCGCTCGGAGGCCTCAATCTGCAGAAGATCTGCTGCATCCAGTTCGAACACCGATTCGGGCCGTCCGGCGGTCCTGATCAGCGTGTCATCGTGAATCACCACCGGGACTTCATCGGCCGAGAGCTGGACGTCGAACTCGATGTGGTGCAGTCCTAGGTCGATGGCCGAGCGCAGCGAGGCGATGGTGTTTTCCGGAAATTCCCGTGCATTGCCTCGATGAGCCACGAGCTGCGGCATGCGCTGCGGCGTGGTGACCGGGTGGGCGCCGCTACGGGCGTCCTTACAGGCGTCGCTGTCGGGAGTTGAGGAAATGGCGTTCATGCGGCCTGTGCATTGTAGGGGACAGGCGAACGTGAACGGAAATACGCTTGGACCTTTGCGAGCCACTGCACACCTGCAGCAGCTTTGTCGCCATTCGACAACAGCCGGCTAGTCGCCGCCGGCTCGTTTCTCGTCGAATTGTTCGATGGGTGCACCCGACGTGGTGGCGATTTCGCCGTCAATCACGGCGCCGGTTGCAATGGCAATGGACCTGGCGCTGACCTTGCCGTGAATGACGGCCGTATAGCCGATCTCCAGCTTGCCCTCCACGATGAGGCTGCCGGTAATGTGGCCCGCGATGACGGCCTGATGCGCATGTACATCGCCGTGCCAGCTTGCCGATGCGGCCAGGTTCAAGCTGCCGTGAATGTCACCATCGCCGCGTACCTCGCCATATACCACGAAGGTGCCGGTGCCGCGGACATCGCCGACGAAGCTGGTCGAAGCGCCGAGCACGGTGGGTGTGCCGGAACTGCGATTGAAGAAGCGTCGCTCCACCTCGGTCAGATCCAGTTTGCGTTGCGGTAGGGTCATGCGTGCGCCTCTTTGAGCATGGGGCGCATTATCCCATCGCAATTCGCGCGTACTGTGACGTGCTTGGCGGCATCGACATGCCGGGACAAAAGTTAAGTAGAATGGCGTCCGTTTTAAGATATTTGCATCAGGAGTGAGCGTGAAAACAAGACCGTCGGGGATGAAATGGGCGTTGAGCCTGTCGTGCGTCGCAATACTGGCGCTTGCCGGTTGCAGCCGTCAGCAAAGCGATTGGGACAAGGCGCGCACCGCGAATGATCTGGAATCCTTTGAGCAATTCGTCAAAAAATACCCGAGCGGCGATTTCACCGCACAGGCGCAGGCGCGCGTGAAGGAGCTGGAAGAAGAGCGCGACTGGCAGAAGGCGCGCGACGCCGATACGCCCGACGCCTATCAGGCTTTTCTCAAGCAATACACGCAAGGGAAGTGGACCGAGGAAGCGCGCATCCGCATCGAGAATTTCTCGCTGGCGCAGGCCCCCGCAGGTTCTGCGACGAACCCGGACGGCACGCCGTTGACGCCGCCCGCAGTCGATGCAAGCACGCCAGCCGCTGTCGACAAACCTGCTGCGAATCCGGTCGCGTCCGCCAAGACGGCGCCTCCCGCCAAGCATGACACGAGTACGAAACACGCAGCGCCTGCAAAATCCGATCACGGCACCTACGCGGTGCAATTGGGCGCTTACAGTTCCGGGAAATCCGCAGCCGAGCAGGGCTGGAAGTCTCTGCAATCTAAGTACGGCACGGCGCTCAAGCCCTTGAGTCATCGCGTAGTCAGCGGCCAGGGACCCAAGGGCACGGTGTATCGACTGCAGGCCATGGGTCTGACGAAATCGCGTGCGGAATCCGTTTGCGCCAGCCTCAAGGCGAAGTCTCAGGCCTGCATCGTCGTAGCGCCTTAGAGTTAGGGGTGAGCGCGGAAGCGTGAACCGCGTCACTGTGGTTCGCGCGTGTCGCGATCAGTTTTCGTCACCTGTGACAATTCTCGTCAGGCCTTTATCGTCGCACACGCGGCTAAGGGCCTGATTTTCCAGAAATCCTTAAGCTGGCACGAGGATTGCTTCATTCATCTTGCGAGTGCGTGAACTGCCACAGTCTGCGCGCTCGTGAGTTTTCTCCTAGGGTCTGATATTGGCGTCGCGAATCTACCCCCCCTTTAAGATTCGCGACGCCTTTTTTAAGTGTTCTCTTTATGGGCCTTCCGCGATGCTCAGCACGAATGCATATTCGCGCGCGATCTCCCGGTAACGCTCGAACCGTCCTGATTTGCCGCCATGTCCGGCGCTCATGTCGACATGCAGCAGCAGCGGCTGTGAATCCGTTTTCATCTTCGCAAGCTTCGCCACCCATTTGGCCGGCTCGAAATACTGGACCTGGCTGTCCCATAGTCCGGTGGTGACGTACAGCGCCGGATAGTGCTGGGTCTTGAGGTTGTCGTAGGGCGAATACGACAGCATGTAATCGTATAGCGCCTTGTCCTGCGGGTTGCCCCATTCATCGTATTCGTTGGTGGTCAGGGGCAGGGTCTCATCGAGCATGGTGGTCACCACGTCCACGAAGGGAACCTGCGCGACGATGCCGCGATAGTCCTGCGGCGCCAGATTCGCCACCACTCCCATCAGCAGGCCGCCGGCGCTGCCGCCCATGGCGAAGACGCGGTCCTTCGCTGCAAACTTCAGTGCCACCAGATGCCGCGTCACGTCGATGAAGTCGTTAAAGGTATTTTTCTTGTTGAGCAGTCGCCCGGTGTCATACCAGGCGCGTCCCAATTCCTGTCCTCCGCGTACATGCGCCAGCGCGAACACGAAGCCGCGGTCAAGCAGGCTCAAGCGGGAAGATGAAAAGCCCGGATCCAGCGAATGTCCATACGCGCCGTAGCCGTATTGCAGCAGTGGTGCAGTGCCGTCCAGTGGTGTGTCCGTGCGATAGACGAGCGATACCGGAATGGCGCTGCCGTCGCGGCCCGGCGCGCGAATGAATTGGGTGGCGTAGCGCGTCGCATCGAAACCGCCGAGCACTTTCTCCTGTTTCATCAGGGTGCGTTGGTGCGTGCGAAGGTCATAGTCGAACACACTTTGTGGCGTCTTCGGCGAGGTGTAGCCGTAGCGCAGCACGTCGGAGTCGATGGACGGGTTGGTGCCGAGGGTCATGGTGTACGCCGCTTCGTCGGCGGCGATGAAAAACTCCTGCGCGGGCAGCTCCCTTAAGTTTTCCAGGAGCGGCAGGATCCGGATCTTGCGCAGGCCGGAGGAGCGTTCCGACACGGCGATGAAATTCGCCAGCACCTCGAAGTCGTGAATGAACGTGTCGGTGCGATGCGGCTGCAACTCGCGCCATTGCGTGCGGACGGACGCGGCGGGCACCGGCACACGCATCAGACGGAAGTTCGGTGCTTCCCAGTTGGTGCGTACGATGAATTCCTCACCCCAATGCTCGATCTGATATTCATGGTCGCGCTGCTGCGGCTGCACCGTGTGGAACTGCAGTGCGCCGTCCGCCGCTCCTGCTTCCGCGTAGCGCCATTCGGAGGCGACGGTGCTTTCCATGCCGATGAACACGAAGCGGTCGGATTTGGACTTCGTCACCGTGGTGTAAAAGCTGGCGTCGGTCTGCTCGAACACCAGTTCATCGGTATCCACCGGCGCGCCGATACGATGCCGTTTGACGTACAGGCCGAGCAGCGTTTTCGGATCCTTGGCGATATACAGGAGGCTGGCCGAGTCGTTCAGCCATGCCAGGTCGGCTTCGATGTTGAGGATCTGTGTGGGCAGCGTTTCGCCGCTGTGCAGGTCTTTCAGGCGAAGCGTGTATTCGCGCCGGCCGACATTGTCTTCACAATAGGCCATCCATCGCGCATCCGGCGACACGTCGATGGCGCCGATGTCGTAGTAGCCGTGACCTGAGGCGAGCTCGTTTACGTCCAGCATGACCTGTTCCGCGGCGTCCAGGGAGCCGGCGCGGCGCGCGTACAGGGGATGTTCCTTGCCGGTCATATACCGCGCGTAATACCAATAGCCACTCTTGAAATACGGGACGCTGCTGTCCTCCTGCTGCAACCGCGCAATGATTTCCCGGTACAGCCCGCGCTCGCGATTTCCGTGTGCCTTGAACCACTGCGCGGTATGGCGATTGTGGTCTCGCAGGAAAGCACGCACTTTTCGGTCCTTGCGCGAATCGTCCCGCAGCCAATAGTAGGGGTCGACTCGCTTGCCGTGCGGTGAGTCCACCCACTGTTCCCGCTCCTCGGCCAAGGGGAGCGGCGGCGGGGTTTCCCCCTGCGCACGAGGGATTTTGGCTGATGGCATGTCGATTGACGTCCGGCGAGAAAGAGCGCAAGTATAGTCGTGTCAAACGGCGCGTCCGACGCCGCAGGACGCACGCAGGTTACGGGAGTGTGGAGTTATGCAAACCGTCAAGCATCTGCTCGAGCAAAAGTCCGGCCAGGTTCTATCCGTCAGATCCGACGACTCCGTGTTGCACGCCATCGGCGTGATGGCCCAATGGCATGTGGGTGCTTTATTGGTGATGCACGAGGCCGAGTTGCTGGGCGTGCTGTCCGAGCGCGACTACGCCCGCAAGGTCATTCTCAAAGGCCGTTCCTCCGCCGACACCACCGTGGGCGAGATCATGAGCTCGCCTGTTATCACCGTCCGGCCGGACGACACGGTGCATCGCTGCATGCAGATCATGACCGACAAGCACATCCGCCACCTTGCAGTGGTCAGCGATTCGCGGGTAGTCGGCGTGCTCTCGATCGGCGATCTGGTGAAGGCGGTGATCGATGAGCAGCGCGAGGAAATCGAGCAGCTGCAACGGTACATCGCCGGCGCCTGAGGCCCAACGAGGGGCTTCGAGCCCATTTTGCCGATTGACGGTTCCCGCCACCTGGGTATTATGAAGCCATAGTTTATGGTGCAGCGGTAAGCCCGCAACCCCCACGCGCGACTCTTTAGCGACGCGCACGAACCGACTTTAAGCGATTGTTTTTATTAGGCTATGCGGGCAACCCCGCACGGCACGGTGCGTTATGGGTTCCATGTTTGCAAATGTTGGGCAGGTTGCAGGGGTCGATGCGCGTGCGCAGGATTGGGGCTTGGTGCGCCGCGCTTACGAGCGTGACTCCTGCGGTTTCGGTCTGATCGCGAGCCTCGACGACCAGGCCTCCCACTGGGTCATCCAGACGGCTATCAGCTCCCTGAACCGCCTGACCCATCGCGGCGCCATCGCCGCCGACGGCAAGACCGGCGATGGTTGCGGCCTGCTGTTGAAACGACCGACCAACTTTCTCAAAGCCGTGGCCAAGGACAGCGGCTTCAATCTGACCAAACTGTTCGCTGCCGGCAATCTGTTCTTGAGCCAGGATCCGAGCGTGGCCCAGGTCGCGCGGGAGCGTTTGACGGCGGAATTGGCCCGCGAAGAACTGACCGTCGCGGGCTTCCGTGCGCTGAATGTCGATGCAACAGCCTGCGGCAGCGAAGCGCTGAAGACCCTGCCGCTGATCGAGCAGGTGTTCGTCAATTGCACCGAGGAGATCGACGAGGCCTCCTTCAACCGCCGGCTGTTTCTGGCGCGCCGCCGCACCGAAAAGGCGCTCGAGAGTGACGACCCGGTCTTTTATCTGCCGTCCTTGTCAGCCACCACGTTGGTCTACAAGGGCATGGTCATGCCGCAGTACCTGGCGCAGTTCTATACCGACCTGAAAGATCCGCGCATCGAAGCCTCCGTGGCCGTGTTTCACCAGCGCTTTTCCACCAATACGCTGCCGCAATGGCGCCTCGCGCATCCGTTCCGCTACCTCGCGCATAACGGCGAGATCAACACCGTGCAGGGCAACCGCAATTGGGCCGTGGCGCGCGGTCCGTTGTTTCGCTCACCGGTGCTCCCCGAACTCGACGACATCCTGCCGTTGGTTTCCTTAAGCGGCTCGGATTCGCAATCGCTCGACAACATGCTCGAACTGCTGCTCATGGGCGGCCTGGATCCCATGCACGCCATGCGCCTGCTGATCCCGCCGGCCTGGCAGACCGTGGACATGATCGATCCGGATCTGAAAGCCTTTTACGAGTATTACGCCACGCATATGGAGCCCTGGGATGGTCCGGCCGGCGTGGTGCTCACCGATGGCCGCTATGCCTGCTGCACGCTGGATCGCAACGGACTGCGGCCGGCGCGCTGGGTCATCACCAAGAATCGCCACATCACTATCGCCTCCGAGGCCGGTGTGTGGGATTACAAGCCTGAGGACGTGGTCAAGAAAGGCAAACTCGGACCCGGCGAGATCCTCGCGTTGGATTTGCAAACCGCAGAACTCATGGACACCAAGCGGGTCGATGAACTGCTCAAGAGCCGGCATCCCTACAAGACCTGGTTGAAGAAGGGCGTGCGCTATCTGGAGACGGATCTGATCGACCCGCGGCTGGCCGCCGAGCCGATGGACCGCGACACGCTGGCGTTGTTTCAGAAGATGTACAACGTTTCCGCCGAGGAGCGCGATGAGATCATCCGCGTTCTGGCCGAGGATGAAAGCGAGGCCGTGGGCTCGATGGGCGATGACACGCCCATGCCCGTGCTGTCGAAGAAGGCGCGTTCGCTGTACGACTATTTCCGTCAGCAGTTTGCGCAGGTCACCAATCCGCCCATCGATAGTTTGCGCGAAAGCATCGTCATGTCGTTGCAGACGCAGATCGGGCCGGAGTGCAACATCTTCGTGCCGGCGCCACAGCATGCGAATCAGATCGTGCTCAATTCGCCGGTACTCTCGCAGCGCAAGCTGCGGCAGATCATGGGTCTGACGGATGCCGGCATCACGCACGAATTTCTCGACCTGCAGTACGAGGAAGAACTCGACCTGAAGAGCGCCATCCTGCGGGTCTGCGACCGCGCGGAAGCCGCCGTGCGGGAGGGCAAGCTGGTGTTGTTGCTCTCGGACCGTTATCTGGTGCGAGGCAAGCTGCCCATTCACGCGCTGCTCGCCACCGGCGCGGTGCATTCGCGTCTGGTGCAGACGGGCTTGCGTTGCAAGTGCAATATTCTGGTGGAGACGGGCACGGCGCGCGATGCGCATCACTTCGCCTGCCTCATCGGTTATGGCGCAACCGCCATCTACCCGTACCTGGCCTATCAGACGCTGTTCGATCTGATGCGCAAGGGCGCGGTCAAGATGGATGCCGACACGCGGTTGGAGCTGGGACGCAGTTATCGCCGTGGCATCCGCAAGGGGCTGTTCAAGGTCATGTCCAAGATGGGCATCTCCACCGTGGCGAGCTACCGCAGCGCGCAGTTGTTCGAGATCGTCGGCCTCGGTGATGACATCGTGAACCTGTGCTTCCCCGGCACCGACAGCCGCATCCAGGGCGCGGACTTCGAGGACCTGCAGGAAGACGCGCGGTATCTGGCGAAGCGTGCGTGGAACCCGGCGCAGGGAGTGGAGCAGGGCGGCCTGCTCAAGTACATGCACAACGGCGAGTACCACATGTACAACCCGGATGTGATCGCAACCTTGCAGGCCGCGGTGATGACCGGAGACTACGAGCGCTACAAGGAATTCGCGGCGCTGGTCAATGGCCGACCCGTGTCCTGCATTCGCGATCTGCTCGCGGTGAATTTCACGCGGGAGCCGATTCCGATCGAGGAAGTCGAGCCGATCGAGGCCATCCTCGCGCGTTTCGACAGCGCAGGCATGTCGTTGGGCGCGCTGTCGCCCGAAGCGCATGAGGCGCTGGCGATTGCCATGAACCGCCTCGGTGCGCGCTCGAATTCCGGTGAAGGCGGTGAAGATCCGGTGCGCTACGGCACGGAGAAGAACTCCAAGATCAAGCAGGTCGCCTCGGGCCGCTTCGGCGTCACGCCGGAGTACCTCATCAATGCCGAGGTGCTGCAGATCAAGGTGGCACAGGGTGCCAAGCCAGGCGAAGGCGGACAGCTCCCGGGTCACAAGGTCAACGAGATGATCGCGCGCCTGCGCTTCGCGCGCCCCGGCGTGGGGTTGATCTCCCCGCCGCCGCATCACGACATCTACTCCATCGAGGATCTCGCGCAGCTCATCTTCGATTTGAAACAGGTGAATCCGCAGGCGCTGGTGTCGGTGAAACTCGTGGCCGAACCGGGCGTGGGCACTGTGGCCGCGGGCGTGGCCAAGGCGTACGCCGATCTGATCACCGTCAGCGGCTACGACGGTGGTACCGGTGCGAGCCCTCTGTCATCGATCAAGTATGCGGGCACGCCGTGGGAGCTGGGCCTGGCGGAAACGCATCAGACATTACGCGCGAACGATCTGCGTCATCGCGTGCGTCTGCAGACCGACGGCGGCTTGAAGAGCGGCCTGGATGTCATCAAAGCGGCGCTGATCGGCGCCGAGAGCTTTGGCTTCGGCACGGCGCCGATGGTGGCGCTGGGCTGCAAGTACCTGCGCATCTGCCATTTGAACAATTGCGCCACGGGCGTTGCCACCCAGCATCAGATCCTGCGCACCAAGTACTTCATCGGTCTGCCCGAGATGGTGATCAATTATTTCAAGTTCGTCGCGCAGGAATGCCGCGAACTGATGGCACAGATGGGCGTGCGCACCATCGCCGAGATCATCGGCCACACCGATCTGCTGCGCGTGCTGCCCGGCGAGACCTCCAAGCAGCGCAAGCTGAATCTGCAGCCGATCCTCGCGAACTCGGGTCTGGTCACCGACCGGCCTCAATACTGCATCGATCCGCACAATGAGCCCTTCGACAAGGGCAAGCTTGCGGAAAGCATGGTCGCCGATATGCGCAAAGCCATCGACGGCAAATCCGGTGGTGAATTTTCCTACGAGGTTCACAACTATCACCGCTCCATCGGCGCGCGCCTGTCCGGCGAGATCGCCAAGCGCTGGGGCAATTACGGAATGAGCGATGCGCCGATCCAGGTGAACTTGCGCGGCTCGG
This sequence comes from Pseudomonadota bacterium, assembly GCA_031394735.1. Lineage (GTDB taxonomy): Bacteria > Pseudomonadota > Gammaproteobacteria > Steroidobacterales > Steroidobacteraceae > TMP-86. The sequence goes on along the minus strand of JANMXI010000283.1, from coordinate 6,536 downwards.
TGGGACAGAGTTTCGGCGTCTGGAATGCCGGCGGCCTGCACCTCACGCTCGAGGGCGAGGCGAATGATTTCGTCGGCAAGGGCATGGCGGGCGGCAGGATCATCATCAAGCCGCATGCCAATGCCTCATTCGTGGCGCGCGACACCGTCATCATGGGCAATACCTGCCTGTACGGCGCCACCGGCGGCACGCTGTTCGCCGCCGGCACCAGCGGTGAGCGGTTCGCGGTCCGAAACTCCGGCGCCACTGCCGTCATTGAAGGCGCAGGCGATCATTGCTGCGAGTACATGACCGGCGGCGTGGTGTGTGTGCTCGGACGCACCGGCGTGAATTTCGGCGCCGGCTTCACCGGCGGCTTTGCCTATGTGCTGGACATGGAGCGCGACTTCGTCGACCGCTACAACCACGAACTCATCGACATCCATCGCGTCTCCCCGGAAGGCATGGAATCCCATGTGCAGCATCTGCGCGGCCTGATCGCGCAGCATGTGGCCGCCACGGGAAGCGTCTGGGGTGAGCAGATTTTGAACGATTTCCGCAGTTTCATCGGCAAGTTCTGGGTGGTGAAGCCGAAGGCTGCAGCCATCGACTCGCTGCTCGAAAACCTGCGCCGCGCGGCTTGAGGGTTTACGAGTGTCCGACAAGAATCTGCAATTTCTCGAGCTGCCGCGCAAGGATCCGGAGAAGCTGCCCGTCGAAGTGCGCGTTACGCAGTTCCGCGAGATCTATTCGCAGTACGCGCCGGAGAGCGCCGCGCAGCAGGCGGGCCGCTGCCTGTCTTGCGGCAATCCGTTTTGTGAGTGGAAATGCCCCGTTCACAATTACATTCCCAATTGGCTGAAGCTGGTCAACGACGGCAAGTTGTTCGAAGCGGCGGAACTGTCGCATCAGACGAATTCGCTCCCCGAAATGTGCGGCCGTATCTGCCCGCAGGATCGACTCTGCGAAGGCGCCTGCACGCTCAACGACGGCTTGGGTGCGGTGAGCATCGGCTCGATTGAAAAATACATTACCGATGAGGCCTTCAAGCAGGGCTGGAAGCCGGACCTGTCGAACGTCAAGCGCACGGGCAAGCGCGTCGCCATCGTCGGCGCAGGTCCTGCGGGGCTGGGCTGTGCGGACATTTTGGTGCGCAACGGCGTAACGCCGGTGGTATTCGACCGCTATTCCAAAATCGGCGGTCTGCTGACCTTCGGCATCCCGCCCTTCAAGCTCGAGAAAGAAGTCGTCGACAAGCGTCACGAGATCATGAGCGGCATGGGGGTGGAATTCAGACTCAACACCGAAGTTGGTCGCGACGTCAGCTTCGAGGCGCTGAGCGAGGAATTCGATGCGGTGTTCCTGGGGATGGGCACCTACTCCTTCGTCAAAGGGGGTTTCGCCGGCGAGGATCTGCCCGGTGTATACGAAGCACTGCCGTACCTGATCTCCAACATCGATCGCGAGCTTAGGCTTGCAAAGAGCCCGAACGACTTCATCGACATGCGTGACAAGCGCGTGGTGGTGTTGGGCGGCGGTGACACGGGCATGGATTGCAATCGCACCGCCATCCGGCAGGGCGCGCTCAGCGTCACCTGCACCTACCGGCGTGATGAGAACAACATGCCCGGCTCGCGCCGCGACTACAAGAACAGCAAGGAGGAGGGCGTCACCTTCCTGTTCAATCGTCAGCCGGTGGAAATCGTCGGCGAGGATCGCGTCGAAGGCGTAAAGGTTGTTCAGACGCGTCTGGGCGCACCCGGGCCGCGTGGACGCCGTGTTCCTGAAGTGGTGCCCGACACCGAGGAGACCATTCCTGCAGACGCTGTGATCATCGCCTTCGGATTTTTGCCCAGCCCACCGGACTGGTTCGAGAAACAGCGCATCGGTTTGCATCCCAACGGTCGGGTGCGTGTGTCAGCGTCCGCGCAGCGACCGTTCCAGACCACCAACCCGAAGGTCTTCGCCGGCGGCGACATGGTGCGCGGCTCGGATCTGGTGGTGACGGCGGTGTTCGAGGGTCGCGAGGCGGCCAAGGGCATCTTGTCGTATCTGGAACTCGCTTAAGTTGCATTCACATGTCGGCGCAGTGTTACCTCGACAGCCCGGTTGGCCGATTGTTGTTGAGCGCCGATGGGTCGTCGCTCACCGGTGTGCACTTTCCTTCTTCACGCCCAACGGCGCCTCCCGCTGACGTCGTAGTCGAACATTCTGATCCGGTGTTGCGCGCGGCTTGCGAACAGCTGAGCGAGTATTTTGCCGGACGACGACAGGTGTTCAAGTTGCCTCTGGCTGCACATGGAAGCGATTTTCAACTTCGCGTCTGGGCCGAACTGTCGCGCATCCCGTTTGGAGAAACGATCAGCTACGGCGAACTTGCGCTTCGACTCGGCGACAAGGGCGCATCGCGCGCGGTCGGCCTCGCCAACAACCGCAATCCGATTCCCATCATCATTCCGTGTCATCGCGTCATCGGCGCGGACGGATCGATGGTGGGGTTCGGCGGCGGGCTTGAGCGAAAGCGGTGGCTGCTGCGACACGAGGTTACGCTGATCTCGGACCGCTTTGAATTGCGCTGACGCGTCGGTCAGTCTCCTCGCATCAGCGCCATGATTTCATCGGTTGTCATTTTAACGGTTGCACAGCCGCGAAATTGCTCGAAAAAACTGGGTCGAACCTTTGCGCCCCGGCCAATAGGTCGCAGAGCTACATCGCCACTTGATAGTCGTTCGAACTTCACGCCGACACCGGGTTTCAGTCCTAGATAATCACGCACTCGTTTCGGAATCGTTACCCGGCCATTGCTGGTCATGATTGTTGCCATTGAATTAGCACTCGAAAATTGTGATGTTTCATTTTAGAGGATTTGCGCGCAAAAGACCCGGGTTTGAGTGAATTTGCAGCCTGCAAGTCGCGAATTAGACCGCGTGTCGCAATCGGAACGTTTCCGCTGAAACGCTGCGCATGGGATGGTCAGATCATCGGCAAAGAGATCGTAAATTCCACGCCGCTGCCATCCTCGCGATTGGCAACCTGTGCCACGCCGCCATGAAACTCGGCAATCAACCGGACGATGTACAACCCCAGGCCGAAATGCGGGTGATCGTCCCGCGTCTCGCGCATTTCAAACAGCGATTCGAATAGTCGCGGCAGGAGGCTTTCGGGTATGAGCGCGCCGTCGTTGCCCACCTGCAGCAGATAGCGCCCTGCGTTCTTGGATAAAGCGACACGTATACTCCCCTCGGGCGGCGTGAAGTCCACGGCGTTCTCTACGAGCTTGTCGAGCATCTGCACGATCAACTCAGGCGCTCCACGCCAGTGGCAGGGTCCTTCGGGAGCGTCGAGGACGAATCGCGCCGGCGCAAAACTGTCGCGATAGGCCGCCACGGTGGATTCCACCAATGCCTTGAGATCCACGTTCGTGCGATCCGCCTGCCGAATGCTTTCCTCAGTGCGCGCCGCCGCGCCGAGCGCTCCCAGGATCTGCTGCAATCGCTCGGCGCCATCGCGCGCGCGAGTCAGATAGACCTGTTGATTCCCCGCCACGCCTTCCATTTCCAGATTGTCGAGCGAGGACTTGACGATGGTGAGCGGTGTGCGCAACTCATGCGAGAGTTTGCCGCCCAGCGTGCGCAGATACTGCGTGTGCTCGTTCAGCCGCATCAGCATGCGCGCGAAGCTGCGCGACAGCGCGCCCAGTTCATCGCCCGCGGCCGATTCGGGCAGCGTGGTGACCAGCGTGCCATCAGCCGACAGCGCCGTGTCCGCGGCATCGCGCAGCTTGCCGATGCGGCCGCTGAGCCAGGTGGAGAACCCGAGGACGAAGAGCACGGCGAAGGCCGTGGCGATCAAGGTGAGATTGAACAGCCGGCTCAAGGCGCGATCGCGAAGCCCCAGGAGCTGATCGCCCGCCTGTTCCAACACCACGGCGCCGATGGCATGTCCGTTCGACATGACCGGCGCGGCAGCGGCCAGCAGGATCTCGTCGTGTTTGCCGACGCGGTACCACTGCGCCTGCGGGTGTCCCTGCAGTGCCGCCTCCACATGCGCGCCGTCGAGGCGGTCAGCCAGGGGTTTACGCGTGGGCAGATGCTGAATGTCCATGGCCTGAAAGCGCCGATACCAGGCCACGTTGGACTCTTCCTCAGGTGTCGCCGCGGCTTCCGCTGAGCCGGCCGTGACGAGCTTGAGCGCATTGGCATCGATGACCGTGGCGTGGGTGCCATTGCGGATGAAGGGTGAGAGCCAGTCCAGCAGATTGCCGGAGGAGAAGAACAGCCGCCCGCCGGACAATTTGTCGGCGCCCGCAATCGTGCCCGCACGATGCCTTGACGGGCCGTTGCCGTCGATGGCTTCGATCCACAATCGCGCGCCGACGAGGGCGATCGGCACGCGGAACTCCAGAGTGTAGCCACGTGCGGTCTGCAGCCAAAACCCTTGGATCCGCGGTTCGTTGGCGAGATGCGTGCTCCCATCATCGCTGCGCACGGTGGTTTGGGCGGCCACCATGCCGGGTGCATTGGTGGCGAAAATGTAGGTCTCCAACGCGCCGTCAGGATCCTGCAGCGTGAATTCGATGCGATCAGCGCCCTCGACGGATGCCTCGTTCGCCTGCGGGTCCCAGTGCGAGTCGTCCACCTCCACATACACGAACAGATAGCGGTCGGTAACGCCGGCCTGCATTCGCGCGTGAAGTCCTGCCGCCGGCAGGGCGAGGGGTTCCAATGGCACATCCCAATCATCGCGATAGCCGTCCAGGAGCGGCGTGGCGCGCAGGGGGAACGCATAGATATCACCGCTCTGGGCGTCGAACTTGGCGCCCGCTTGTCCGCTGTGGAACATGCGCTGGGGCTGCGCCGACAGCGCATTGGCGATGGTGCCGGCGGCGGCGAGCAGGGCTTGCTCCTGCGATGCGCGCAGTACGGTTTGCACCTCGCGCGCGTATTGGCAGCCCGCCCACGGCAGCACCAGCGTGGTCAGAGAAATCAGCAACAGTTGCAGCCGGATGCTCACTCGACCCAGCGGTATCCCATGCCGTAGGCCGTCTGAATCGCATCGAATGCCGCATCGACGCTTTGAAACTTGCGCCGCACACGCTTGACGTGCGAGGTGATGGTGTTGTCATCGAGCACCACGTTGGCGGCATCCATGAGTTGCTGTCGGTTTTTGACATGACCGGGATTCTTGGCGAGGGCATGCACGATCCAGAACTCGGTCAGGCTCAAGGCCACGGCCTGGCCGTTCCAAGTGGTCTGCATTTTTTCCGCATCGATGGATAAGGCGCCGCGCCGCAAGACCTGTTCGGCATCATCAGGCCGCCGCAGGGCGTCGATGCGCCGGAACAGCGCTGCCACCCGCGCCGCAAGATGCGGCAGGCTGACATCCTTGGTGAGGAAATCGTCCGCGCCGAGGCGCAGACCCGATACCGCATCCAGCTCGCTGTCACGCGCGGTGAGGAAAATGATGGGCAGCTCGGCCGACAGCGCGCGCAGATCGCGGCACAGGTCAAAGCCACCTTCCGCCTCGTCCTCGAGTGAAATGTCGATGATGACGAGATCCGGCAGGCGCACGGTAAAGGCCTGCATGGCCGTCTTGCGATTGGCAAACGCCTTGACCTGATAGCCCAGCCGGGCGAACGCGGCCGCATAGTTCTCTCGCAGCGCCGCTTCATCCTCGACGATGGCAATGCTCTTTTTCATGGCCGGATCATAGCCCATCGCTTGTGGCCGGCGCCCGGCAGGGATTGCAGTTGCCACAATTCATCACATTTTGCCGCCACTTTGCCGCAAGTGTGCCCGCGCCCGGGCCGTCGTGCGGGTTCAACTGTCTCCATCGGCCACGCAATCCAAGGAGACGAGCATGACTTCCCGCCAATCCAGCTATCCCTGGTTCGAGGTGCGCAACGAGAGCACCCGCAATTGGCTTGCACTGGGCCTGCTGCTCGCTGCCTGGAACTTTAGTGACAACGATGCGGTCCGTGGCGCTGCGAGTAAACCAGCACCCTTGCACAATCACACCCTCGTGACGGTGAGGTCTGCGCGCGCACACGCGATAGATTGAGACGCTTGTCACGAATCTGATGAGTCAGATCATGTTCCACGGGCAAGTTCTTCTGCCGTAAAAAAATCTTCGCCGCGCAGTCATCAATCCGTAACACCCGGACGCGACAGTGTCGGTCGAACGTCGACGCGGATTTCAGCGATTCCATTGATTGTCTGCTGGTCGTGGATCTGCTCAAGACCGAACCACGCGTGCTGGACAAATACATGGGTAAGCCGGAAACCGCGCAATTTCTGTGCCGTCATTCTGCCGCTTCGCGGCTACGGCTATCGGCGTGATTGTCCGAAAATCGGGAGTGAACATGACCGGTCAACCGAAATATTTGGGAACGTCAAACAACCTGCCCTGGCAGACCTTACTGCGCCGATTGGCGATCAATGTCCCGCGCCAGCCGGCGCCGCGTGAGTCTTGGATGTTTCGCGCCCTGACGCACAAATTGCCCATCGCCGAGCGCCAATCTGCCGGCTGAACTCTTTCTCACTCCGTTCGCACCCCAG
>JANMXI010000282.1:0-23601 GCA_031394735.1 Pseudomonadota bacterium | reverse complement strand
CGGTTGGCTGCGCGAGCCGTACTATCACCTGGCCGTGCTATACGATCGGGCCAAAGATCCACAACAGGCGCAAGCCTATTTGCACCTGAGCGGCCATGACGGCCGAGCCCTCGCCCGTCAGACCGATCTTGGTCATATAGGCCTTTTCAAACGCGACGCGATCTTCGAGGCCGGGCACCTTGTCGCCGGTCAACCACACATCGAATCCGAACTGCATGTCGCAAACGTCGTTGGTTTCTTTGTTGGTGCAGGAGGTGGTCAGACTGACGGTGGACCGATGCACGTCGTGTCCGAGGATCTGGCCATCAGCGCCGAGATTCTTGACTTCGACCTTCGGTTTGGACATCTGACATTTTGATGTGTCGACCGCTTGCTGCGTCGGCTGCTGCGCCGCGCATTGCTTCATCTTGTCCATGTTCTCGGCCAATCGCTTTTGCAATTCCTTGCGTTGCGCTTCCGTCGGGAAGGGTTGCTCGCGGTAGCGCTTCTTCTTCGGCTCCAGCTCGTAGCTCAGACTCTTGTCCAGGCGCACGATTTCGCCGCTCTGCACTTTGCCGCACAGCATGGACATCATGCCCTCGCAATTCATCTCATAGTCGCGCCGCTTCTTGTCGGCGGAGAAGCTCTCCGTAGAACTCGCATGGGCCTTCATCAACGACAGATCCATGGTGATCTTCTCTTCGACCGTGACGTCGGCGAAAGCCGCGCCGGCAATGCCTGCCGCTGCGACCGCAAGCGCCGTACCCAACAAAACTCCAATCCCGCGTCGCTGCGACTGCATGACAGACATAAGAATCCCCTTTTGATTTGAGTTCGGCGCGCCCGAGCAAAGACACAGGCGCATTATAGTACCTAATGGGAATGCCGGCTCATTCTGGACATGTGCGCCAACGTTCTCGAGCTCGACGATCTACAGTTTGTGCGTGGACAGCAGCAAGCTGGTTTCGGTACGCGTGATGCCGTCGATCTTGCGGATGCGGCTGATGACCTGATCCATGGTCTCGAGACTGTCGGCACTGAGTTCGGCGATCAGGTCCCAGCGGCCGTTGGTGGTGTGCAAAGTGTGTACATCCGGATCGCCGCGAAGATTTCGCAGCACCTTCTCCAGATGGTTGCCTTCCACCTCGATGGTCATGATGGCTGCGATGCGATGCGTGTCGGTTTGAGGTCGCAACCGCACGCTGTAACCGGCGATGGTGCCGGCGCGCTCGAGCTTGGCGATGCGATTCTGCACCGTGCCGCGCGCCACGCTCAAGGATTTGGCGATCGAAGCCACCGACAGGCGCGCATTGGCCCGTAGCAGCGCAATCAGTTGGCGGTCGATGTCATCCATCTGCACCCTCAATATTGATCAATATGCCATTATACATTGACGAATTGATCAATTTATAGCAATTTCTGGTCGTTCTGCTGTCTTCTTGTTAGCGGCCAAACCCGGGATCATGTGTCTTTATTGACGGGGAGTACGGTCATGGTCGACTACATCGGCGTCAGCGACGTTGCGCGTCTGATTCAATCGGTCGGCGCGGGAGCATTCATCGAACGCCTCGCGTGCGAAATCGAACTAGATTACCGGCGCTGGAGCGAATTCGAGAAATCGGCGCGTCTCGCCAGCCACTCTGCCGTCGGCGTCATCGAATTGATGCCCACCAGTGATGGGCGACTGTATTCCTTCAAGTACGTCAACGGTCATCCAAAGAATACGGCGGAAGGGTTGTTGACCGTGACCGCGTTCGGCGTTCTTGCCGATGTGGCCACCGGCTATCCGCTGCTTCTCTCGGAGCTCACCGTCACGACCGCGCTGCGAACGGCGGCGATGTCGGCATTGGCGGCGAAATGGATGGCCCGCAAGGAGTCGCGCATCATGGCGTTGATCGGCAACGGCGCGCAGAGCGAGTTTCAAGCCATCGCCTTTCATCGCATGATAGGCATCCGCGAGTTGCGCCTGTTCGACGTCGACCCGCTCGCCACCGCCAAACTGGAACGCAATCTTCGCGCCATGCCGGAGTTGTCGGACCTGACCATCACGCGCACCACCTCCTCCTCGGAAGCGTGTCGCGGTGCCGACATCGTCACCACCGTGACGGCCGACAAATGCAACGCGGTGATTCTGACGCCGCCGATGATCCGCGCCGGCATGCATCTCAACGCGGTCGGCGGCGACTGTCCGGGCAAAACCGAATTGCATGCCGACGTGCTACGGATGCCGGGCGCTCGCGTCGTGGTCGAGTACGAACCGCAGTCACGCATCGAGGGTGAGATTCAGCAAATGGACGCAGGCTATCCGGTGACTGAATTCGCCGACGTTTGCAGCGGTAAATCGCCGTCGCGCACGTCCGCCGAGCAAATCACGATATTCGACTCCGTCGGCTTTGCGCTGGAAGATTATTCGGCGCTGCGCTTCCTGCACAAACTGGCGAATGAGGAGCGCACCACGAAGCGCCAGATTGACCTGGTGCCCGTGCTCGAGGATCCCAAGGATTTGTTCGGCGGCACGCTGGGCTGCGGCGCATCGCGCGCGCGTTTGCGCAAGACAGCCTGACGAGTTCGCAGATGACTTCGCAGATCTCGCTGATCGGCGCTCCGACGGACATCGGCGCCGGCACTCGCGGCGCGTCCATGGGGCCCGAAGCGCTTCGCGTCGCACGCATCCGCGCCACGCTGGAATCGCAGGGCGTTGAAGTATTGGATCTTGGCGATCTGGGCGGACCGGCCAATCCGGATACAGCGCCGCAGGCAGGCTATCGGCATCTGGAGCAGGTTCGCGCCTGGACACAGTCGGTGCACGACGCGGTGTACACGGAACTGGAGAGGGGCCGGCTGCCGATTCTGCTCGGTGGCGATCATTGCCTGAGCATCGGCTCGATCAGCGCCGTCGCACGACGCTGCCGCGAGCGTCAACAATCGCTGCGGGTTCTGTGGCTGGACGCACATGCAGACTTCAACACCAGCGTGTTGACGCCCAGCGGCAATATTCACGGCATGCCGGTGGCCTGCCTGTGCGGGTACGGACCGGAGGATTTGATTCGCATGAGTGGTGCGGTTCCTGCTTTGGACGCAGGCTCCATCCGCCAGATCGGCATCCGCAGTGTCGTACAGGGCGAGAAGCGCTTCGTGCTCGAGGTCGGCATGGATGTATTCGACATGCGCTACATCGACGAAGTGGGCATGCGACGAACGCTGGAAATCGCGCTTGAAAGCCTGCCTGCCGACGCGCACTTGCACGTCAGCTTCGATGTCGACTTCCTCGATCCGGATATCGCACCTGGCGTCGGCACCACGGTGCCGGGAGGTCCCTCCTATCGCGAAGCGCAGCTGGGCATGGAAATGATCGCCGACACGGGACGCATGGCCTCGCTCGACATCATGGAACTCAATCCTGCGCTGGATATCCGCAATCGCACGGCCGAGGTCGCCGTGGACCTGGTCGCATCGCTGTTCGGCAAGAGCACCTTGATGCGGCGTTAGGGCCGTGCCGCAGGCGCGAGCAGGCCCGCGGATTCGATGAACTGGATGACCGTCGGCAATCCTTGCCCGGTCTTCAAGTTGGTATATACAAACGGTCGGGAGCCGCGCATCTTCTTCGCATCGCGGTCCATGACTTCGAGCGACGCTCCGACGTACGGCGCCAGATCGACCTTGTTGATGCGCGATCATCATCCACCGGATACAAACATTTCGGAATTGTCGAAAGAATTTTCGCAACGTCGTAGGATAGCGCGATGCAACTCGACAACGATGCTCAGTCACTGTTGGCGCAGGTCGCCGCTTCCGGCATTCCACCCTATGAAACGCTCAGCGCCGTCGCGGCGCGCGGCTTCTACAATGCGGGCCGCCCGTTTCTGGCGGCCGATCCGCAACCCGTCGAGGAAGTGCGCGAAATGAGTGCGCCGGGACCGGGAGGGCCGATTCCACTGCGTTACTATCGCCCGGCATCAACCGCCAAGCGTCTGCCCATCCTGCTGTACCTGCATGGCGGCGGCTGGGTGCTCGGCAACTTGAATTCCGTCGATTCGGTTTGCCGTGCGCTGGCCAACGGTTCGCAGCACATCATCGTCTCGGTCGACTACCGCCTCGCGCCGGAGCATCCCTTCCCCGCCGGCGTCGACGACGCGTATGCCGCCCTGAACTGGGTGACTGCACAGGCTGCCGCTCTGGGTGGCGACCCCGATCGCATTGCCGTCGGCGGCGACAGCGCCGGCGGCAATTTTGCCGCCGTGCTGAGCTTGCGCGCGCGCGAGGAGCGCGGTCCGCGGATCGTCTACCAATTGCTCCTCTACCCTGCGACGGATTTCCAGATGAAGTCCGCCTCGCAACGCTCATTCGCGGACGGCTATCTGCTGACGCGCGCCAACCAGCAATGGTTCCACCGTCATTATCTGGGCGGGTTCAAGGAGTTGACCGACTGGCGTCTCTCGCCGGCCTACGCGGCAGACCTGGCGGGACTACCGCCGGCGTTTGTGTTGACCGCGGAGTTCGATCCGCTGCGCGACGAAGGCGAGGATTATGCACTCAAGTTGATTCGCGCCGGCGTGCCGGTGAGCGCATGGCGCGTACCCGGCCAGATCCACGGCTTCATCACCATGGGACGCGTGATACCCACTGCGCAAATCGCCATCGATGTTCTCGCGCGAGCACTCAAGACATCGGCACTTGTGACTTGAATTATCGCTGCCGTCGGCATTGATCCGGCGGCAGCGATGCAGCGTCACGATCAATTCATCGGCACATCACCGGTGTAGTAAATGACGACATAGGCTTTGGAAGTGTGCGCGGCGCACGCGATTCACCATAACGATAAGCGAGGCATCATGGGGCCGTTGGCGGGAGTCAAGGTTTTGGATTTGAGCCGCATTCTTGCGGGTCCGTGGGCCACTCAATGTCTGGCCGATTTCGGCGCCGATGTGTGGAAGGTCGAAAAGCCCGGCGCCGGCGATGACACGCGGCAATGGGGTCCGCCCTGGCTCGCGGACCGCCACGGCAACGACAGTACCGACTCTGCCTACTTTCTCAGCGCCAATCGCGCCAAACGTTCGCTCGCCATCGACATCGCGACGACGCAGGGACAGGAACTCGTCCGCAAACTCAGTCTGCAGGCAGATGTGCTGGTGGAAAATTTCAAGGTCGGAGGACTGGCGAAGTACCAGCTTGATTGGCCCGCATTGCAAAAGGTCAATCCGGCGTTGATCTACTGCTCCATCTCCGCCTTCGGACAGGACGGCCCCGATGCGGCCGGCGCCGGCTATGACGCGATGATTCAAGGTCGTGGCGGATTGATGAGCCTCACCGGCAATCCGCCGGATGCTCCCGGTGGCGGCCCGCAAAAAGTCGGCGTGGCCGTGGCCGACCTCATGACCGGCATGTATGCTGTTGCCGCCATCACGGCCGCGCTGTTCGAGCGGCGCGGCTCAGCGCTTGGCCAGCACATCGACCTGAGTCTGCTCGACACTCAAGTGGCGATGCTCGCCAATCAAAACTTGAACTATCTGATGACCGGCCGCGTGCCGCAGCGACTGGGCACCGCGCATCCGAATCTCGTGCCGTATCAGGCGGTACCCGCGCGCGATGGCGCGTTCATGCTCGCCATAGGCAATGATCGGCAGTTCGCCGACTTCTGCCGCATCGCCAGCCGCGAATCCACAGCACGCGACCCGCGTTTTGCCAGCAACGCGGCGCGGGTCAGGAATCGCATCGAGCTGATACGCGAAATCGAAATCTGGTGCCGCGAACGAACGCAGTCGCAATGGCTCGAAAGCCTCACCCAGAACAATGTGCCGTGCGGCCCGATCAACGACCTGGCCGCTGTTTTCGCAGACCCGCAGGTACAGCACCGGCAGATGCGCATGGATATCGAGCACGCGATTGGGGGCACCGTGGCGCAGGTTCGCAATCCGATCCTGTACTCGCGCACCGCACTGGAGTACGAGACGCCGCCACCACTGCTGGGAGAGCACACCGCCGACGTATTGGCAGCACAGGCCGGCGTCACGGCAGAAGAATTCGACGCACTCCGACTACGAGGAGTGGTTGCGTGATTTCTTCGCGGCGCGCGGCGAGGTCTTGGCCGGCTTGCGTTTGGCGGGCGCCTTGGCCGCTGTCTTCGCAGGTTTACGCTCCGCGACATACTTGAGATTGGACACGACGCGTTCGCGCTTCTTGGATTCGGCGATTTCCTCGCGATCCACGATGACATCGGCCGGGACCTCAAATCCCAATCGTACGGAACCGCCCCGCACGCGCTGCACCGACATCACGATGTCGCCGCCGATCCGCAGCTTCTGCCCTGCTCGGCGCGTAAAACACAACATACAAGAGCACTCTTCATCGTCGACAGTGACCCTGCAAAGCCTACACGCAGATCAATTTCCAGGCTACAGTTAACGCGTAGCAACGAAGGTCACGCACTGCATGTCATCCATCGATGTTGAATCCATCATCGACGCTGCGCCCTTGAGTCGTTTTCAATGGCAGGCCATCGCCATCTGCCTCAGCATCGGCCTGCTGGATGGACTGGACATCCAACTCATCGGTGTCGCCGCGCCGGCGCTCGCGCAAGATTGGGGATTGCAGCCCAAAGATCTGGGTCCGGTATTCATGGCGGCGCCGGCCGGCATGATCGTCGGCGCACTGGGCCTGGGGCCGCTGGCCGATCGCTTTGGCCGCAAGTGGCTGATCATCACGGCCACGCTGTTGTTCGGCCTGCTCACGCTCGCCACAGCGCGGGTGCAGTCGGTGCAGGAACTCACGCTGCTGCGGTTCGTCGCCGGCATCGGATTGGGCGGAGTGCTGCCGAATCTGATTGCATTGGTGAACGAGTACTCGCCCAAACGGCTGCGTGGCACCCTCACCGCCGTGGCCTTTTGCGGGCTGCCGCTGGGGTCCATGTTGGGGGGGTTGCTGGCGCGATGGGCGATCCCGACCTTCGGTTGGCCCTCGCTGTTTATCATCGGCGGCACCATTCCCATCCTGATTGCGCTCGCAGCCGTCGCTCTGCTGCCCGAATCGATCCGCTACCTGTTGCTGGATGACACCAAACAACCGGCTGCCCTCGCACTGTTGAAAAAAATCGCGCCCTTGCAACACATCACGGCGGACCCGAAGCCGGCGCAGACGGTGCCGGCGCAGAAATCCTCGCCGCTGGACTTGTTCGGCCCGCGACGCACCTCCACCACCTTGCTGTTGAGCCTGAGCGTCGGCATGAACATGTTCATGTTGTATTTTTTGATCAACTGGATCCCGACGCTCATGCACATTGCCGGCATGACGCCGGCAAATGCCTTGTGGAGTTCCATTCTGATCAACCTGGGCGGCACTCTCGGCGCATTCTCCTGGGGCATCTTGATGGACAGGTTCGGTAATTTCCGCGCCATGAGTTTCGCCGGCGTCACTGCGGCCGCGGCGATTCTGCTGGTGGGGTTCGGCAATGATTCAAAGACGCTGCTGCTACCGGCTCTGTTCGTGACCGGCTTTTGCGTGCTGGGTGCGCAGATCGGCGCCTATTCGCTGGTCGCCTCGGTATACCCCACTCGGATTCGCTCAACCGGTGTGGGGACGGTGCTGGGGATCGGGCGAATCGGTTCGGTCATCGGACCGATGGCAGGCGGAATGATGCTGACCTTGGGCTGGCCCATCCCGTTGATTTTCGCGGCGGTCGCGGTGCCGGGTCTGCTGTCTGCCCTGGGAATCTGGACGACGGGGCGCCTGCCGCGCGACTTTTCCTGATCATCAATCCTCGTCCGGGGTGGCGATCCGCGAAGGCCGCGTGACCTTTGTAATATTCTCGGTGACGGCCGGGTCTGCTAACCCATGCGTATCACCCTTGCGCTCGGTGCCCTGATGGTCCTGCCCCAACTGGAAGGCTGCGCGGCACAGGTGGCGTATTTCAAACGCGAAGCTGCCTTGGAACGAGGTGCGCCGGAGCAGTGCTTCGGGGTAGCCCGCGCGGGCCGCAACGATTGTCGTACCCAGGCGCACATCTGCGCCGGCTGGTCGCGTCAGGATCGTGACCGCACCGCCTTCATTTACGTTCCGGCGGGCACTTGCGTCCGTATCGTCGGCGGCGCCCTTGAGGAAAGTTCCTAGATGAGCGCCGCGGCAGCGGGCCCCGCGGTTCTCGTCTCATTGCTACGTTTGGGCGAACGATCGGCCGGGTTTGCCTTTGAAAGGTTGGCGCGCTCGACGAAGATTGCAGCCTCGGATCCTTATCGCGCGTTATTGGCGCAAATCGCGCAAGACGAGCGTCGGCACGATTGCGAACTCGCCGCCGTTGCCTCTGACTCGATCCGACTGCGCATGAACGATTCCTCGCGTCGCTTCTTCCTGGGGCTGCACGACCGCGATATACGCATCCATCTTGCGCGGATCGCTGCACTGGACGGCAGCGTGTGCCAGATCGTCACGCAGGTGCTCTCCTGCAGTTTGCTCGCGCCGCAAGATGCCGGTCTGCGCCGCACATTGGAGAGCATTCGACACGACGAGGGTCGCCATGTGCGCATTGCACGGCGCGCCGCGCAACGCTACGGGGCGTCGGATGCGTTGCTGTGCGAAATTGACCACCAAACCCGCAACGCATTCTGTGCAGTCCTCGCGCCTCATGCGGAGGACTTTCACGCGCTCGGCATCGATCCTCCACGCCTCCTGAATCGACTGCTTCGTGCCACGCCATGAACTGACGGCGCTGTCGGTAGGCCTGCCCGTGTTGGGCACCGGCTCAAAGCTGCCGGGGCGCGCCATCGACAATGCGGAGCTGCTCGATAGCGTAGCCAACTTCATTACCCTGCAAGACGCGCGCCTCGGCATGCGTATTGGCAGCAAACTCGGTGTGCGCTCGCGGCACGTCTCGCGCTCGTTTACCGAACCTTCGTGCGGGCCGCGACCGCAGCAAGACGCGCCCCATCTTGCCGCCGGCGCTCTGACGGCCGCCCTGCGCGACAGCGGACTGGATTGGAGCGCGGTCCGATTTTTGATCGGGCATACGGCCTCGCCACACACCCCGCTCCCCGCGAATATCGCCTGGTGCGCCGACCTTCTCCGGTTTCGCGGTCCGCATCTGGAGCTGCGTCAGGCCTGCACTGGCTTCGCCGTGGCCACATTGATCGCCGCATCCATGCGCAGCGCCGGCATCACGCCGGTTGCCATCGTCGGTTCGGAATTGGGCTCGACCTTGTTTGATCCGCGCGCCATCGGCACGGACCGCTCACAGTTGGTAAACCTGATGCAGATGGGCGATGCAGCGGGCGGGATCATTCTGGGCAATTCGAGCGCGGCAAGCGGCTCGCGCATCGAATTCGTCTACTACGGCTGCGACGGATTGGACCGGGACCCCGGAATTTGCATGCCGCAGGGCGGATCCGGAGCGCCGGTAACCACCCAGTTCGGCGTCCCGCATTTCGCGCATCACCCTGATTCTGTGCGGCTATACGGCCCAAAATTGTTGCAAGAGGCACTCACAGTGTGTGAGCAATCCGGTTTCAACCGCGGCAATGTGGATTGGTGGATTCCTCACCAGGCCAATGGGCGTATGGTGGAGCTGTGTTCGCGGCTACTGCAGTTGCCGGCCGAGCGCATCGTCTGCGACGCCGATCTTATCGGCAACACCGGCAGCGCCGCCATCTGGGTATCGCTGGACAGGTTGCGTCGCTCGGGCCGACTGCGAGTGGGCGACCGGGTCGCGGTCTTGGGTGCCGAGGCGAGCAAATATATGTTTGGCGGATTCATCTATGTGCATGGTGAAAACTGAAGGCTGGCTGGTCAAATGATCGACGCACCACTCGCAACAGCGGTGACCGCAAGTCATGTATGCAAATCCTTTGGTGCACATCATGCCCTCCGCGGCGTATCGTTGAGCTTCGCTGCGCATCGCTGTCATGCCTTGCTGGGTCCCAATGCCAGCGGCAAAACCACCTTGCTGCGCATAATCGCCGGACTGTTGAATCCGGACGAGGGACGCGTGCACAGCCTGGGACACGACGTGGTGCAGGACCGGCACGTCTATCTTCCCAAGATCGGTTATGTACCGCAGAGATTCTGCTATTACGATGAGCTGAGCGTGGTCGAGAACCTGCGCTTCATTGCGAACATGCGCGACATCCGCGATGGCGCGGTGGTTATCGACCGCGCGCTGCAGGAATTCGAACTGACCGGCTGCGGACACCACCGCGCCGGCACCCTCTCCGGCGGACAGCGGCAACGATTGATGCTCGCCGGTGCGCTATTACACAATCCCGCGCTTCTGTTGCTGGACGAGCCAACGACAGCGCTGGATTCTCGCTCGCGTGCCGCCCTCTGGCGGCGCATCGGCATGCTGTTGACCAGCGGCGTGACGGTGATCATGACCACGCACGAAGAGGGCGATGCCGCGCACTGCGATTCGAGCACGTCCATGGCCGACGGCGGCGTGGTCAGCGCGTGAGCATTTCCACCCCGACCGAGCTCGCCACCTCACGAAACCGTGCGCGTCGGGCGACGCTACGACGCATCGCCGCGCTGGCTTGGAAAGAATGGCTGCAGCTCTGCCGTGACCGCGCGACGCTGGGCATGTTGATCGGCGTGCCGCTGCTGCAGATCCTGCTGTTTGGCTGCGCTATCGAACTTTCACCGCATGCCGTGCCGATGGTGCTGGTGCCGCCGACTGCATCCGCACAACTCGACCCCGGCATGCTGCAGCGCCGGCTCGCGTCGCAGCCCGCATTTGCGCAATTGCGCATCGAGCCCTCCCTCGAACGCGCACAAGCCGACCTGCTGGACGGCAAGGCAGTCGTCATCATTGACGCCTCCGTCAGCCCCGCGCAAATTCTGGTCGATGCCACCGATCCGGTGCTGGCGGCGCAGGCCGCGAATGCCATCACCCAATTTGCACATTCGCTCGGCAATTCGGATCTGCAGGAGAACGCATCCGGCCCGGCCTTCGAGGTTCGCATGTTGTACAACCCGCAGGCCAATTCACAGGCCTATCTGGTGCCGGGATTGCTCGGCGTCATTCTCACCATGACGATGGTCATGATGAGCGCACTGACGGTGTCGCGCGAACGCGAGCGCGGAACCTTTGAGGGTTTGGGCATATTGGGAACCCGACCATCAGAACTGTGGGCGGGAAAGCTGCTGCCCTACCTGGCGTTTGGAATCGTGCAGTCACTGTTGATCCTGGTCGTGGCGCGCGCCGCCTTCGACATTCCAATCCAGGGGTCGGCGCTCGTGATCCTGATCGCCACGATGCTGTTCGCCGGCGCCAATCTGGCGCTGGGCTTTCTGTTTTCCTGCCTGGCGCGTCAGCAGATGCAGGCCATGCAGATGAGCTTTTTCTTTTTTCTGCCGTCCTCGCTGCTGTCAGGATTCATGTTTCCGTTCATCGCCATGCCGCACTGGGCCCGATGGATCGGCGAACTGCTGCCGCTGACGCACTTCTTGCGCATCGTTCGCGGCATTGCACTCAAAGACGTGGGGTTTGCCTTTGTGATAAGCGAATCGCTGCCCATCGCGCTATTTGCCGCCGTTGCATCGGTGGCAGCGCTTCTCGCAATGCACCGGCGGATGCGCGATTGACGCCGCTCTAAGGCGGCAGCAAGCGTCGCTTGCCGTCGCTGGACCGCGTCACGCCGGGCTCATCCAGATTCAGCCGGTCCCACAATTCGCAGGTCACCTGCTTGTGGCGCTGATCCAACGCCTCGCAATAATTCGTGTATAGACACAACCGCACTTGTGAACCCTGCCCGGACTTCACTTTGACGAACCAGTCCGGATCCGCCAGCGCCTGACGCGCGAGTCCGATGATATCGGCATGCTCGTGCTCCAAGGCCTCTTCAGCCTGGCGAAAATGATGAATGCCGCCGGCCAGTACGGTGGGAGTGGCGTGTCCTGCAGCGCGAAGCGCGTTGCGGATGCGGATGGCCGGCTCCACGTTCCGACCGAACGGTCCGCGGGCATCCGAATAATACGAAGGCATGCACTCGTAGCCGCTTCGGCCGGTGTACGGATACGCGGCCTCGCCCACCTTCGGCTGCGAGGCATCCTCGAATTTGCCGCCGCGCGACAGCGAAATGAAGTCCATCCCCGCCGCCGCAAAGCGCGTCGCGAAATACTCCGCATCGTCGACGCTGCTGCCACCGTCGATGCAGTCCTCCGACAACATTCGGCAGCCCACGGTGTAGTCGCCGCCCACCGCCTCACGCACCGCCGCGAACACCTCGAGCGGCAGTCGCACGCGCTGCTCGCGTGCACCCCCATAACCGTCGCTGCGAGTGTTCAGTGCCGACAGGAAGGAGGCCATGGTGTAGGCATGGGCAAAATGTAATTCCACGCCATCGAATCCGGCGTCCTTGGCACGCACGGCAGCGGCCGCAAAGGTGCCGGGTAGCGTCGTCGGCAGATCGCGCACCGCCGGCAGGTGCATATCGGTGACGCGCTCGCGCAAGCCCTGCTGCAACGACTCCCAGTCGCGCTCATTCAGCGCCTGGCGCAGCTGCTCGTCGTCGAGCGCGGCGAGCGCAGCGCGCACGGTCTCTTCCGGCGCATCGTGCAGGTTCAGGAAATCCCGATGCCACGCATCGATCTGCAAATGCCGGTCGAGAAATGCCTGCCGCGTCGGGCGGCGCCGCACATTGAGAAAATCGATGATCTGGATGAAGAGTTTGGTTTCGCCCTGACTGGCACGGCGCACCGTTTGCACCAATTCGCGCAGGCCGGGCAGGAAGCGATCGTGGCCGATGCGCAGCAAGGGGCCGCTGGGCACATCACGCACTCCGGTAGCCTCGACCACCAGCGCCCCGGGACGGCCGCGCGCGAATCGCTCGTACCAGGCCAGCACGTCGGAGGTGACCTCGCCGTCCTCGGATGCGCGCCAGGGAACCATCGCCGGCACCCAGGTGCGCGAAGCAAGGGTCACGGCACCGACGGTGACCGGTGTGAACAGGCGCGAGCCCGCCGCTGCTGCTGCATCCGGCCACGGCGCCTGCAGCGGCGCGAACTTGATGCGTTCAGGCGGACGCCAGGTTGCCATGCACGGGACGCTTGATGGTGGAATCGGATGCATCATCCGGAATGACGGCGGTGGCTTCGATTTCCACCAGCGCCTGCTGCTCCATCAAAGCGCTGACCTGCACCACCGACATGGCGGGAAAATTCCGGCCCAACTCAGCCGTGTACGCAGCGCCGATGTCATGCAATTCCCGATAGTAGGCTTCGCGGCTGAGCACGTACCAGGTGAGTCGCACCAGATGATCCGGCGTGCCCCGCGCCTGCGCCAGAACCTGCACAATGTTATTCAATGCCTGGCGCACCTGCCCAGCCAGCGTATCGCTGACGAAACGGCCCTGCGCGTCCCAGCCAATCTGCCCGGCGATGAAAACCTGACGACCGCGCGCGGCGATGCCATTGGCGTACCCTTTCGGCCGCGGCCATTCCGGCGGCTGTAATATCTCGTGAATCATTGATTGGCTTCCGTAAGTAGATCGCGCCCGATGATGAGCTTCTGAACTTCGCTGGCGCCTTCGTAGATCCGCAATGCGCGAATTTCACGATAGAGACGCTCGAGGATTTCGCCGCTGACGACGCCGCGCCCGCCGAACATCTGCTGCGCACGGTCGATGATCCATTGCGCCGACTCGGTCGCCGTGAGCTTCGCCATGGCGGCTTCGCGCGTCACCGGTGCACCCCGGTCGCGCAGCCAGGCGGCGCGATAGGTGAGCAGCGCCGCGGCGTCGATCTGCGTAGCCATGTCCGCCAATGCGGCCTGCGTCAATTGAAAATCGGACAAGGTGCTGCCGAACATGCGGCGCTGCCGCGTGTGAGTCAGCGCTTCAGCCAAGGCGCGCCGCGCAAAGCCGATGGATGCGGCCGCCACGGTACTGCGAAATACATCCAGCGTGCGCATTGCAATCTTGAAGCCTGCGCCTTCCGCACCGATGCGCTGCGACTCGGGGATGATGCAGTTGTCGAACGCCAATCGACCCATCGGGTGCGGGGCAATCAGATCGATGCGCTCGGCGATGCGCAGACCCGGCGTCGCCGCGTCGACCACGAAGGCTGAGATTCCCTGCGCGCCGACGCTGCCATTGGCGCGCTTTTCGCCCGGGCTGGTGCGCGCGAAGACGCAATAAAAATCGGCGATGCCGCCATTCGAGATCCAGGTTTTCTGGCCATCGAGCACGTAGGTCGACCCGCTCTTGCGCGCCGTCATCTGCATGGCGGCGACATCGGACCCCGCTTCCTGCTCCGACAAGGCGAAGGCAGCGATGGCGGTGCCGGCGGCCACCCGCGGCAGATAGCGCTGCTGCAACGACGGGTCGGCGGCCAGCGACAGCGCACCGCTGCCCAGGCCCTGCATGGCGAACGCGAAATCGGCCAGTCCGTCGTGATAGGCCAGCGTTTCGCGGATCAGGCCGATCGCGCGTGCATCGAACTCCTGCAAAGCGCCGCCGAATTCCTTGCGTACGCAGTAGCGGGTCAAGCCCGCCTCGCCCAACCGGCGTACCAGTGCGCGGCAATGCGCATCGACCGCCTCGGAAGAGGTCGGATGTTCATTCCCCAGTTGCGCCTGCGCCCACGCGCCGACCTGCAGCGCAAGCTCACGATGCGGCGCGTCGAAAAAAGGCCAGTCCGTGTGGGTGGCAAGCCGCATGTCAGTTCCCCTGAAATACCGGCCGTTGTTTGGCCGCGAAGGCGTCAAAGGCGCGACGAAAATCTTCCGTCTTCATGCACAGCGCCTGCGCCTGCGCCTCAGATTCGATGGCCTGATCCAGTCCCATGTTCCATTCCTGGTTGAGCATGGTCTTGGTGATGCCGTGCGCGAAGGTGGGGCCCTCGCTCAACTCACGCGCCAACTTCCCGGCTGCACTGTGCAATTCATCTGCGCCTACCAGGCGACTGAAAAATCCACTGGTCAGGGCTTCCTCTGCCGTGACGCTGCGCCCGGACAGCAACCATTCGGCGGCGCGGCCGTGACCGACGATGCGCGGCAGTATGGCGCAAGCGCCCATATCGCAACCCGCGAGACCCACGCGCGTGAACAGAAACGCGGTCTTGGAGCCTGGCGTGCTCAGCCGGATGTCTGAGCACATGGCCATGATGGCGCCCGCACCGGCGCAGACTCCGTCGACTGCGGCAATGATGGGCTGTGGGCAGCCGCGCATGGCCTTGACCAGATCGCCGGTCATGCGCGTGAAGTCCAGCAGTTCCGACATGCTCATCTTCGTCAGCGGCCCGATGATCTCGTGCACATCGCCGCCAGAGCAGAAATTGCCGCCCGCGCCGCTGAGCACGATCACCTTGACGTCGGTGGCGTACGGCAGGCGTCGGAACAGATTGCGCAATTCGGCGTAGCTGTCGAAGGTCAGCGGATTTTTGCGGTCCGGACGATTCAGGGTAATCGAGCCGATCTGTGCCTCGAGTTTCCACTGAAAATGCTGCGCCTGAAAGGCGGCCAGACTCTGCTTGCCAACGTCCATCATTCCTCGCCTTGCCGCAAGATTACCCGCAGCCGTGACAACAACTGATTCATCGCGCGCTTGTCGCGTGCGCTCATGCCTTCGAACATCGCGACGATCCAGCGCTCGTGCTCGATGGCCATCTGTGCAAACACCTGCCGCCCCGCGCGCGTCAATTTGATGCGATACGCGCGCCGGTCTTTCGGGTCCGCCGCTCGGACCACGAGTCCTGTGTGCTCCAATTGATCGGCGATGCCAGTGACGTTACCGCCAGTGACCAACATGCGTCGCGACAATTCGCCCATCTGCAGACCGTCCGGTGCGCGCTCCAACTGCGCCATGAGATCGAACCGCGGCAGCGTGGTCTTGAACTGCGCAGCCATCGCCTTGCGCACGCGCACCTGAATCAGATTCGAACAGGTGAGCAGCCGCAGCCACAATCGCAGCGACTCATGATGATCGTCGGTCAGTCGCGTTTCGAGGTCTGGCGGCCGGCGCTCTGGTGGCCGGACCACCGGCGGCCGGGCTTCGACGGCCTGCACTCGCGCAGCGCGCGCGCTCACATCAATTCTCCGCCGGCTACGATGATGCTCTGCCCGGTCACCGACTCGCTGCCCGGCATACAAAGCCAGGCCACGGTGTTGGCTACCTCGTCAGGCTGAATCAAACGACCCTGGGGATTGGTCTTGGCCATCACCTGTACCGCATCGCTGATACTGCGGCCCGTGACGGCGGCGATCTTCTTGGCTGCATCCTGCACGATATCGGTGTCGGTATAGCCTGGGCACACAGCATTCACGGTGATGTTGCGGCTGGCGACCTCACGCGCCACTGCACGCGTCAATCCGACCACGCCGTGCTTGGCGGCGCAGTAGGCAGCGACATAGGCATAACCGGTGAGGCCGGCGGTGCTGGCAATGTTGACGATGCGGCCGAAGTTGTTCTTCATCATGTCGGGCAGCGCCGCCTGGATGCAGAAATACGTGCCGTTGAGATTGATCGCGAGCAGATCGTTCCACAGCTGATCATCACGCTTGGTGATCGGCGCACTGCCCGCCTGTCCCGCATTGTTGATCAGCAGATCGATGCCGCCCAAGGCGGCACGCGCGCCGGCGAATGCGGCGTCGACGGCGTCGCGCCGGCTGACATCGGCCACCGCGCAGTGTGTGCGCACATTCGCCAGCCGCAGTTCGTTGGCGACCGATTCCAGCGTGGACGCCGTGCGCCCCATCAATGTCACTCTCGCGCCACAGGCTGCAAGCCGGCGCGCAATGCTGACACCGATGCCGCGGCCCGCGCCGGTGACCAGGACATGCCGGCCCTGCAAGGCAGCCGCGTCGTTCATACCGGTCCCAGCAGCGCCGCCGCGCGTTCAAAATTGCGCTCCAACTGAGTCTTCGCGGACCGGTAGGGATCGGGCCAATGCTGTCGCCCGTAGCCTTGAGCAGCGGCCTGCTGCAGGGTCCACGACGGATCCGCCAGATGCGGTCGCGCGAGCGCACACAAATCCGCGCGACCCGCCGCCACGATGGAGTTCACGTGATCGGCTTCGTAAATATTGCCGACCGCAATGGTGGGAATATTCAGCAGATTGCGCACCAGATCCGAGAATGGCGTCTGCCACATGCGTCCATACACCGGCTTCTGCGTCGGCACTGTCTGGCCGGAGGAGATGTCCAGAATGTCGGCGCCGCCCGCCACCAACGCGCGCGCGATCTGAATCAGGTCCGATTCGCTCAAGCCGCCTTGCGCCCAATCGTTGGCCGAGATGCGCACGCTCAAGGGCTTGCCCGCCGGCCATGCCGCGCGGACCGCTGCCAGCACCTCCAGCGGGAAGCGCAGTCGATTCGCCACACTGCCGCCATAGTCATCTTCACGCTGATTGGTCAGCGGCGACAGAAAGCTCGCCAGCAGATAGCCGTGCGCCATGTGCAGTTCCAGCATGTCGAATCCAGCGCTGGCACCCAATTGGGCGGACTTCACGAACTCTTGAATGATGACCTGCATGCGCAACCGGTCCAGTGCCTGGGGTATCTGGCTGACGCCGGGTAGATACGGCAGCGGCGATGGCGCCGACAACGGCCAGTTGCCTTGCGTCAGTGGGTGATCGGCACGCTCCCAGCCCAGTTGCGTCGACCCTTTGCGTCCTGCGTGTCCGATCTGCAGACAGATGCGCGCATCCGACTCCGCATGCACGAAATCCACAATGCGACGCCACCCTGCCGCCTGCGCCTCATTCCACAAGCCGGTGCAACCCGGCGTGATGCGCGCATCGGCAGACGTGCAGGTCATTTCTGTGAACAACAGACCGGCGCCACCGGTGGCGCGCGCACCGTAGTGCACCAGATGCCAGTCGCCCGGGACGCCATCTCGCGCGCGGTATTGCGCCATGGGCGACACCACCACGCGATTGGTCAATTGCATGTCTCGCAAGCGGAATGGCAGAAACATGGGAGGCCGCGGCTCAGGCGCCTGGCAGCGAAGCGCCAGATCCTGTTCGACGCGCTGGATGAACGTTGGATCGCGCAGTTTCAGATTGGCGTGACCGATGCGCTGGCTGCCGGAGAGCAGACTGTAGGTGAACTGCAGCGGTTCCAGATTTTCGTAGCGCGCGATGTTTTCGAACCACTCCATGCGATTGCGCGCAGAGTTCTGTAATTTCAGCGCCTCCACACTGCGCTCGCTCTGATAAGACACCAGCCCTGCTTCGACGTCACTGGCGTGGCTTAGGTGAGTGCTGAGCGAAATGGCATCTTCCATAGCAAGCTTGGTGCCCGACCCGATCGAAAAATGCGCGGTATGCGCCGCATCGCCGATGAGCACCCGCTTGCCGTCATGCCAGCTTTTGCACAGCACTCGATTGAAGTTCAACCAGGCCGAACCGCGCAAATGCCTGGCGTTGGTAATGAGCGGCGCGCCGTCCAGATACTTCGCGAACAGCTTCTGGCAAAAGTCGATGGATTGGTCGGTGGTGGCCCGGTCCAGGCCATGAGCAGCCCAGGTCTCCTCACGCGTCTCAACGATGACCGTCGAGAGGTCCTTGCTGAACTGATAGGCGTGGATCTGAAACCAGCCGTGCTCGGTCTTCTCGAACGCAAAGGTGAAGGCGGAGAATTTCTGCGTGGTACCCAGCCAGATGAACCGGCATTTGCGCACGTCGATGTCCGGGTCGAACACCGCCGCATGACGGGCGCGGGTTTTGCTGTTGACGCCCTCGGATACCACCACGAGATCCGCATCGTCGAACTGGCCGTCGTCCTCGAGTTCGGTCTGAAAGGATTGCTGCACGCCCAACGCCGCGGCGCGCTCCTGCAAAATGTTGAGCAGTTTCTTGCGCGCAATGCCGGCGAAACCGTGGCCGCCACTGCGCACCATCTGCCCCTTGAAATGGACGTCGATGTCATCCCAATGATGGAACTCCTCGACGATGCGCTGATGGCTGGGCGCATCCGCCACCTGGAAATTGCCCATGGTCTTGTCGGAAAACACCACGCCCCAACCAAAGGTGTCGTCGGGCTGATTGCGTTCGAAGACCTCGACGCGCGCCAGCGGCAGAGCCTTTTTGAACAGGATGGCGGAATACAGGCCGGCCGGGCCGCCGCCCATGCATATGATTCGCTTCATAGGGCAATAACCTACATGTCAATATTTGAAGTCTAAAGTATATTGGCCCGCAATTCCACCCCGTCACCGCACCCGCCGTCAGGCGGCAGCGGACAGCTTCATGGCCGCAACGGCTTGTCCCAGCTTCACCCCGCTATCGTCGGCCAATGCCGCCTCGCGCAGGAGTTTCACCTGCTGCGCACCCCGTCCCGACCCGGCCAACGCCGTGGCGAGTGCGCAGATTTCCGAAAAAGATCGCCACCCTCGCTCATGCGTATCGCCATAACCCTTGACCAGGTTCTGGCATTCGGCAATTTCCACCGCCAGCGCATAGTCCACCGTGGCGAGGCCGCGGATCTGCTGCAACCAATGGTCGATGCGTTCATTCTCGGTTTTGAAACGCAACGTTGCGCGACGGAAGCGCCGCAGGGACGCAACGCCGCGCAGCAATGCAAACCCGCCGATGCTGGACGTGGAGATCTGACGGCCACCGGTGAAATTCGACAGCAGGCGCGACGTCCGCTTCGATGCCAGTATGCGCCGGCCGATGCCGGCAGGCAGCGTTGCGCAAATCTCTTCGACGCGTGGCTTGACGAACTCGCTTACGCGCACCAGTTCGCCCGGATTGGCGCGAACTTCCTTGCGGATCTGCTCCGGCCGGCCGGCGCGCGTCTTAACCTGCGCGACGCGGATGACGTCCTCGAAACTCATCCACAAGACCAGTGACCGCGCCGTCACCATCGTCAACTGCGTCGCGCTGCTTCCTTCTGGCTCCAGAGCGAGCATCTGCGCCACGCGGTCCAGATACTGCGACGCGTAGTCCGCGTCCTGATAGTCCAGCAGGCGAGCGGCTGCGCGTTGCAGAAGACTGCGCAACCCGATGGGAAATTTTTCGGTGATCCGCTGGCGAAGCGCATCGGGCAGCGCGCCGGCGAATGTTGCGGTCGACTCCGCGACGCCGCTCACCACAGCAACTGCCGCGGAGCCTCCGCTGCTTGCGGCGATCGCCGCCTGTCGACCGACCTCAAAAGCGGCCAGACTGGGCTCCACGCCGATGCCGGACTCGCGTATGGCCGCGTGGAAATGTTCCAGCGTCCAGGGGAGCACGCCAGCGCCCGCGATGGCGCCGAAGATGACGGCACTGATGCGACCGCCGGAGCTTTCCGCAAGGGCCGCCATGTCGAAGGCGATGAGCTTGGCCGCCGCTTTGGACGCCGCGGCCAGGATGCCTTCAGAATTCGCACGACCGTCGCCCAACGCCATCTTTTCGCCGATGGTGTAGTCGCGATGCGTGGAGGCGATCAACGTGGTGCGGTCCGGTGTCACCAGCCCGCGATTGATGGCCCGCCCCACCTCGACCCATTCCGAGGCGACCACGATGTCGACATCGCCCGGACCCGGCATCAACGCCAGGATCGGCTCGCGACCATCGGCGCCGAGCGCGCTGTGCGGGAAAAACTCCAGGTAATAGATGGTGGCGCCGGTGCGTTGTGCCACGCCGGGAACCGACGTGGCCTGCACCAAGTAGCCGGCGCGGCGAGCAGCGAGCACCAGCCAATCGGTAATCACACCGCCGCCCTGGCCGCCTAACGCCGCGATGGACAAAGTGATGGGTCGAACGGGATTCGCCGTGATGTTCATGGTGTCAGGCCTGGTTCGCAGCGGGGCCGCTCAGCAGCCGGATCACGGCTGTGCGGAATCGATGCACAATGCGGTCCCAGGCGCTGGGATTGACGATGACATCGGCGCGATAAAACGACGGACACAACACAGCCGCATGCGCCACTTCGCCGCACACGCCACAGCCCACGCAACTATTGTCGACATGCGCGACCGGATCGCGGCGCAATGGGTCCGGATGCGTCTTGATGGTCAGTGAGGGGCAACCCGACAGACGCACGCAGGAATGATCGCCGGTGCACACATCCGAATCGATTCCAAAACGTTGGCGCACGACGCGCTTGCCCTCACCCACCCTTTTCTTGATGGCAGGCGCAATGCGCCGCTGCCGGTTCAACTGGCACTCACCTTCCGCGATGATGATCTTGGGACCGAGGAAACTGGTCTGCAGCGCGTCCTTCAACACCGCCATGGTCTGCTTCATGTCGTAGGTGCGAATGGTGCGCACCCACTCCACCCCGACGCCGCGGACCGCGGTCTCGATGCGGTTCTTGGCGCGGCGGCCTTTGATCTCCGCCGTCGACGAAGGAATGTACTGGCCGCCGGTGGCCGCGGAATAACCGTTGTCGACGATGATGGTGACGCCGTCGTGGCGGTTGAACACGGCATTGCCGATGCCGCTGGTGAGTCCGTTATGCCAGAAACCACCGTCGCCCATCATGGACAGCGCGCGGCGCTTGTTGGGCATGTTGAAAGACGCGCCGCCCGCGGCGCCCAGACCGTAGCCCATGATGCTGCCACCGATATCGAACGGCGGCAAAGTGGCGAAGGAATGGCAACCGATGTCGGCGCTGACCTGCATGGGACCCAGCTCGCGCGCCACCAGTTTCATGGAGGCAAACAGCGGACGTTCGGGACAGCCGGTGCACAAGCCCGACGGGCGTATCGGCACATTGGCAACGGGCATCGCGGCCGGCGCAGAGGCCAGCGCCGACGCCGGCAGCAAAGGCTTCATCTGTTCGGGCAGATAACCGTAATCGGCGAGAAATTTGCGCAAACCCGCCAGCACCACCGCGCCCGTGTACTCACCGGCGAGCGGCAACGGGCCCTTGCCCACGATGCGCGTCTGCACGTCCGCCTGACGCAGGAACAGGCTGGCGGCCTGCTCGATGAACTCCGGCTGCCCTTCCTCGACGATGAGGATGGCGCGCTTGCCATGCGCGAACTGCACAAACTCTTCCGGAATGAGGGGATAGGTGACATTCAGGACATACAGGGGAATCTTCGACTTGCCGAACACATCCGCCAAGCCCAAGCGCTCGAGCGAACGCAGGACGGTGTTGTACAAGCCTCCTTGCAGGACGATCCCGACGTCGGCTTCGCCGGTCGCAAAAAATTCGTTCAATTGCCGCTCGCGAATATACTTCACGGCCGCAGGCCAACGCTGTTCGATCTTGGCGCGTTCCTGCGCATAGGTGGACGGCGGCAGAATAATCTTGTCGAAGGTGCGGCTGGGATGGTCCATCGCCTGCTGCAGCGTGAACGGTGGCCGACGATTGGCCTTGGCCGTGAAGCGCCCCACCACGTGACAAGCGCGGATGCGCAGCATGAGCATGACCGGCGTATTGCTCGCTTCCGACAACTCGAAGCCCTGCTCCACCGCTTGAACGATGCAAGGTAGATTCGGACGTGGGTCTAGCAGCCACATCTGCGACTTCATCGCAAACGCGTGCGTGCGCTCCTGCATGATGCTGGCGCCTTCGCCATAGTCCTCACCCAGCACGATGAGCGCGCCGCCGATGACGCCGGCCGAGGCCAGGTTCGACAGTGCATCGGAGGCGACATTGGTGCCCACCGTCGACTTCCAGGTGACGGCGCCGCGAATCGGGTAATTGACCGAGGCGGCGAGCATGGCCGCCGCGGTGGCTTCACTGGCGGAGGACTCGAAGCGCACACCCAGTTCGGACAGGATGTCGTTGGCATCTGCGAGCACGTCCATCAGATGCGACACCGGCGCGCCCTGATACCCGCCCACATAGCCGACGCCGGACTGCAGCAGCGCCTTGGTGACGGCAAGAATGCCCTCACCCTCGAACAGCGCGCCCTCGGGCAGCCGCAGGGATTGAACCTCTTTTGCAAACGAGCGCTCAGCCACGGCGGACCCCTTATTAAACGTGCGGCTCTACCCTATGATATTCACGTGAAAAGTCAAGTAATCCGCAAGACCGGAGTTTGCGCGCGCCGCAAAAAATGTCAGTATGAGCAGATGCCAACCAAACCAACCGCCAAACGGACGCGCGCGACACGCGACGCCAAGCGACTCGGGGATCCGGCCTACGAACGATTCATCCTGGATGACTCGCCGTTTTATCTGATCGCCCGCACCAGCGGCCGCTACGCGATCGACATGCAGCGCATCCTGAAGTCGGTGGGCATGGACATCCCGCGGTGGCGCGCACTAATGATCCTGCGCGAGCAAAACCCCAGCAGCGTCTCGGAAATCGCCGAACGCGCGGTCATACAGCTCTCCACCGTCACCCGCGTGGTGCAACGCTTGGAGAAGCAGGGGTTGGTACGCCTCGCCAGCCGCAAGACGGACGGGCGCAAAACTGATGTGACACTGACCGACAAGGGTCATGCGGCGGTGGAACGGGTGCGCGAGTGCGCCAGCCGCATTTACCGGCTGGCGTTTCACGATTTCTCTGCCCCTGAAATACAAACGCTCAACGCATTGCTGCGTCGAGCGTTTGCCAATCTCAATTTCAGCGCCTAGCAGGCGCTGATTTTTCAGCCAGGAACCAGCGCCAGAACCCGCAACGGGCTGCCCGAGCCGTTCACGATCTTCAGCGGCGGCGCAATCACCACCGCACCGGTGGGCGGCAGTTGATCCAGATTCATGAGGCTGGCGAGACCGAATTTGTTGCTGCCGTGCATCAGTGTGTGGCAGGGGAACATCGGG
>JANMXI010000281.1:0-23758 GCA_031394735.1 Pseudomonadota bacterium | reverse complement strand
CCACCTGCACGCTTCCGCGACCTGGGGCCTGGCAGTGTTGACGTTCATCAACCTGTTCAACTATCTGGATCGCTATCTGGTTTCGGCGCTCGCTCAAAGCCTGAAGAACTCGCCGCTCGCACTCACGGACTTTCAACTCGGTCTTCTGATGACCGGGTTTCTGGTCGTGTATATGCTGGCTGCGCCGGCATTTGGTGCGTGGGGCGACGAACGATCGCGGCCGCGTCTCATTGCAGCGGGCGTTGCCTGTTGGAGCGTTGCCACCGCGCTGTCCGGTGCGGTGTATTCGTTCTGGGCGTTACTGGCGGCGCGCGCCGCCGTCGGAGTCGGCGAAGCGGCCTATGGCACGATCGCGCCGGGCATGCTGGCCGACTATTTTCGTCGCAGCCAGCGCGGACGGGTCATGGCGATTTTTGTTTGCGCCATCCCCGTAGGATCAGCGCTGGGCTACATGGTGGGCGGACTGGTCGACAAGCATTTTGGCTGGCGCATGGCGTTTTTCATCGCGGGTGCGCCGGGACTGCTGCTGGCATTGCTCGCCGCGTATCTGCCCGATCCACCGCGCGGTGCGAGCGATGTCAGCATGCTTCCGCAAGCGATGCCGCGCACGCGGCAATGGGATCGCATCCGTCACATCATCTCGCGCAAATCTTACAATCTGACGGTGCTGGGGTACGCCGCCTATACCTTCGCGATCGGCGCCTTGGGATTCTGGATGCCCTCCTTTCTGGAGCGCGTGCGCGGCATGCCACGTGCAGAGGCCACCATCAGCTTCGGCGCCATCGTCGCGGTGACTGGCTTTGTCGGCACCTTCGCCGGCGGCTGGCTCGGCGATTACCTGACCCGCTACTCCCGCCAGGCCTATCTGTGGCTCTCGGCTGCGGTGACCCTGCTCGCCGCTCCGCTCACCTGGTTGGCATTGACCACCGGATCGAATCGCATTTATGCGGTGACGATGGTCTGCGCGCAACTGTGCCTGTGGTTGTCCGCAGGACCGATCAACGCCACCATCGCCAACCTGGCATCGCCGCTGGAGCGAGCCACAGCCTTTGCGTTGTGCATTCTCGTCATCCACCTTCTGGGCGATGTCATTTCTCCACCGTTGATCGGTCTGATGTCGGATGCGAGTTCGCTGGTGCAAGCCATTCAAATCGTGCCGCTGGCCATCATCGTCGCCGCCGCACTGTGGTTCTTTGCAGCGCGGGCCCAAGCTGCCGAGGAAACCAGCGTCGCCGCAGCCTGACCGGCCCGCTGGGCACTACAAACGGTGGACAGGTGCAAACCGATCACTCATCCTTTGCGATATCAAAGAGAAAACCCGCGAGGGTTTACAGGAGCTTGGTTTGCGAAGTGTAGTTGTTGGTGCGGGCGTCGTTGCCGCATTGCTCGCCATCCGCTGCGAGGCATCAGGCTTTTTCGACGCCGACGAGGATGCCGTGCGAGCCGATGTCGAATACCTGATCAGTGCGGGCGCGCTGCATATCCCCGTCTCGACCTGGCCGATGCCGATTGATGAGGTGCACGATGCGATCGCGGCGGTGGACGATGCAGCATTGAGCGCGAGCGAATCAGCCGCCCTGTCACGCCTGAAGGGCGTTCTCGACCGGTACGACACGCCGGATGACGATGCGGTATCGGCAGCGGTGTCGGTTCATCCGACGCGCTTCCGCCAAAACGAACCTCTGCCACGCGAGGATGCAAGCATCGGCATCACCGCAGGGCGTGACTACGGACGATTCACCGTGCACGTCGCCGCCAGCGCCAACAGCCGTGGCCCCAAGGAGGCGGTGCCGGTTGACCGGCAGCGCTTCCGGATCGACGGCAGCTACGCGTCCCTGCAAACCGGGAATTGGATCTGGAGCGTCGGCGAAATGGCCCGTTCCTGGGGACCGAGCCAGCACGACAGCCTCGTTCTGTCGACTAATGCGCGCCCCATTCCGTCGGTGGGATTGGATCGCCTGTCCTCGCGTGCGCCGCAATCACGTTGGTTGCGCTGGGTCGGACCGTGGCGACTGAGCGGCTTCCTCGGCTCGCTCGAGCATGATCGCGATGATGTCCGCGACCCGCGCTTCGTGGGTGCACGCTTTACTTTCAAACCCTTGCACAACCTGGAACTGGGGCTGACGCGCACCTCCCAGGTGTGCGGTCGCGGACGGCAGTGCAACTTGAAGACTTTCAAAAACTGGCTGTTCGGCAACACCAATACGGGAACGTCGGCCGGCATCACCGCCGCCACCGATCCCGGCAACGATATGGCGGGATTCGATTTGCGTTGGACCTCACCCATCGGTCATCTGCCCTATGCCATCTCCGCGCAAATGATCGGCGAGGACCAACAAGGCGGCGTGCCATTCAAATACCTGGGGCAATTCGGTGTCGACACTTGGAAGGCGTTTGATTCCGGCAACGTGCTGCATCTGAATCTTGAATACTCAAACACGAGCTGCTCGTTTACACGCAAAGAACCCATCTACGACTGCGCCTATACCCACTACATTTTCAACAAAGATGGCTACCGCTACAAAGACCGCATCATCGGCTCGTCGTGGGAAGCCGACGCAGAAGTCTCTTCGTTGAACGTACGTTGGGTGCCGCTTTCGGGCAACGAATGGCAACTGCACGCACGACATGGTCGGCTCAACAAGAGTCCATATACAGATATTTACAATGTCGCGGCGCCAACCCGGCGTGATCTAAGCGGCGTCGACCTCGAATATCGATTCTCATCGGCCGAGTGGGGCGATTTTCGAACAGGACTTGGTCTGGATCGGGTCAAGGACCCGGCCGCGGGCAAAACCACCGATACCGGCCGATGGTACTTGATGTGGCGCCATCGGATCTGAGGGTGAGCGCGCCGCTGCAGATTCGCGACGTCGAGCGTGCCGATCTGCCGCAGATTTTGGAGATCTACAACGAGGTGATCGCCAACACCACGGCAGTCTACAGTGAAGCGCTGGTGAGTCTTACGGACCGCGAGAAGTGGTGGCGCGCTCGCCTGGCCCTGTCCTATCCGGTACTTGTCGGCATCGACGACAGTGGTGTAGTCGGCTTCTCCTCGTTCGGCGACTTTCGGTCCTTTCCCTGTTATGCGCCGACCGTGGAGCACAGCGTGCACGTTCGCGCCGACCGTCGCGGCGCAGGATTGGGGGCGCTGCTGGTCCGGCCTCTGTTCAGCCGCGCTGCAGCCTTGGGCAAACACACCATGATTGCGGGCATCGACGCCCACAACGACGCATCGTTGCGAATGCACGCACGCCTTGGATTCGAGCGCGTTGCGCTGTTCACGGAAGTGGGCCGGAAATTTGGACGCTGGCTGGACCTCGTGTTCATGCAGCGCCGAATCGACAGCCGGGAACCTTAAGACCTGCGGCGCTCCACGTCGACGCGCCGGAGCACCTCGTTGACATCGGCGCGTGCAGCGATCTCCTCGATGCTTGCGGTCAACTTGCGCTGCCAGTTGGGATACTCCCAATAGGTTCCCGGAACGTTCACCGGCTCAACCATGCCGAGCAAATCCTCGATTTGAAGCGCCGCCAGCGCGGAGGACGATCGGGCCAGATACGTGTGGATGCTGCTCGCAAGCGCCATGGAAAATGCGTCGGTGGTTTCGCGTGGATACTCGGGCAGCAGATTTTCCGCGGCCAGCGCCGCCATCAACAGGTGCCGGTCCTGCTCGCGTTCGTTCATGACGAGTTCGCGTGTCTGCGCATCCGGATACAGATTCAAGCGTTCACGCAATTCGATGTCGCGGCCTTCCCAATAGCTGCTCAAGGTCGGCATGTCATGCGTGCTCGGCGTCGCCAGCGCGCTGGGCTCAAACTCGTCGGGACGACGGAAGCGGCCTTCCAGTTTTTCAAATAGCAGCACTTTGTAATGCAGCAGTCCGTATTGAGGCATCGCCGCGCGGATTTCGTCGGGCACCACACCCAGATCTTCTCCCACCACCAGACAGCGGCGCCGGTTGCTCTCCAGACAAAGAGCGGCCATCAATTCCTGCATCGGGTAGTGCACGTAGGCGCCGGCGGCCGGTGATTGGCCGCCCGGCACCCACCATTGCCGAAACAGCGCCATGACATGATCGAAGCGAAGCGCGCCGTAATAGCGCATGTTGTTCTTCAGCAAGACGACGAAGGAGGCGAGACGCTCCGTCTCCAGACCGCGCGGATCCTGCGGTGGAATGCCCCAACCCTGTCCCTTCAATGCCAGCGGATCCGGCGGCGCGCCGATCTCTGCGTCGAGGCGGAACAGCTGTTGCTGGGTCCAGACTTCAGAGCCCGACGGATGCGTGCCAACCGCGTAATCGCCATACAAACCAATGCGCATGCCCAGCGCGCGCGCGAGTACCTGTGAACCGAGCAATTGCTCATGCGCCAGCCACTGTGTGTACAGATGAAACTCGACGGCATCCGCGTGCTCGTGCGCAAAGTGCTTCACGGCGACGGTGTCCGGTGATGAATACTGTTGCGGCCATTGCTGCCATCCGGAGCTGCCCCCGTAAGTGGCGATGCAATGAGCGTCGAGCGCATCGAACAGCGCATGCAACCGCAAGGGTTCGCCGCCCGCCTCCACGAATCCGCGAAACTGTCGCGCTCGCGGCGTATCTTTGTTCAGATGCTGCGCGCGAAAATGCGCATACAGGATTCGCAACAGCCCGAACTTCAAATCGGCGACGCCGCGATAATCCACCAGATCGAAAGCGCGCAATTCCGTCGCGCGGGTTCGAAAATCATCGGCCGCAAATCGTTCCTGCGCCGTCGTGCAGTCGTGAAATTCCGGAATCAGCTCCGGCGCGATATACAGAACATTGAGAAAATTGCGATTCGAGGCGCTGTACGGACTGCAACGCTGCGGGTCCCCTGGGGCGAGCGAATGCAGTGGATTCAAGGCGATGAAATCGGCACCCAGCGGAGCGAGCCAGTGAATGGTGGCGTTGAGGTCTTGGAAATCGCCCATCCCCAGATTGCGTCCGCTGCGCACAGTGTAGAGCTGGATGGCAATGCCCCAGACGCGATCGCCGCGCCGGATGTCCGCCGGCACAAAACAGCGCGGCGGCGCGACGATGACCCGGCATCGAAAGGCGGCACCGCCGGAGATTCGCGCTTCCAGATCGTGATGGCCGGCCGGGACGTCGACGCTGAATTCCAACCGGCGCCTCGTCATCCAGGTGCCGTCCACCTCACCGCGCCAGGTCTCTCGCAACGCAGTCGTGGAGAAGACGCCCTCATATTCCTCGCCACTCTCCAATTGCAGACGCCAGATCAGGCTGCTGCCGAATTCGCGCGCCGTAACATTGACGTCCAGCTGCAACTGCTCGCCGCTGGATACGGCGATGTCGGGCAGCAGGCCGCGCGACCGGCGCGTGTCGATGGCGGATATTTGCGACATCAAGGCGGCATCGTCCTCAATGCTGCAACCCATGGCCTTGAGCAGGTCGGCCTTGGTCTGGAGGCTGAAATAATGCAGATCGCCACGATAGTCGTGGTACGCGTCGCCGATGCCGCGCAACCGAGCCAACCGTTCGATCAATGCCGCATTCAAGACTCAATCCTCCAGCAAAACCATCGAATGCGATACGAGCCGATATACATCATGGAAGCAAGCAGATGTTTCGCAGTTCTCCGCGCCGGTTGGATTTTGGGCGGTATCGAACAACAGGCGCCAGCCGTTCTGTGCGGAGGTGGGCAGCGGAAACTCGGCGGGCTCGAAGCCGGCGTTGACCAGCAGCAGCACCCGGCTCATCGCGCCGTGCGGCACGAAAAACTTGATCCCCATGACTCGCGACCCGGGCTGCTGCCAATCCGCCTCGCTCATCTCGCCACCGCGGATGCTCAGCCAGCTCACATCCTTCGAGCCTACACGACGAGCGCCCCCCTTGAGAAAGGTTTCGCGGCGGAACACCGGATAGTCGCGCCGGATTCGGGCCAGGCACCGGACGAAGTCGAGCAGTGGCGCGTGGCGCTTGGCGCAGGTCCAATCAATCCAGGAAATCTCGTTGTCCTGACAATAGGCATTGTTGTTGCCGCCCTGGCTGCGTGCGAACTCATCGCCCGCCTGCAACAAGGGAACGCCCTGCGACAGCAGCAACGTCGCCAGAAAATTCTTCATCTGCCGCAGGCGCAGTGACAAAATGCCGGCGTCGCCGCTTTGGCCTTCGGCCCCGCAATTCCAGCTCAAATTGTGACTATGACCGTCAGCGTCATTCTCCTGGTTGGCGGCGTTCCGGCGGTGGTTGAAGCTGACAAGATCGTGCAAGGTAAAACCGTCATGCGCCGTGATGAAGTTGATGCCGGCCGACGGCTTGCGAGAACGGTGACGGAAAATATCGCTGGAGCCGGCCATGCGCTCGGCGAGATCGCCCAACCGGCCGGCGTCGGTATTCCAAAAGGCCCGCACATTGTCGCGGAAACGGTCATTCCACTCCGACCATCCGGTCGGAAACCGTCCGAGTTGATAGCCACCCAGGCCCACGTCCCAAGGTTCGGCAATCAACTTGATATAGGCAAGGCCCGGCTCGGCACGAATCGCGTCGAAAAACGCCGAGCGCTCGTTGAAGCCGTTGTCCTCACGCCCGAGAACCGGCGCAAGATCGAAGCGAAATCCATCGACATGCATCTCGTCCACCCAATACTTCAGGCAGTCGATCACCAAGGTGCGAACCACCGGATGCTGGCAATTCAGCGTGTTGCCGCAGCCGGTAAGATTCTCGTAGAAGCGCTTGTCGTCGCGCAGCAACCGGTAGTACACGCTGTTGTCGAATCCGCGCAGACTCAACGTCGGACCGCTCTCGTTGCCTTCGGCCGAGTGATTGAAAACGACGTCCAGGATCACCTCGATGCCGGCAGCATGAAGGCCCTTGACCATCGCCTTGAACTCGTTGACCGGGTCGTGCGTGGCGTATTGCGCGGCGGGCGCGAACCAAGCCAGCGAGTTGTAGCCCCAATAGTTGCTCAAGCCCCGCTCACGCAAGAAGTCTTCGCTGATGAACGCCTGCACGGGCAGCAGTTCAACCGCGGTGACGCCGATGCTACGCAAGTGTTCGATCACCGGATCGCAAGCGAGCCCTTGATAGGTGCCGCGCAAGTCCGCCGGCACTTGGGGGTGGCGCTGTGTAAATCCTTTCACATGCAATTCATAGAGCAGTGAATCGCGCCACGGAATGGACGGTGGCCGATCCGCGCCCCAATCAAACGCCGCACTACGCACCCGGGCACAAGGCGTCTGGGTGAGGACCAGTTCGCGCGCGTAAGGGTCCACGAGCAATTTAGCGGGATCGAAGCGATGGCCCTCCTCCGCTACACAGGGCCCATGGACCCGGTAGGCATAGCAGGTGCCCGCGGTGGCAAGTTCTGCGGCGAGCGCAATGTGCCAAACATCGCCTGTTCGCGCAGTGATCGGATGAGCAGACAGCTCCACCCCGCTGTTCGGGTCCAGCAGGCACAATTCGACGCGCTCCGCATGGGACGAGAACACTGCAAAATTCACGCCTTGTCCGGTCCAGGTTGCGCCCAAAGGATGGGGCGTCCCCGGTGAAATGGTTGTCATCGACGTGGCTACAACGAGTAAAAAACCGCACCCAGCGGCGGCAGGTCGACGCGAACCGACCAGTTCGAGGAGCCTGCGCCACCGACCGCATCCACATGATCCTGGCTGTTGAACCGCGAGCCTCCAAAACCAAGCGCATCGGAGTCCAGGATCTTGTGGTAACGGCCGCCGTTCGGCACGTTGAATACATAGTCGGGTCGCGGCACGGGAGTGGCATTGAATGCACACAGGATCGGTGCTGCGCCCGGCGCACCGGCGCCGCTGCGTTCGAACGCCCAAACGCTTTCATCCGCGTTGTGCAAATCCACCCATCGAAACGCCCCCGGATCGCAATCGCCGTAAAACAAAGCCGGGCTACGCCGATACACATGATTCAGTTCGCGCACATACGCCTGCAGGCCGCGGTGTGTCTCGTTGGCGAGCAGATTCCAGTCGAGCTGATCGTGGTCGCGCCATTCACGCCACTGCCCGAATTCCGAGCCCATGAACGTGAGCTTCTTGCCGGGATGCGCGAGCATATAGGCCAGCAACAGCCGGAAGTTGGCGCGCTTCTGCCATTCGTCGCCAGGCATTTTCGACAACAGCGAAGCTTTACCGTGCACCACTTCGTCATGGGAGATGGGCAGCACGAAGTTTTCCGACCACGCGTACACAAATGAAAACGTCAGCAGGTGATGTTCGTAGCGACGATGCACGGGATCCGCCGCCATGTACTTCAGGGTGTCGTTCATCCAGCCCATGTTCCATTTGAAGCTGAATCCCAGACCCCCGTGTTCGGTGGCCCGGGTCACGCCGTCGAAGGAGGTGGATTCTTCCGCAAAGGTCAGCGCACCGGCGAATTCGGTGGCGATCGCGCCATTGAAGTGTTTGAGAAATTCGATGGCTTCCAGATTCTCCCGTCCACCATGGCGGTTGGGCAGCCATTCGCCCGGATTGCGGCTGTAGTCCAGATACAGCATCGAGGCCACCGCATCGACCCGCAGGCCGTCGACGTGAAACTTGTCCAGCCAGAACAAGGCATTCGCCACCAGAAAATTACGTACTTCATGGCGACCGTAATTGAATATTTTGGTCCCCCAGTCACGATGTTCGCCCAGACGCGAGTCGGCATGTTCGTAAAGCGCCGTCCCGTCGAAGGATGCCAGACCATGATCGTCGCGCGGAAAATGCCCCGGAACCCAGTCCAGAATCACGCCGATGCCGGCGCGGTGGCAGCAATCCACGAAATACATGAAGTCCTGCGGCGAACCGTAGCGGGAAGTGGCCGCGAAATAGCCCACCACCTGATAACCCCAGGACTCGTCCAAGGGATGCTCCGCCACGCCCATCAGTTCCAAATGGGTGTAACCCATCTCCTGCACGTACGGAATGAGTTGGTCGACCGCTTCGCGCCAACTCATGAACGGCGGCGTGCGCGACTCCCACGGCCGCCGCCACGAACCCAGGTGTA
The DNA here is from genome assembly GCA_031394735.1 of Pseudomonadota bacterium. Classification (GTDB taxonomy): domain Bacteria; phylum Pseudomonadota; class Gammaproteobacteria; order Steroidobacterales; family Steroidobacteraceae; genus TMP-86. The sequence goes on along the minus strand of JANMXI010000281.1, from coordinate 14,766 downwards.
CCTCGTAAATGGACATCGGTTCGCGCCGCGCATCGCGGCCACGTCGCGCATCCAGCCACGCAGCGTCATTCCATTCAAATCCCGCCAGTGACGCGACCAGCGAGCAATTCTCGGGCCGCAACTGCATGGCTGCACCATACGGATCTGATTTGATCAGCAACGCGCCGGAGGCGGCACGGATTTCAAACTTGTACGCGGTGCCTGCGCCGATGTGGGGAATGAAACCCTGCCAGATGCCGGAGTCACCGACACCATTCAAGCGGTGTGCACGGCCATCCCACGCATTGAAAGGCCCCACGACGCTGACGCCGACGGCATTGGGTGCCCACACGGCAAATCGCGTCCCCGGCACGCCTGACTCCAAATCCAGATGTGCGCCGAGCTTTTCGTAGATGCGATGGTGCTTGCCTTGTCCGAACAGAAACAAATCGAAATCTGTCAGGGCGCGCGAGTCCATCAGATGACCGGCCGGATGGCCCAGATTCGATCCGCATACTCACGAATGCTGCGATCACTGGAAAAACTTCCCATCGACAGGCAATTGATGACCGCCCTGCGACTCCACTCATCGGTCTGCCGGAACAAGGTGTCCACATTGTCCTGTGCGGCCGCATACGCCGCATAGTCGGCGCACACCATGAACTGCTCACCGTCAGATCGCAAACGATCGACGATGCCGCGGGCCTCGTCGACACGACAACCTGAGAAATGTCCGGATGAAATCAACTCCAATGCACGTTTCAATTCTGAATCCGCGGCAATGAAGTCGTTGGGAACGTAACCGCGCGTACGCAGCGCCACCACCTCGGTGGCGTTAAGTCCGAAAATGAAGATGTTGTCGGCGCCGACCCGGTCGCGGATTTCGATGTTCGCTCCGTCCAGGGTGCCGATGGTCAAGGCGCCATTGAGCGCAAGCTTCATGTTGCCCGTGCCCGACGCTTCCATGCCGGCAGTGGAAATCTGTTCGGACAGATTCGCCGCCGGCATGATCCTCTGCGCCAGCGACACGTCATAGTCGGGCAAAAACACCAGCCGCAATTTGCTGCGAACCAACGGATCCTTGTCGATGACCGTCGCCACATTGTTGATCAGACGGATCACGGCCTTGGCCATCGCGTAACCCGGCGCTGCCTTGCCGGCGAAAATGACGGTGCGCGGCACGATGTCCAGACTCGGATTGTCGCGTATGCGGTTGTAGCGTGACACCACGTACAGCAGATTGAGCAGCTGACGCTTGTACTCGTGAATGCGCTTGACCTGAACGTCGAACAGCGACTCCACGTCGACCGTAATGCCGGCACGACGCAGGATTTCATCCGCCAGTCGCTGCTTGTTGAAATGCTTGATGAGCCTGAACCGGCGTCTGAATTCCGGATCCTCGGCAGCACCGCTCAGCCGTTCGATTTCCTCCAGGTCATTTTCCCACGCCGACCCCAGATGTTCGCTCAACAGCGCCGACAGCCCGGTGTTGGATTGTTTCAGCCAACGGCGGGAAGCGATGCCGTTGGTCACATTCGTGAACCGCTCCGGAAACATCTCGGCGAACGGCGCAAAAATGGTCTTGCACATCAGATCCGAATGCAGCTTGGCGACGCCATTGACGCAATGGCTGCCGATCACCGCCAGATGCGACATGCGGACGCGGCGGTCGTGACCCTCGGCAATGATCGACGTGGCCTGCTGCCGAGCGGGATCGCCCGGATACTTCAGCGCCACCTGCGCCAGGAACTCCTTGTTGATGAGGTAGATGATCTGCAGATGCCGCGGCAACAGGCGCTCGTAGAAGCTGACGGACCAGGTCTCCAGCGCCTCCGGTAACAGCGTGTGATTCGTATAAGAAAAGATCTTGCGCGTCATCTGCCAGGCGTCGTCCCAGCCGATTTCGTGCTCATCGATCAGCAGACGCATCAGCTCAGGAATGGCCACCGTCGGGTGCGTGTCGTTGAGCTGCAGCGCGACCGAGTCGGGCAGTGTCCGTACGGTGTGCCCCTCGTTCATATGGGTCGCCAATATGTCCTGCAGGCTGGCGCTGACGAAAAAATATTGTTGTTTGAAACGCAGCTCACGCCCCTGCGGCGTGGAATCGTCGGGGTATAGCACTCGCGACAGATTTTTGGCATCGATCTGCTCCTGCACCGCGGCCGCATAGTCGCCGGCGTTGAAGGCTTCGATATGAAACGGCGTGATCCCGCGCCCCGACCACAGACGCAGGTGATTCACCGTCGGTCCGCGGTTTCCCGGAATCAACTGGTCGAACCCGATGGCGTTGATATTTCTCGTCTCGACCCAGCTATGCGGCAGACGCGCATCGTCACCCGCACTGGGTACGCTGCGACCGCCGAATCGCACGGTGTAGCGCACATTGCCGCGCGGAGTCTCCCAGACATTGCGCAGACTCAGCCAGCTGCTCGCCACCTCGCGCTGGCCTCCCTCGGCATCGATGACCTGCGTGAAAATGCCGTAGTCGTAACGAATGCCATATCCAACCGCCGGATATTGCAGCGTCGCGAGCGAATCCAGGAAGCAGGCCGCGAGCCGTCCCAACCCGCCATTGCCCAGACCCGGATCCACCTCCTGTGACACGACATCATCCAGTTCCTTGCCCATTTCGCACAGCACCTCGCGCGCTTCCTGCACGAAGTCTCCCTCCAGACTCGACAGCGCATTGAGCAGCGAACGTCCCGGCAGATACTCCACCGAAAGATAGCAAACCCGCTTCACCCGCGCACGTGCCACCCGCTGCTGCGTGGCCAGCCAGCGCAAGGTCAATTCCTCGCGAACGGCCAGCGACAATGCATCGTAATAGTCCCGCAAAGTCGCGGTTTCCTGGTCCTTGCCGAGCGCGCGTGTCAGTCGATCGAGGAGGGCAGCACGCAGCATGCCGGGTTGCATAGCGATGCGCCGCCGGGAGGCGGTTTGAGTCACGGTCGAGTTCATATTCTCTTGGTCGGGTCCATCGTCGATTGCCCAAAGTAGTTTAACGGTATCATAGCGATCTTAAGGCAACAGCAAGGTGGAACATCCGTGAATCAGAATGCGCTCGCGGTTGGCGTGGATGTAGGCGGCTCTTCAATCAAGAGCGCCGTCGTGGATTTAAGCAGCGGTGACTTTACAGTAGCGCGACGCAGCGTTCCGACCCCTGCACACGGTCCGGTTGCGGCCATGTTGGAATCCATCGCCACGGTGGTGTCGGAGTTCGATCCTGGTTTGAGCGTTGGCATCGCATTTCCCAGCGTCATTCGCGCCGGGATCGTCGAAACCGCCGCCAATATCAACAAGGATTGGATCGGGCAGCCGTTGACCTCATTGGCGCAGAAGCGGCTGGCGCGCCAGGTGACTGCAATCAACGACGCCGATGCCGCCGGGTTGGCGGAGGTCAAGTGCGGGGCAGCGCGGGACATCAAGGGATTGGTGCTGGTCCTCACCTTGGGAACAGGCATCGGCAGCGCGTTGTTCCTCGACAGCCATTTGATCGGCAATTCGGAACTCGGCCATCTGCAGGTCGATGGTCAGGAAGCCGAACAGCGCGCGGCCGGTAGGGTCCGAACGGAAAGCAATCTCAGTTGGGACCAGTGGTCCGCCGGTTTGAGTCGGGTGCTGCAGGAGTATCAGGCACTGCTGTGGCCTGAACTGATCGTTCTGTGTGGCGGCATCACCGACGATGCACCGCAGTTCTTGGACAAGCTGGTATGCCGCGCGCCGCTGCGCATCGGCAAACTACGGGCGGACGCGGGCATCGTCGGCGCAGCGTTGGCGACGGCGGCGACCGGGCCTCGTTGAGATACAGGATTGTCCTCGCGCTGACCGTTTGCGCGGTGCAGATCCTGGGTTGCGCGTCGCAGCCCACAGCGCCGGCACCGCCCCCCGGCGACATTATCGCCCGCGCTTTCGTCGACGCCGCACTGAGCATGCAAGGCCAGCCGTACCGATTCGGCGGGGCTGCGCCGGGCGGCTTCGATTGCAGCGGCTTGGTGGCCTATGCCGCGAAGCACGCGGCCCTCCTCGTGCCACGTACCGCACACGAGCAGCTAAGGGCCGGCGTAGCGGTGCGCAAGACGCAGGTCGTACCCGGCGATCTCGTGTTCCTGCATTTCAAGAAGGAACTGCACGTGGGCATCCTCACGGCGCCGGGTCAGTTTGTTCACGCGCCCTCTTCCGGGGGTCGAGTCCGCATTGACAGGCTGGACGCTGCGCCGTACGCGCAAGGGTTCTTCGCGGCGCGGCGCATCACCCCGTAGACCGCGGCACGCATCGATCGCAGCGCAAGCGTCAAACCGCCGCGACGACCGCGATCTCGATCTTGAATTCCGGACCGGCCAGCCGTGCCTCGACCGTGGCCCGAGCAGGCGTATGACCGGCCGGCACCCATTTGTCCCAGACGGCATTCATCTGCGCAAACGTATTGATGTCGGCGAGCCAGATATTGGCGCTCAGGATGCGGGTCTTGTCGGCGCCTGCCTTGGCCAGCAGCGCATCGATCTTGGCCAGAATGGCCTCGGTCTGTTCGCCGACAGTGCCTGGATGATCGGCCACCTGCCCGGCCAGAAAGACGAGGGACCCAGCCTTGACCGCCTGACTCATGCGCGGTCCACTGCCGATGCGTTCGATGTTCATTGCCTTGATCCTGTTCATAGCGATTGACCCTGCGATGATACTGCGAACAAAATGGCTCATGAAACAAAGTTGGGCTGACGAAGGTCCCGCCGTCACTACTCGCACGCTGAGCGATAAGCGCTACCAGCGCGTGCGGATCGTGGATTCGCACACGGGCGGCGAACCGACGCGCATCGTCATCGACGGAGCGCCGGCGTTGACCGGCAGCATGAGCGAACAACTTCGGCAGTTCCGTGAATTGCATGACTACTTCCGCTCCGCCGTCATCAACGAACCTCGCGGCTCGGATGTCCTGGTCGGTGGCTTGCTGACACCCGCCACGTCGGCCGGCGCCGCGGCGGGCGTCATTTACTTCAACAATGTCGGGTTCTTGGGGATGTGTGGCCACGGCACCATCGGACTCATCGCCACGCTTGCGCATCTGAACCGGATTCCTCCCGGCGATCACCTGCTCGACACACCCGTCGGCCCGGTGCGCGTCCGATTGCACGCTAGCGGCGAAGTCACCGTCTACAACGTCCCGTCGTACCGCCACGAGCGACAGCGCGCAGTCGACGTGCCCGGACTTGGGCTTGTTCATGGCGACATTGCTTGGGGCGGCAATTGGTTCTTCATCTGTGAAGATCATGGTCTGACGTTGACGCGAGAGAACATCCCGCAATTGCTGCTTGCGTCACAGGCGATCGCGCAGGCCCTGCACTTGTCCGGCATCGGCGGCGCCGATGGCGGGCTCATCGATCACGTCGAGCTGTGCGGACCCAGCACCGCCGCCGACAGCCGCAATTTCGTGTTGTGTCCCGGCGGCGCCTACGATCGCTCGCCCTGCGGTACCGGCACCAGCGCCAAGGTTGCCTGCCTGGCCAGTGACGGGCTGCTCGAACCCGGCGAGACCTGGCGCCAGGAAAGCATCATCGGCAGTGTCTTCACGGCAGGCTATGAACGCAGCGGCGATCGCGGCGGCGCCCGCATCCAGCCCGCCATCACCGGCCGCGCCTACATCACCGGCGAGTCCACACTGCTGTTGGACCCGGAGGATCCGTTCGTCCATGGCATCGCCGGCTGAACTGGCCGTCGTCGGTGCCGGCATCATCGGCACCGCTCTGGCCCGCGAATTGCAATTGCGCGGCGTTCAGTGCCTGCTGGTGGATAGCGGTCTCCCAGGGCACGGCGCTTCCTTCGGCAATGCGGGACACATTGCCGTCGAACAGTTGACGCCACTGGCGCACCCGGGTGCCTGGCGCGAGGTGCCGGCACTGCTGCTGGGCCGTGGCGTCGCCAGCCTGCGCTGGCGCGATGCGGCGACGGTACTGCCCTGGAGCGTCGAGTTTCTGCGCAATTGCAGCTCGCGGCATTACGCCGCCAACCATCGTACGTTTCTCGCCTTGCAGTCCAACACCGTGGTGGACTGGCGCGAATTGAGCGTTGCGTGCCCGGCCGTGGGCGCGTTGACGCAATTTCTGGGTCACGACGAGATCTTCGAATCCGCGGCAGCGCGCAGCGGTGCGCAGGCAGCGCTGCTGGCGCAGCGCGCCGACGGCGTGAACTGGCGCGACCTGCAGCCCGACGAGTTGCAGGTGCTGCGCACGCTGGCGCCGCGCGCCGTCGATGGCGTGCGTTATCTGGACACCGGCTACGTCAAGACGCCGCTGGGAATCGTCGAGGCGTTGTACGAGGATTTTTGCGCCAAAGGGGGGCGCTTTGTGCATTCCGACATCCGGTGCATCGCGCCGGATCGCGGCGGCTTTGTCTTGAAGACACGTGGTGCAGACGTACACGCGCGGCGCGTTGTCATCGCGGGTGGCTCGCGCAGCGCCCGACTGTTGGCGCCGCTGGGCCTGCGCGTTCCTTTGATCGCCGAGCGTGGTTACCATTTGAGTTTCTCCCGTCAGGTCGCGGGTCTGCAACGGCCCTTGATGCTTCGAGAGCGTTCCGCAGTTCTCACGCCGATGTCCTTTGGATTTCGTTGCACGAGTTTCGTCGAGTTTGCGGCGCCGGGATCGACTCCGACGGCATCGAAATGGACCAAGCTTGCGCAGCATCTGAAGGAATCGGGCATTTATTTGCCCTCCGACCAACCTCAAACGTGGATGGGTGAGCGACCGACGCTGCCTGACTACCTGCCGGCGATTGGCGCAAGCCAGGCCCACCCAGGCCTGTTTTATGCCCTTGGGCATCAACATTTGGGTCTGACGTTGGGCCCCACGACCGCCCGGGTGCTGGCCGATCTCATCGCATCGGACAAGCGGGCGTCGTTTTTAGATGCATTGGACTTGAATCGCTTTGGCTAGAATGTCGGCATGAGCCTGAGCGTATTCGACATTTTCAAAATCGGCATCGGCCCCTCCAGTTCACACACCATGGGGCCGATGAACGCCGCGCGTAGCTTCGTGGAGCTGCTCGCCCACCGCGGCCTGCTGGAACGCACCGCGCAGGTGTCGGCACAATTGTATGGATCGCTCGCGTTGACCGGTCGCGGCCACTGCACCGACCGCGCCATCCTGCTGGGACTGGAAGGCTTGAGTCCGGATACCATCGATCCGCGCAGCATCGAACCGACCCTGGCGCGAATCCGTGGCAGCTCGAAGATCAAACTGCTCGGCCGGCATGAAATTTCGTTCGATGAGCCGTTGAACCTGCTGTTTCATTACGACCAGACGCTGCCTGGACATTCCAACGGCATGCGCTTCACAGCGCACGACGCATCGTTGCAAGTGCTCGCCAAGGAGGAGTACTACAGCATCGGCGGAGGCTTCGTCATTCAGGCAGGCAGCGAAGGCGGCGTCGACCAATCACGCGCAACGGCGCCCTTCGAATTTGACTCGGCCATGAGCCTGCTCGAGCAGGCACGCTCGCACGGCCTGGAGATTCATGAACTCATGCTCGCGCGCGAGCGCGTCTGGAAAAGCGATGCGCAGATCCGCACCGATCTGTTGCGCATCTGGACAGTGATGAAAGATTGCGTGAGCCGCGGCTTCGAGGCCAGCGGATTGCTGCCGGGCGTGCTGGCCGTGCGGCGCCGCGCACCCAAGCTGCAGCGAATTCTGCAGAGCGGGAGCCAGGATGACCCGATGCGCGCGCTGGATTGGGTCAATGCGTATGCGTTGGCCGTGAATGAGGAAAATGCCGCCGGTGGACAGGTCGTCACCGCGCCGACCAATGGCGCGGCCGGCATCGTGCCCGCAGTGTTGCACTATTACATGCGTTTCGAGCCCGGCGCCAACGAAGAAGGCGTGATTCGTTTCCTGTTAAGTGCGGCTGCCATCGGCATTCTGTACAAGAAGAACGCCTCGATTTCCGGCGCCGAGATGGGCTGCCAGGGCGAGGTCGGCGTGGCCTGCTCCATGGCCGCCGCCGGACTGGTGTCGGCGCTGAACGGCAGCAACGAACAATTGGAAAACGCGGCCGAAATCGGCATGGAGCACAATCTGGGCCTGACCTGCGATCCGGTCGCCGGACTGGTGCAGATCCCGTGCATCGAACGCAATGCGATGGGCTCGGTGAAGGCCATCAACGCTGCGCGCCTCGCGATGCGCGGCGACGGCTCTCACAAGGTGTCGCTGGATCAGGTCATCGCCACCATGCGCCAGACCGGGCACGACATGTCGGTTATCTACAAGGAAACTTCGCAGGGCGGACTCGCCGTCAACGTCCCCGAGTGCTAGGTCTTTAAAACGCCCTAGCCGGTCGCCTGCAGTCCTTGCGCAATACCGCTGATCGTTGCGAGCAGCGCGCCAAACAGTGCCTTGTCGCTCCGCTCCGTGGCTCGCCAGCGCTTCAGCAGGTCCACCTGCATCAGATGCATCGGATCGATGTACGGGTTGCGCAGTTTGATGGCGCGCTGCAAGGTCGGATCGCTGTCCAGCAATCGCGCGCTGCCGCGCAGCTTCAGCACATTCTTCGCGGTGAGTTCGTACTCAGCGCGGATGTCGACGCCGAAGTGGCGCAAAGCTTCCGGCGCCAGTTCGTCGTAGATCGCGGCGATCTCCAGATCGGCGCGGGCGAGCATGGCCTCTATGTCATCGACCAGATAGCCGAAAAAAGGCCAGCGCACCAGCATCTCGCTGATCACGGATTCACCGAATTTTTCGAGCACGACCTCAAGGCCGCTGCCCATGCCATACCAACCTGGAATGGAATGCCGGCTCTGGGTCCACGCAAACACCCACGGCAGCGCACGCAGCGCATGCAGTCCTTCGGCGTCTGTGCGTGCCGCGGCCCGTGAGCCGATGTGCATGCGCTCGATTACATCGACGGGCGTCACCGCGCGAAAGTAGGCAAAAAAATCGTTGGGTTGGAAAACGAGGCTGCGGTACGCGGCAAGACTGCGATCTGCCAGCAGCGACATGGCAGCCCGCTGATTCTCGCTCGGCGCAAAACTGTCATCGGCATGCGCGGTGGCACGAGCGAGCGCCGCAAAGGAACGCTCCAAGGTACGCATCGCAATCGGTCGCAGACTGTAGTTCTGATTCACCACCTCGCCCTGTTCGGTCATGCGCAGGACATTGCGAATCGAACCGCGCGGGGCGCTTTCGACCAGTTGCTCGGTCTGCCCACCGCCGCGCGCCGGCGTGCCGCCGCGGCCGTGAAAGATCGTGGGCTCGATGCCGGCGGCCGCCGCCGCATCCACGATCTGCGTTTGCGCCACCTGCAGCGCCCAGCGCGAGGCGACGATGCCACCCTCTTTGTTGCTATCCGAGTAGCCGACGAGAACGACCTGGCGATTGCCGCGCGCCGACAAATGACTGCGATAGACCAGGTCCCCCATCAGATCGCGCAGGGTGTCGCCGGCGTGCGTGAGCGAGTCGATGCATTCGAGCAGCGGCGCAATGTCCAACGGACACTCGCCGTTGCGTTTGTCGGTGATGTCCGCCCATCGCGCCAGCAGCAATACCGACAGCACATCCTCTGCGCCGTTGGCGCCGCTGACGATGTAGTTGCGCACGGCGCGTTCGCCGAATTTGTGACGGGCCTGCGCGATGGCCTCGAACACCCACAACGTGCGCCGGCCGACGGCATCCAATGGCACCACCGGGCCCTGATCGCGTTGCAGCCATTCCCGTAATTGCGCCAGACGCTGCGTCGGCGCCAGTTCGAGCCAATCGCTGCGACCCATGGCGTGAGCAATGACCTCATCATGCACATGCGCATGCTGTCGCACGTCCAGTGTCGCCAGATGAAAACCAAAGGTGCGGATGCGCCGGATCAGGCGCCGCACCAGAAAATAGCCGCCGTGGCGGCTGTGATTCGCCAGCAGGCTGTCGGCGACCAGCTGAACATCCGCCAGCAATTCCAGCGGTCCTTCGTAGCCATTTGGGCGACCGTCGTAGGTGGTCTTCAACCGCTCAGCGATTTGTCCGAAAAACACGCGATACGGCATGCGGTCATGTCGTGCCGGCGTGATGGCTTGCGCGCCGGGCAACAGCGACGAGTATTGCTCCACGCGTCGCATCAACGCCGGATCGATGCCGACGCGGCTGGCGCTCTGACTCAACACTTCCGCCAACTGCTGGCATTCGGAGAAATACGTCGAGATGATCAGCCGCTGATGGCGCGACAAGGTTTCGCGAATGCTCTTCGCATGGACGTCGTCGTTGCCGTCCATGTCGCCGCCCACCCAGGAACCGAAGTGCAGGATGTTCGGCAGGTCGAGCGTATCGACATCCACGCCAAAGGTTTGCGCCAGCGCCGTTTCCAATTCTTCATAGAACAGCGGCACGATCCGGTAGAGCACTTCGACCAGATAGAACAAAACATGTTCGCGTTCGTCCGCAACGGTGAGCCGTTCGCGCGGATGGTCTTCGGTCTGCCAGATGGTGGTGAATTCCAGATGCACCTTGGCCCACAAGGTGTGCAGCTCACCGGGGGTCATTGCCGGGTTGAGCCGGTCCAGCAAGTCCTGCGCGATGCGTTGATGCTTGCGCAGAATGGTGCGGCGGGTGGATTCGGTCGGGTGCGCCGTGAACACCGGCTCGATGCTCAAGCTGCCGATCAGCGCAATCACCTGATGCAGATCGCGGCCCTCGCGCTTCAATCGCGCCAGGCAGTCGGCGATGCCGCCCGGCTGCGCGGTGGTGGAATCGTTGAGATATTGTCGGCGGCGCCGGACCCGGTGCACCTTTTCGGCGGTGTTGACCGCCTGAAACCAGATCGAGAATGCCCGTGTCAGGTCTCGAGCCGCTTCGGGCGTGCGCCCCTGCGTGCGGCGCCTCAATTCGGCGGCGCCGGCCGCATCGCCCTCGCGTCTTAAGATGGCCGCTTGCCGGTCGCCTTCGACCAATTCGAAGAAGGCTTCCCCGCCCTGTTCGCGCACGACGTTGCCCACGACCGTTCCCAGAGCATGGACATCCTCTCGAAGGGCGGAATCCTTGGCCGGAAACTGGATGCTTTGGCGGTACATCGACACCGCGCGATACTAACAAAACCAGCCGGGCGGCACCTTGTATCACTAAAACAACACCGAGAACGCATTGCGATGCGAGTTAACCAAATGCTATCGTTGTCCGGACAATACAAACCCTTGAGGGATGCACATGAATTATTCGAAGTACGGCTTTTCTCTGCTTGCGGCGGCAGTTGCCGCATCGGCGCAGCTAGGCGCGTCTTCAGCGCTCGCCGCGGACCCCTCGGTGACCCAGATCGACGAGATCGTTGTAACGGCCCGACAACGCTCGGAGAAGATTTCCGACGTTCCGGCCTCGCTGCAGGCGTTCTCGGCTCAGGACATCAAGGACGCCGGCATCGAGCGCCCTCAGGACTTCATCTCACTGACGCCCGGTGTATCAGCGGTCAGTAGCGCTGAATTTGGCGACATGCAGGTGAACATCCGCGGCATCAACACCAGCCGCGATGCGGAAACCAACTTCGGCTTGATCATCGACGGCGTGCTGCTGACCAACCGTACGGCATTCAACCAGGAATTTGCGGACATCGAGCAAATCGAAGTGCTGAAGGGACCGCAGAGTGCCGTGTACGGCCGCAATGCCTCAGCTGGCGCCATCATTATCACGACGCCAAAGCCCTCGGAAGAGTTCAAAGCTGAAGCGAAGGGTACGCTCGGCAACAACAAGACCTTCAAGGCCAGCGGCTACGTCAGCGGTCCGCTATCCGACAATGTTTTTGCACGCGCAGGCGCCTACACCTACCGCACGGACGGCTTCTACACCAACCGCTTTCTCGGCAACAAGAACGTCGATGCCGTGCAGGAATCGGGCGGCGAAGCGCGTGTGATCTGGAAGCTTTCAGACAGTAACTCTCTGGACTTCAAGGCGCGCTACAGCAAGGCGGATGCATCGGCCATTTCGTTCAATGCGGCGTTTGCACTGCCCGTATTGGCGCAGGCAACGGGCATATCGGACTTTGACCAAAACGTCAACGACCATAAATTCGACTACATCAACAACATCGACTCCAAAAATTCGCAGGACAATCTGAACCTTTCGATCAAGGGTGATTTCGACGTTGGCATCGGCACACTGACCTCGGTGGTCTCGTACAACAATCAAAAGAATTTCCTGCTGGCGGACGGCACCAGTGGTGCCTTTGGCATCTACGCCGCCGAGCCAACCTGCATTGCGACGCGCGCTGCACAGCCGGCCGCGCCCCTGCCGTCTCCTTTTGGATACGGGCCCGGCCAATTCACTCCGCCGTACGGCGCAGATACCTGCGATGGTTATCAGTATCAGCAGCGTGATCAGCGCGATACAAGTCTCGAAATACGACTGACCTCCCCGGGCGACAAGCCGGTTCGCTGGATCGCCGGATTGTATGGTGTGGACATTCACCGCCGCGCCGTCGTCGAACAGGGCGCCGACCTTGGCAAGCCAATCGTTCTGCAGGCTTACAACGCACCCGGTTCGGACAGCCCAACAGACCTGTTGTATGACGACAGCTATAGAAGCAAGGTCATCGCCGGATTCGGCCAGCTGGCTTTCGACCTCCCGGGCAATGTCGAAGTCGCGCTGGCCGTGCGCTACGACCGCGAAAAGCGCGAGGTCAGGAACAACGTGCCGCGCGCGGTCGCTCCCTTCCTGCAAACCTGCAGCCTGACGCCGAATTGCTTTATCAATCCGTACTACAATGTGAACCCGACCGCGACGTCCATCCCAGACCGCAGCAAGACCTACAGCCAGCTCCAACCCAAGCTGACGGTGAACTGGAAGGCGTCGGACGGTTTCTCGCTGTACGCCAGCTACGGTTATGGGTTCCGTTCCGGCGGCTTCAATTCTCTGGGTAGTGCCGCGACGATTCAGTCTTTCTACATCGGCAGTGGCATCAACAGCGCGCTAAACGTTCAGGATGAATACAAGAAGGAAGTCGCCAAGGCGGCAGAAATTGGCTTCAAGAGTACCTTATTTGACCGGCGCGTGTCGGTTAATGCAGCAATTTTCCACACCAAGGTGGACAACATGCAGTTCTTCGAATTCTTCGCCGGTCCATTCGGATTACTGCGCGTGGTCACCAACATAGATGAAGTTACCCTCAAGGGCGCTGAAATCGATGCCAAGTTCCGTGCCACTGAGTACCTGACCTTTGGGCTCGGCGCCGCCGTCACCAAGGGCAACATCGATCGCAACGCCAACCGGCCGTACACCGTGGGCAACGAGGTGCCGTACGCGCCCAAGGCGACTGGCAATGCCACCGCTGAACTCAAGTTGCCCATGGGTGGTTCGGGCTGGAATTGGCTGACGCGTGTTGAAGCCTCCTACACCGGCAAGACCTGGTTCCACACTGTGCAGAACAACACCATCGCACCGACGTTGTTCAGCGGGTTTGCGCCTCCGGCATTTCCGATTCTTTTCGACGCCAACTTCGGAAACACACAGCGCGATGCATTTACGCTGCTGAATGGACGCATCGGTTTCAGCAACGAAAATGTGTCGGTCGCCGCCTTCGGCCGCAACCTGGCCAACAAGCGTTACCTAGCCGAAGTCATTCCGGCGCCCGAGTTCGGCGGTTCGTTCATTCACGACGCACCGGGCCGAAGCTACGGCGTCGAGGTGAGCTACTCGTTCAAGTAAGAATGCAGCGGGCCCGACCCGCACTTTTTTACCGCGAGGCATTACTATGAAGGGCGGAGGCAACACCTCCGCCCTTCTTTTTTGACGAGGCATGCAAGCGATGTCACAACCCACGTATATCGACGAATACACCCGGCCCGTGGACCTGAACCCGCGCACCACGGCGTTGCTGATCATCGACATGCAATACGCCAGTGGCAGCCGCCATCACGGTCTGGGCAAACTGCTCGCCGCGCAGAACAAGCTGCACGAAGCCGAATATCGCTTCGCGCGCATCGACAACCTGATCATTCCGAACACGAAGAAGCTGATCGCAGCCTTCCGTGCCGCCAAGTCCCGGGTCATCTACGTCACCTATGGCAGCGAATTGCCCGATCACGGCGATGCACCGGTGCACTTGAAGAAATGGCTGCAGGCCACTCACAACTTCGCAGGCTCGCCCGAGCACGAGATCGTGGCTGAACTGAAGCCTGAGAAAGGCGATCTGGTGTTGAACAAGAACACCATGGGCGCTTTTGGGTCCACCGGCATCGATGCGCACCTGAAGAGCATGGGCATCAGCGAAATGGTCATGGTCGGCGTGTCCACCAACAATTGCGTGGGCATGACCGCCATGGAAGCGAGCGACCGCCAATACGGCGTTGCCATCGTGTCCGATGCCACCGGTACTTGCAGCGATGACATGCAGGACGCGTATTTAAAGACCTGGCGCCGATTGTGGGGCCGCGTCGCGAGCACGGACGAGGTCATCGCCGAACTCCGCGGCGCCGACGCGCAGCGACGCACCGGTTGACGACGGACGCGTAACGCATTGAAGAAGTCGAACTGGAGCGGCGTGCTGCTGGCAGCCGGCGGCGCGGTCGGATTTGCCAGCAAGGGAATATTCGCCAAATACCTGTATTCGCGCGGCATGTCCTTTGACGCCCTGGTGGCGTTGCGGTCAGCGCTGTCGCTGCCGTTCATGTGGGCCTGGGTCCTGTGGCTGAGGGGGTGGGGGTCGATTCGCGCCGGTTCCTTGCGTGCGATCGCAGGCGCAGCCTTTGCCGGGGTCGCCTGCTATTGCTTCGGCGCACTCATCGACTTCTATGCACTGACACTGCTGCCGGCCAGCGTGGAGCGCGTGGTGCTGTTCAGC
>JANMXI010000280.1:0-2529 GCA_031394735.1 Pseudomonadota bacterium | reverse complement strand
GCCGGGTAGCGAGGCTGCCTTGATGCGCGCATGGCAGGCGGAAACGAATTCCAGCGGATCCCCGTGTTCGGCGCGGCTGATCAATTCGCCGCGGCGATATTCGCTGCAAGTTGTGCCGCGCACTTCAAAACGGGTTTCGGCGGGCCGGCCGATGAAGGTCTAGCGGCCGAAGCGCTCGCCGCCCTGCACCGATTCGAGCAGATAAGAGTACGGCTTGTTTGCCAGTTTGAGATAAACGGAAAGCGGCGTATCGAGGTCCGCGAAGGTTTCCAGAATAACCGGGATACGGTTGAAACCCTGCGCGGCGAGTTGCGTGAATTCCTGCTCAGTCATGATGAACTCCGGAAACTTCGAAAACGGGATAACGGAAACGACGTCGCGTCAGACGCGATGCCAGGACGCGGATTGGCGCAACCAGCGCCAACCGGCCCGAATTTCCATTCCCAAGTTTTCAAGGTTCGACGAGTTCATGAACGCGCAAGTCTGATCAGATCCAGCAAATCCAGGAGCGTGGGTACTATAGCATCGCAATCAAGCTCTCGCACCGCCAGCGTCCCGCGATAACCGTAGGGAACGCAGAATACCGGGCAGCCGGCCGATCGGGCCGAACCCGTGTCGACGGGGGAATCTCCCACCATCAACAGTTGCACCGGTTCGACGCCGAAGGCCCGAGCGGTATGCAGAAGCGGCAACGCGTCGGGTTTCTTCCTGGGCAGGCTGTCTCCGCTGAGGATCAGGTCGAAATAACCGGTCAGCGCCAATCCCTCCAGCAAAGGTTCGGTAAAGCGGGCCGGTTTGTTAGTCACGCAGGCGAGTTTGAATCCGCGCTCCCTCAGGATTTTGAGACAGGAAATGACCCCGGAAAACGGCTGCGAAGCGCGCGTCAGCACGCTAGCGTAATGCCCGCGAAAGTCCTCTGCGGCTTTTTCGAACAAAGCGGGATCGGGCTCGCCGTCGGGCTTTCCGGTCAGCAGGCGCCTGACCAGGCGATCGACGCCGTCGCCAATATAGGCACGCACGGTCGACTCGGTTACCGCCGGCCGTCCGATTTGCGCGAGCATGCGAACCGCGGACTCGTGCAGGTCCGGCAATGTCTCGACCAACGTGCCGTCGAGATCGAACGCGACGGCCCTGACATCGAGGGGGAATTTAAGCGAGGGACTCAGCCAGCACTGTTCGCCAGTGGCGCGAAGGGACATGCTCAGCCTTTCGCCAGCTCGGCACGCATCGCCGCAACGGTAGCTTTGAAGTCCCGACTATCGAATATCGCCGACCCGGCAACGAAGGTGTCCGCGCCAGCGCGTGCGATCTCGGCAATATTGTCGACCTTGACGCCGCCGTCGACCTCGAGCCATATCTCGCGACCGGATTTTACGATGCGTTCGCGCGTCGCGCGCAATTTGCCGAGCGCCGCCGGAATGAATTTCTGCCCGCCGAATCCGGGATTGACGGACATGATCAGAACCAGATCCAGCTTGTCGAGCGTGTAATCCAGCCACGACAGCGGCGTGGCGGGATTGAACACCAGGCCGGCCTTGCACCCCGATTCTTTGATCAGTCCGATCGTGCGATCGACATGATCGGAGGCCTCGGGGTGAAAGCTGATGATGTTGGCGCCGGCCCTGGCGAAATCGGGAATGATGCGATCGACCGGCTTGACCATCAGGTGCACATCGATCACCGCCTTGGTCAACGGCCGGATCGCTTCGCACACCATCGGGCCGATGGTGAGGTTAGGCACGTAATGGTTGTCCATCACGTCGAAATGGACCAGGTCGGCACCCGCGGCAATGACTGTTCGCACTTCTTCACCAAGTCTGGCGAAATCGGCGGAAAGAAGGCTCGGGGCGATGCGATACATGGTCGGACGGGCGGGTAGAGACGGCGGCATTGTACCGTTTTCGGCCTTGCCGCCTGCTGGGGAATCAGGTCAAATGCCGCAGTGGCTGAGCACAAGAAATACGACATAACGGTTAGCGCGCGGACAACCCATATTCCCGGGCAGTCCGACGAAGCCAACAACCGTTATGTTTTCGCGTACACGATCACCATCGTCAATTCGGGCAGTGTCGCCGCCCGATTGGTGTCGCGTCACTGGATCATCACCGATGCCGAGAACCGCACGCAGGAGGTGCGCGGATTGGGCGTGGTCGGCGAACAACCGCTGCTGAAACCACAGCAAAGCTACGAATACACCAGCGCGACCGCGATCCCGACCCCGGTGGGCACAATGCGTGGCAGCTACCAGATGGTGGCCGAAGACGGGGTGACTTTCGATGCGCCGATACCGGAGTTCACGCTGAGCGCACCGCGCGTGCTGCACTGACCATCCGGGCTCACGCAATCCCGCGTTGAAGCCGCCGTCAATCCCCCACCTTATTGCTTCTTGTCGTGGTCTTGATCGCGCTTGCGCGGCATCGTCCACCAGATAATGAGCAGGAACAGGACGACGGACAGGACCGCTTCGAGTATCAGCCAGATCATCGGAGGAAGCCCCTGCCAGTCGGAAAATCGGCGGGTATCGCGTTG
>JANMXI010000279.1:0-2046 GCA_031394735.1 Pseudomonadota bacterium | reverse complement strand
GTGTCCGGCACCGGCAACGCCTTGGCCGGCACCTCGCGGGGTGCTTGCGCAGGCGTTTGAGGCGCGGTCTGGGCGATCGCACCGGGCACTGCAACCGCCAGCCCGACAAAAGCCCACACCAGGCCTTGCGCAAGCCGGGCTGCCCGTAACGAAGAAAACGCAGGTGTGACTGTACGGGTGGAACGTGGATTCGTGAGCATGCTGTTCTCTTTCTCTGACCATTGGCGCGGTAGATTCCGGGCTGGACTCAAATGCCACGCGCAGCCTAGTATTCTTGCTTGACATTACGACTTGTCAAGGACTGCTTCTTACAGTGCTGGGTAAGGTCTTGTAATGATTCATTTGCCTGATCTACGGCGTGTGGAGTCGGGGATCCCATTCAATACAAGATTTGTACATCTTCAGCTTGACTTTCAAGACGGTATCTGACCCTGCGGTCGGGTGGACGCGCCTGTGTATGTATTTTACTTGGCGAAGGTTGCTGCGGGACGCCGCTCACCTTTGTCGTTGTTGAGGGTCTGCTTTCGGCAAGGTCGAAAGACCGCAGTGAGTCTGAAACCGACGGTCAACTTTCTCCGAAGTCGACATTCAAATTGAAGGTCTGCAATGGAGCGGGATGTACTTTGGCAATGCAGCGGGAGCCGCCGGTGCGTTTAGTTGCTGACGGGCCGGTTTCGGCCAGCAGCTGCCACTGGTGGCTGTCAGCTATAGAGCTGCCTCCTCCAGCTTGGCGTTCATGTGCGACCCGCCGGCGCCGACGACCCGGTAATGCCTCGGTTCGAGAGCGAACAGACCGCGCACTGAAAAGGGCCTAAAGTCCGGCACATGGACAGAAACAAAGGAACTCGAATGACGTGGCTGCTATGGCTCGGACTGGTTCTATGCTTGCTGGGGGTCGTTGCTGTCGGCCTTTCTGCTTATGGCGCCAATCGGTGGACCGACACCACGCGGACGCTGACCGGCAGGCTCGAGACGGTCCGAATTGACGAGAAGGCTCAGTCGCCGTCCCCGCCGCGCTACGACTCGCGCGAACTCGAAGGCCTGCCTGTGCCAGTGCAGCGCTACTTCCGTGCGGTGCTCAAGGACGGCCAGCCCATCATCGCCGCCACCACCATTGAACTCGCGGGCACGATCAACATGTCCGCGACTGGCGAGCAGTGGAAGCCGTTCATATCGCAACAGCGTGTCGTCACGCGCCGCCCGGGCTTCCTGTGGGATGCCCAGGTGACCATGTTTCCCGGCGTGCCGGCACGCGTGGTGGACAGCTACATCAGAGGCCAGGGCCAGTTGCTTGCGAAGCTGCTTGGATTGTTCACCGTGGCCGACGTGCATGGCGGCGGCGAGATTGCCCGCGGCGAACTCATGCGCTTCTTCGGCGAAATGGCGTGGTACCCGACCGCGCTGCTGCCCAGCCAGGGCGTTCGATGGGATGCGGTCGACGACGCTTCAGCGAACGCCACCATCGTGGACGGCCCGCTCACGCTGACCTTGCTGTTCAGGTTCAACAACGCCGGCCTGATCGATTCGGTGCGCGCCGAAGCGCGGGGCGCCATGGTTGGCAAGGAAATGGTCATGACTCCCTGGGAAGGCAGCTGGTCCAACTACCAGGCGCAGGGCGGCATGACCGTGCCGATGAGCGTCGAGGCGGCATGGCTGCGGCCGGAGGGGCGCAAGCCGTACTTCCGCGGCGCCGTCACGGCGTTGAGCTACGAGTTCGCATCTTGAGGCTTGGTATTGCAGGCGCGGTTTCAGCGACAACTGCCGTAGCCCGATGACCACGCTCTTCCTGGTTCAGTTTGCGCTGCCTCTTGTCTTGATTGGCTGGATGGCGCTCGCGCCGCCGCGCACGCTGTTCGGCTTCTGCATTCAGGTCATCGCGACCGCGGCGGCGCTGTGGGCCATGGCCTTGCTCGGCATCTGGCTGTTGCCGCCTTGGTGGGCGCCGCATGCATTCGGGGTTGCTCTCTTCGTGGCCGGGTGGCTGGGGCTGCGCCGGCGCCGACCCTTCACGTCCGCGCTGCCTGTGACCTGGGCCGCGTGGATCGT
>JANMXI010000278.1:0-2282 GCA_031394735.1 Pseudomonadota bacterium | reverse complement strand
CAGTGATGGCGAAACGACTCAGTGGAACGGCACGTCGGGAGCTGATCGCAGCGGTACGTGGCCGATATTTGACAAGCACCCCGCCCGTTAAGCGGGAGATTTTGCGAGAGTTCGCGGCAATAGCGGGCTATCACCGCAAATCGGCGATCCGTATTTTGAACGATGGCGGCGAAGATGGTGCAGCTGTCATTCAGCGCCAGCGGCCCCGGATCTATGATGAAGGCTTTTGCACTACCCTGATTGTGTTGTGGGAGGCGTCCGATCGTGTTTGCGGCAAGCGCCTTCAGGCGTTGCTCCCGTTGCTCGTGCCCGCACTGGAGCGCCACGGACATTTGGTTATCGATTCTTCGGCGCGCACTAAGTTACTGGGGGTAAGCGCAGCAACCATCGATCGACTGTTGGCCGCGGCGCGAGGAGCCTGCGATCGTCGTCGAGTTCGCCGCGCACCGACCGCGCTCAGACGCAGCGTTCCAATTCGTACTTACGCCGATTGGAACTCACCGGATCCGGGATTCATGGAGATTGACTTGGTCGCGCATTGCGGTGATCGGTTGGTGGGAGCTTTCGTTTACACCCTGACGTTGACCGACATCGCCAGCACCTGGACCGAGTGTGTCCCGCTGCTCGTCCGCACCGGGGCCTTGGTCGTCGAGACGATAGATCGATTAAGAAGCGCATTGCCGTTTCGGATCCGCGGTCTCGACATCGATAACGGCGGCGAGTTTCTGAACGAGACACTGGTGGCGTATTGCGTCAGTCAGGGGATTGAGCTCACGCGATCACGGCCCTATCGCAAAAACGATCAGGCGTGGGTTGAGCAGAAAAACGGTTCTGTTGTGCGGCGCCTGGTAGGTTATCGACGACTCGAGGGGACTGCGGCGGCGGCCACCCTGGCACGCCTGTATACCGCGTCCCGGCTATTTGTGAACTTCTTCCAGCCGTCCTTCAAGCTCAAAGAGAAGTTCCGTGTCGGCGGCCGCACGGTCAAGCGATACGATCCACCGCAAACCCCGTGCGCACGGCTCTTGGCGGCGCCGACGACGCCGGCGGCGGTGAAGGAACGTCTCGTTGAACTGCTTGAGACTCTCGATCCGCTGCGGCTTTTGGAGGAAATCCGACAGGCACAGCAGCAGCTCGCGAGCCTTGCTGACGGCGGTGCCGCCGCACTTCCTGCAGCCCATAATCAAGACCTACAGCGTTTTCTGATGAGTCTATCGACCGCTTGGCATGCTGGCGATGTTCGGCCTACCGATCGTCCACGCCCACGTACAACGCATCACTGGCGCACCCGCAAAGATCCTTTCGAAAATACTTGGACCACGATCATGGCTTGGTTCGAAGAAAGTCCGGAGGAAACGGCACTGGGGCTGTTCCGCCGTCTGCAGATGAAACATCCGGGTGCGTTTCCCGACAATCAACTTCGCACGCTACAGCGACGGGTATGTCAGTGGCGAGCGCAAAAAGCACGGCAACTGGTCTTTGGCGTAGACAACGCTGCAACGCTTTCCGGCTTGACGGCGCTGACGGCAGAACTCGTTACTGCGTGACATGCGGAAATCAAATGCATCAATCGGCAAGGGAACGTCTTGGTCAAAAATGGCAATGATACCCAAGCCAAGGGGATATCCAAGGTGACAGCATGGTCTCGATCGCCGCTCCTTGAGCTTCTCAGGAGCTCGGCTTTCCGGAAAGAACCTTAAATCCCCTGGATCTTTTGCCGCTGACGCGGCAGATCGCGCCGTAGCTGATGAATGAATGAGATTGAGACTAAGATCCATGCAGTAACATTCCCGATGAGGCAACCCGGTAACAATCTTTCGTGAGGCAACACGCCGACCGGCAGTTCTAATTGTCGCCGGTCAGTCGACTTCTTGAATGACCATGAAGTCTTCTTCGATCATCTGGCTAAGTTGCAACAGAGGATCGTCGGCGTCATCCAGGTTGAACGTCATGCCATCCGAAGTGGAATGAAGAATGCCGTTCGACGAGTGAAACTCGGCTGGAGAGTGGGTGACGAGATGAGACGTTACGCGTCGTCGCAATTCATATTGAGCGTGAATTGAGCAAGGTAGCGCTTTGTAGTAGAGCGTCGATGCGTCGGCCATGCGCAGTCGTTTCACGCGCATGATCCGGACGGAGTTGGCATCGCGTTGCAGCCAATTCGCTTGCTTGAACGGCCGCAACCCCAACTGAAACTCCGCGTTGCCGGATTGGTAGGGATAATAGAGCGGGGCAAGAGTCGCAATATTGCCTGGCGCCAATGGGATACTCACCTGCAGGGG
>JANMXI010000277.1:0-19725 GCA_031394735.1 Pseudomonadota bacterium | reverse complement strand
CCCGAGAAACGGACCGTGTTCGCGTTTCGATGCGCGGAGAAGCTGGAGGATCTGCCGCTGGTGGTGGATCCCAGCGGTTTTTGGGTAAGACCTGAAGGCGATGGATACATCTCGGGTGGTCCATCACTGCATCCGGATGCCGATCCGTCTGATCTCGACCCGGACTACGGACAGTTTGACGATTTTCTATGGCCCAACCTCGCGCACCGCATTCCAGCATTCGAGCGAATCAAGATGACCCGAGCCTGGGCCGGTCATTATGAAATGAATGTGTTTGATCACAATGCCTTCATCGGTTGGGCGCCGGGGATCGACAACCTGATGATCGCCGCCGGATTCAGCGGTCATGGCATGCAGCATTCGCCGGCCACCGGTCGCGGCGTTGCGGAGCTCATTGTTCACGGCGCGTTCGAAACCCTGGACCTCTCGGCGCTATCCCTCGATCGCCTGACGCGGGGGGAGAAGATCAAAGAGCTCAATGTAATCTGAGCGCTTACCGGGCGCGCCAGGCGTACATTTCGTCATTGCGAACAATTCGGCGCAATTGCAAACGTTAGACGCGACCCCTCAGTCGAATACGCCCACCTTCGCAGCCAACGCCGCAAACCTCGGATCTGATCGAAGGCCTTTCAATAACGGGTCATACTTGATCCACAGCATGCCGGCATCCATCTGTCGATAGGTGCGCTCGCACCAGGCGAATGCTCGGTCCTTCGCGGCCGCCGTACTTAATCGGGGACTTAAAACCTAGAACCGATACGCACCGGACAGCAGATAGGTGCGACCGAGGATGCCGGCCGAATACAACGAGGTGGCACTCGAGAAGTTTCCGCCGATGCCGGCCAGCGCCGGATACGGCGGCTCCTTGTCCGACACGTTGTTGACGATGAAGCGCATCTGAAGATGCTTGGAGAACGCCAAGCCGATGGTTGTATTGACCAACCACCAATGACTGACCCCGAGGATGTCTTTGCTGTCGGCCGAGTCCTTATTGTTGAAGTTGAACGGGCCGGTGTAATTCGCTTGCACGTTCCAGGAGAAGGGCCCTTTGCTGTAGCCCACATCAAACGTTCCTTTGCCGTGGGGCGCCGCCTGGCTGGCGCCGAGCTCACCGACAATACTGCTCGGGCTTTCGGTGCCCACTTGCTGCACGAGTTTGCTGGTATTGAGCCAGCTCGCCGTCAGCTTCAGCGCGCCCGCGTTGTTCGGCAATTGCGTGGACCAGTCGGCGGCAATGGTGACGCCTTTGAATTCCAGCAGCGCGGCATTTCTATAACCGTCGGTAAAGCCGGTGATTTGGCCAGCCGCATTGCGTGTAAACAACGTACAGGAGGAGTTGTTTGGGTAGTCGGGTGAGTCGTAGCAGGCATCGAGAATGGTCGTAAGGTCCAGCACCTGAATGGCATCCGTCAGGCTGATCTCAATGTAGTCGATTGAGAGGTTGAAGTGCGGGATAAATCGCGGCCGCAATACCACACCGAAGGTCTTCGACTCCGCCTGTTCGCTAGTGAGTTCGACATTGCCGCTGGTGACACCGATGACGCTGGCGTTGACCGCGTTCGACACGAACGTGGTCGTGTCGATGCCGGCCGCAGCGCAGTTCGCCGCGCGCGCGGCCGGTGACAATCCCTGACTTACGAAGGTCTTGTCGCACGGATCGTTTGCAAATTCGAACGCGGTGGATGCCGGCAGGAACAACTCCGTGACCGCTGGAGCGCGAATCGAACGGGTCTTGTTGCCGCGGAACTGAACGTCCTCGATGGGGGACCAGCGCAACCCGGCCGTCCAGGTGGTTGAACTGCCGGCGATCGAGTTCTTGACGCGGCGGATGGCGCCCTCCAATTCCACTTGATGCAAGGCCGGAATATCTTGCTGGGGTTCAAAGATCGGGATCAGGGTTTCAGCGTACACCTCGGTGGTGTGATATCCGCCTGAAACGGGTGACGCCACGCCCTGACCTGCATTGGTGGTGTAATAGTCATCCGGATCGAACGAGGCGGTTTCACGCCTGAACTCGAAACCCACCGCCACTTTGACTTCGCCCGCCGGTAGTGCGAACAGGCCGCCGTTGATGTTCGCGGTGATGTCACGCTGCGTATTGACCGACTTGGCCAGCGCATTGTGCGTGATATAGGCGAGCGATGCGGCACTGGGCGACCCCAGTCCGAAGATGTTGAGCGGTGCGCAAGTCGAAGACCCGGTACTGACCGGAGAGTTCACCGGCGTACCGCCGCAGACGATGTTGCCAGCGCCGTCAACGGTTGCATTGAGCGCGTTCTGCAGGTTTTGGAATACATAGGAGGGCGTGCGATTGGTACTACGCGAATACCCATAGGTCGCCGCCAATTCCCAGTTGAAATTTCGCTGGCCTACATCGAAGTCGCCGTTCACACCGAGCACGCCGCGGGTGACGACTTGGTCTGCCACGGCAGCGCCGTTCTGCAAGTCCGTATTCGCACGGCTCACGTAAAAATGATTCGGGTCCCAATTCGGATCGACCGGACCTCCGAACGGGAACGCGGCGCCGTATGCTGTCAGTGCATTCTGGATGGTGGTGCGATCGGTCGGCGATAGGAAGGGATTGTCCACCGACACGACGAAGTTGCCGTTGGCTGTGTTGGCCGCACCGAACAAGTTCGTGTTGTACGCCGGCTGCGCGATGAGGCTTCGGGAATGGGCCTCCGAGAACCAGCCTTCCGCGAACACATTGAGATGATCGTTGACCTTGAAGTTGCCAAGCAGGTCGATGTTGGCGCGCTTCTGCGGCGACAGCAAATTGGAGAATTGCGACAGGCGGATACCATCGCCACCCTCCCAAAAGATCGGATTTCCCGTCTGCGCACCGAGGTTGTAGGGACTCAGCGCGCTCGATCCGGGCGACCATGCCAGCGGCTGACCGGAGCCGTTGGTGACACCGAAGACCGCCGGATCGAGCCCGAACGCAGGCCCGAAGAACACGTCATCGAGCAGGGGCATGCCGGAGGTGCTGACACTGGGAACAGATGTATTGCGGGTGAGCACCGTCTGGTATTTACCGGGCACGAGCGGGGCGAAAAAGCCAAGATCGTCGGCCACATTGGCTCGCGACGTGCCGATCAAACCGTCCGATTTGTTCACCTCAACGACGGCGGTAATGTTGCCGCGACCGTCCGCGAAGTTCAGTCCACCCAACCCGCGCAGGCGGTAGTTCCAGGCATCATTCATGCCGGAAACGCCGGCTTGGGCGTCAACATCCAAGCCTTCGTAGTCCTTCTTGAGGATGATATTGACCGTACCGGCAATGGCGTCCGCGCCGTAGATCGGCGCGCCACCCACCGAAATGGTTTCGACACGACTGATGAGCTTGGTGGGAATCACGTTCAAGTCGACCTGCTGGCCCGCCGGCGTCGCGCCGTTGAACAAACTGGACGTGCTCGAGGACACGAAGCGCCGGCCGTTGATGAGTGTCAACGTGCGCTGTGACCCGAGCGAGTAGAGGTCGACGAAGCTTTGCGCGATGCCGAAGCCGCCTTGTTGATTGAAGGCGCTGGAGGACTGAATGCCGAACGCAGGTAGATCCTGCAATGCCTGACCGATGTCCGTATAGCCGCGTTCATCGATGGAATCGGAGGTCACCACCAAGGTCGGTTGTAACCGGTCGAGGTCGGGGCGCGCGATTCGCGAGCCGGTCACCACGATTTCCTTCAAAGACTCATCGGAGACCACCTTGGGTTTCTCCTGTGCTTGGGCACACACCGCGAGCAACGTGCTTGCAATCAGCGCGCAGACTGATCGTCGCGGGGTTATCGATAGAAATACCGTCGACATTGTGTTTCTCCCTAGCTTTTTCTTTCAAATGGAACCGGCCTCTCCGCCCTCTGGCAGGCCCTCAAACTCTTTCATTCGTGAATCCAGGCGTGATGGATTCACGCAAACGATGCAACGAAATCAGCTTCTTTTCTGATCGCGTCTTTTAATCCCCATTTGACGGAAGCTTATACCGCTCTTCGAGCATCTGCACTACCGCTGTCCGTGCGCTCAATGAGTGCAACGGCAGTGCGAGAATGTCACCTGGTAGTGCCCAATCCAGGGCACAGCGGGCTGCCTCCGTTTCGCTGCTTCTCTCCTGCAACCGGCTTTCTGGAAAGCCCAACCGTTGCAATGCGGTGCGGATGATGCGAGGAACCTCTCCGGGCTCGCGACCGCGCAGTTGAGCCTCGTTCTCCTTCACCACCAGGAGGTCAGGTCGGAAGTCGGCCGCCACTTGTGCCAGGGCTTCGATGTCCTCATTGAGACGATTCCCGGCATGCCCGAGCAACACTCCAAGCCGGCCGCTGCCGCGCAGATGGGCGGCCACCGTGAGGAACCCGCGCAACCCTTCCGGATTGTGCGCATAGTCGATGAGTACGGTAACGCCACGCCGGTCGAATCGCATCATGCGGCCGGGATTGTCAGTGGGATTGCTGCCAAAGTTCGCCAGCACGGCAGCGATCGTCAGCGGCGGAATGCCCAGAGCAATGCCGGCGAGCGCTGCGCCGGCGATGTTGGCGACGTTGTAGGACGCCACGGTGTTCATGGTGAGCGGCATGTCGGCAACGGAACCCAGATCGTGCGTTGCCCCGCCATGGTTCACGACCAGGCGACCCGCGCGGATCCCACTGGTGGAGGTGCCCTCAGCACGATAGCCATCCAGTCGATCCTGACTATCGAGAGTGTCGAACCAGCCCAGCGCGGGTACGCGGCCGAATCGGGACGCAATGCGTGTCACCGCTTCGCGCAACCTCGCATCCCCGGCATTCAACACCAGCAATCCGGAGGTCTTCACCGCCGCCGCCACGACCAGCTTGACGTCCGCCAGGCCGGCCAGATCGTCAATGCCGTACTCACCAAAGTGATCGGAACTCACATTGGTGACGATCGCGACATCGGCCTGCGACACCGCGATGCCGCGGCGCAGAATGCCGCCGCGTGCGGTTTCCAGGATGGCTGCCTGCGTGCGCGAGTCCCGCAGTACCGTTCGTGCACCGGCCGGTCCCGAATAGTCCCCGGTCGCCAACGCCTCGTCATCCAGAAACACGCCATCGGTGCAGTTGTATCCGGCATGCCAGCCGTGTGCGCGCGCGAACGCGGCCAGCAGGCGAACGGTGGTAGTCTTGCCGTTGGAGCCCGTGACCAGCGCGGTGGGGATGTCATGCAGTTCCTCCCAGCGCACCTCGGCGGTCGACGGTAAATGCGCCATCGTAAACTGGCGTCCGCCGGAACCCGCGCCCAGCGTCAGCACCGACTCATCAACGGCGTGGGGCAGTCCGCGTGACGTGGCAGCCTCCAGCAGCGCGCGCAGGCGCGGATTGGCTTCGCTCCTCGACAGGAGTTCGAATCGCGCCAACGCTGCGGCTTCGTCGAGGACCGGGACGATGATCCATTCTTCAGGGGTGCCTTCCGCCGCGGCCTCTAGCGTCTGCGCCAACAGCGCAGCCTCCAGTTCATGGCGTCGCGCCGGCTGACGTTCGGCGAGCGTCGCACACAACGCCCACTCGTTCACTTCGGTGGCGACATACAATTGATCAAGCGGTGCGCTTAAGGCCACCGAAACACCGGCGGCGTGACGGCGCACGGCGGTTTGTGGTGTGGGCCAGCCAAGCCGGACCGATGTACGTGTGACGCGCAGACGCCACGCATCGAGCAATGCGTCGTCGATGGACTCACCGATGGCGTCGAGAACCGCGCCGGTGGATGCGAAAAACAAATTCGCGCCGAGCAGGCGACGCGAATCCTCGAACGGCAGCGGAATCGAAATGCTCAGTCCTCGGCGTCCGGCGCGAGGCGAATGCCGCGTTCATCGCGCAACAGTCCCTCACTGCTGAAGTCCGGCGTTGCCTCGACAGCCAGCGGCGCGCCGAGATCCGCGTACGCCGCGGCGCCGTTGCGCTTGGTCTCGACACTGGGCGACGGCGAGGGCGCTGCCGTTGGGCCGGGCGCCGTGCTGGATTTGAACTTGGTGATCTGTTTCCACGATCGCACCAACGCGTCGGCGAAGATCAACAGCAGATCGCCGGGCGCCCCCATTTGCAGTGCGGCGTCGATGGCTTCCTGTTCATCGGGAATGACGGAGATCGCGCTCGCTGGCACGCCGGCTGCTTGCAACGCACGTGCCTGCAGTCGCGGCACTTCATCCGATTCCCGATCGCGCAGGTTGTCGTCACGGCGGCAGATGTAGTGATCGAAGCGGCCGGCCACGGCATTGGCGATGGCGATCAGATCTTCATCGCGCCGATCGCCGGGTCCAGCGAGGACCACAATGCGCCGGCCGGTAACATCCAGACGGCGGGCGAGATCGGCCATCATGCCGACGGCGTGTGCATTGTGACCGTAGTCGAACAGCACTTTGAACGGATGCTCGCTGAACACGTTCATGCGTCCGGGCGCCTGGAAGAAAGTGGAGTCGAAGGTGCGCAAACCCTGGCGGATTGCGTCCAGCTTGAGCCCCAGCGAAAAGCTCATGGCGGCGGCGAACATCGCGTTCTGCACATTGTGCGTGGCGCGGCCTTCCAGCGTTGCCGGTATCAAATGCGTCCACAGCAATGGGATGTGGCCGCCGCGATCATACAGCGTGATCATCTGGCCGTTGACGCCGGCCTCGAGCGCGCAGGCCCGACCGCCTGCGCGAATGTGTTCACGCACCAGCGAGTGTTGCGGGTTCATGGTCACGTAGCAGATGTTTTTCGCCTCGGTGTAACCCGACATCTTCAACACTAGCGGATCGTCCGCGTTCAACACCGCGCAGTCGGTGGCGATCTCGACGACGATGCGTTTCAATTCGGCAAGCTGTTCGAGCGTGTCGATGCCTTTCAAACCGAGATGATCGGACTGCACGTTCAGCACGCCGCCCACATTCACTTCACGCACGCCCATGCCGGCGCGCAGCAAGCCGCCGCGCGCGGTCTCCAGCACCGCTATGTCGATCTGCGGATCCGCCAGCACCATGCGGGCCGACACCGGCCCGGTCATGTCGCCGGCCACGGTTCGTTGGCCATCGATGTACACGCCGTCCGTGGTGGTCAGCCCCGGCGTAAAGCCGGCCATCTTGGTGATGTGCGCGAGCATGCGCGCCGTCGTGGTCTTGCCATTGGTGCCGGTGATGGCAGCGATGGGCACGCGCGCCGGAGCACCGACCGGAAACAGCATGCGGATGACGGGCGAGGCCACATCGCGGCCTCTGCCTTCGCTCGGCGCCACGTGCATCCGGAAGCCGGGAGCGGCGTTCACTTCGCAGATGCCGCCGCCGATGCTGCGATAGCTCTCGGTGATGTTCTTGGACAGAAAATCAACGCCGCCGACGTCGAGGCCAATGGCGCGTACCGCGCGTTCCGCCATCTCGCGATTGTCGGGATGGATCACATCGGTGACATCGGTGGCCGTTCCGCCGGTAGACAGGTTGGCGGTAGAGCGCAGGAACACCACCTCACCCGGGGCCGGTACGGAGTCCGCCGTCATGCTCACACGCTCGAGCATCTTCTGCGCCTGCGCGTCGAGTTCCAATCGCGTCAGCACTTTTTCATGACCCACGCCGCGGCGTGGATCCTGGTTCACGATCTCGACCAACTGCGTGACGGTGTGTTGACCGTCACCGACTACATGCCCGGGGGTGCGGCGGGTGGCGGCCACCAGTTCGCCATTGACCACCAGCAGGCGATGATCGTCGCCCTCGAGAAAGGTTTCGACGATCACCGAGCGGGAATGCTCGCTCGCCACGAGATAGCCCTGCGCAACTTCCTCATCCGTAGTCAGTCGGATGGAAATGCCGCGGCCATGATTGCCGTTGTACGGTTTGGTCACGACCGGGAAGCCGATGCGGCGCGCGGCGCGGATGGCCTGACCTTCGCTCTGCACCAGCTCTTGTTTCGGCACCGGCAACCCCAGTGTCGCCAGAATCTTGTTGGTCTCTTCCTTATCGCTGGCCAGTTCCACCGCAATGTGCGACGTGCGGCTGGTGACGGTGGCTTGAATGCGTTGTTGGAACTTGCCGTGACCGAGTTGGACGAGGGATTGGTCGTTGAGCCGCAACCAGGGAATGTCGTTCTTTTCGGCGGCGCGCACCAGGGCAGAGGTGGAGGGGCCGAGTGCGCGCCGCTGTGCATAGCGGATGAACTCGTCGCGTGCCGCGTCCCAGCTCCAATCGGCGGGCACCGAGTCCGACGGCCGGATCTCGGTCGGCAGCAACGAGCACAGAAGCTTTAATCCCAGGTCGCCCGCGGCGATGCCTTCGTCACGTTGCGCATATTCATAGACGACGGTGTAGACGCCCGGGGATCCGGCGGAACGTGTCTTGCCGAAGGTGACTTCCTCGCCGGCCATGTTTTGCAGTTCGATGGCCACATGCTCCAGCACATGTCCAAGCCACGTGCCCTCGTCTTCGCGCATGCGGCGATAGAAACCGCCCGGTTCGCGATACGAGCAGCCGTGTTCCTGCAGTCCGGGCAGGGCAGCTGCAAGCGCATCGACGAAGGCGGGTCCCAAACGTCCGGTGGGCCACGCTTCCAGTGCGCCAAGATCTAATTCCAGTCGGATGACGGGAAAGCGCGCGTACAACGACGGACCCACATAGACGGAACGATCGACAATGCGCATAAGGCGTTATTCCTTGGTCTGCACCAACCTGCCGGCGGAAGCCAGTCGCGTGTGCAAATTGAATGTCGCACCCGCCACCAGAATATGCAATTTGAGTCCGAGCATGCACACGGGCTGGCCTTCGCTCACGTCGCCCATGGAGGAAAAGCTCACCTCGGAGGCATCCAGCACGGTAACGCCGCCGCTGCCCTCGACTTCAATGGTTTCGTCGGGCCCGATGAAGGCCGCTGTGTCTTCGTCGAGGCCGATGCCCACCGCGAACGGGTTATAGGCCAGTGCAGTGATCAGGCGACCGAGGCGGTCGCGCTGACGGAAATGTTGATCGATGATGAAGCGGTTGGTGAGGCCGAGGCCTGGCGCCAGTCGCACGCTGCCGGAGATCACCGCCGAGCCTTCGTCGCCGAAGGCGATCATGTGCTCGCTCAAGATGCTGGCGCCTGCGCTCGTGCCACCGACCGTGACGCCGTGGGCGTTGCGGCCGCGGATCATCTTCGCCACCGGCGTTCCCCCCAGCAAAGTCGACAGGCGCAACTGATTGCCGCCGGTGAAGAAGATGCCGCTGGCCTCCTCGAGGCGTGCGAGCCGGCCGGGTTCCTGGCAATCCCGCCGCGTGTCGAAATCCATCACCGTCACCTGATCCGCGCCCAGTTCCTTGAATAGCTGTTCGTAGCGAGGCCCGGTCTCGTGCATGCGGCTCGCGGTCGGGATGACCACAATGTTGGCAGCGTCGCCGCCGGAGACGCGGATGAAGCGCTCCAGGATATGGCGATCATTTTCTTTATTCTCGGCGCCGCCGATCGGCACGATCCAGCCGCGGGTTTCGCCAGGGGGAATTTTACTCGGCATTCAGCGTATGCGCCTCCGGGAGCGCCTGCATTCAAACAAGAATAATGACGGTTTGCGCGCCGATTGTCGCGCTGCATGACCGGCTGGACTCGTCTCTTGCAACGCAGCAATCGACAGGTGACGTAATCTGCGTGGCTGCTACAACGACGCCGGCTGCCGATAGTGCGGCGATTGCTCGTGCGCGCGCTGACATTTCAAGCAGCGCTTCGCCGTGGGGTAGGCATCCAGGCGCGCACGCGCGATCTTTTCATCGCAGACCTGGCAAACGCCGTAGCTGCCATCACTCAATCGCTGCTGTGCCGATTCGATATCCCGAATCTCGCGAATGTCGCGTGCAATTTCCGCCTGATTCACGTCCACCAGAAGATCCGCCACGGATTCATCGCCGGCATCGTGAACCTGGCCGGCGAGTTCTGCGTAGTTTTCGTGATTGGTCTTCAACAAGGTGTCACGGATTTCGTTGCGTAGCGCGGCGGCCCGCGCGCGCAGCTCTGCTTCAAAATGAGGGAAGTCGGTGCGCTGTACAGAGTAGGTCACGCGGATTGCCTCCATCGGAATCCAGAGGGGTACTCAGGGTACGCGCGGAGGTCGCGCAAGCACAATACGTACGAGCACGGAGTCGAAAAGCGCTACCAACCCACGGCGGCGCCGTCCTTGCGATGGTCGGACCCGGCCCTATACACACCGGCGGCAGATTGCACATCGGCACCGCCGGCAGCGGGGCGATTCTGTGCAGCGTCGGCGTCGAAGGTGATGGCCTGAAATCCACCCATGTCGTCACCATTGGCCGCTTCGACGCGGTGACCCAACGCCTTGAGTGCATCACCGACCTGGTTGTACAGCGCGGTTTCCAGGCTCACCGTGTTGGTCGCCTGCGCATGCGAGAAGCGTGCTGCGTCGCTGGCGGCTTGCGGGTTGGCCCCAAGGTCGATCATGTCGACCAGCACCTGCGCATGGCCCTGTGCCTGCTGACTGCCGCCCATCAAGCCGAACGCGGTCAGCGGTTTACCGTCCTTCATGACGAATCCGGGCAGCAGCGTGTGGAACGGACGTTTGCCCGGCGCGAGGAGATTCGGGCTGTCGGGACGTAGCGAAAACAGCGCGCCGCGATTGTTCAGCACGAATCCGTAGCCGGGTACGGTAATGCCGGAGCCAAAGGTGTCGTAGACGCTATAAATGTAGGACACCATATTGCCCCAGCGGTCGGCGACGGCAACATACACCGTGCCGCCGACCGGATCGCCATGTGAGTCCGGCGTGCCCGCCGTGTGCATATCGATGCGGGCGCATTGCTCGGCGGCATACGGCTTCGAGGTAAGTCGCTCCACCGGCACGTGCACGAACCCAGGGTCGCCGTTGTAGGCATACAAATCCGCGTAGGCGATTTTCTTGGCCTCGATCAACAGATGCCAGTAGGCCGGCGACGTGGGTCCAAGCGAGGCGAGATTCACGCCCAGACGCGGCGCGCACACCTCGAGGATGTTCAACATCTCCAATACGGCAAAGCCCTGGGTGTTGGGCGGAAATTCATAGACGTCATAGCCGTGATAGTTCGTCGTCAGCGGTGTTTCCCAGGTGGCATGGGTAGCCGCAAGATCACGCGCGGTCATCGTGCCGCCGAGCGCGTGCGACTTGGCGAGTATCGCCTTGCCAATCTCGCCCTGGTAGAACGCGTCGCGCCCGCCGGCCTGCAGCACCTGAAAGGCATGCGCCAGATCCGGGTTGCGAAAGACGCTGAAGGGCTGCGGTGGCTTGCCATTCACCAGATAGGTCTTCACGGAATCCGCATCCGGGCGCAACACTTCAGCGCCGTAAATCCAATCGTTTTGAATGCGCTCGGTGACGGCAAACCCTTGCGCGGCAATCTGGGCGGCCGGCTCCAATACTTGCTTGAAACTCATCGTACCGGCGCGTTTGAGCAACACGTCCCAGGCATCGACCGCGCCCGGCACGGTCACTGAATCGATGCCGTGCATCGGAATGCGATCCGTATGGCCGCGTTCGGCGAGGTGTTTGGGCGTTGCGCCGGCAGGTGCGCGACCGCTGCCGTTCAGTGCCACCAGGCGCTTCTCTTTCGCGAGCCAGGCGATCACGAACACGTCGCCGCCGATGCCGGCGCTGCCCGGTTCGACGACGTTCAAGGCTGCGGCCGTGGCGACGGCAGCGTCGAATGCGTTGCCGCCCTGACGCAGGATCTGCAATCCGGCTTGGGCGGCGAGCGGTTGGCTCGTGGCGACGACGCCGTGACGTGCCAGGACTTGCGATCGGGTCTGGGGGAGCCAGCCGCTGGCGCGGTCGCCCCGAAGCGCGGTGAACGGTTTCGCCGTCGCCGTCGCCGTTGCGGGCGCGGCAGAATCCGCGCCAACAGCAGCCGATGTGAGCATCGCGCCGACCGCCAATACTCCGGCTCGCAACAGCGCGCGCAGATCGGCGATGCCCGGCGGCAGCCGGCGAGACAGGTCGTACACGCGCTGATCGATCAACGCCCCAATGCTCGACTGCCCGTTGATAGAATAGGAAATCAGCTTCATCGGGATCCACCGTTTGGCACAGACAACCACCACTTTAGCATCGACGCGCCAGCCGGTTTCGACTGCGCCATTCTGGCTCGAGGACGTCGTGCTGCCGGTGGATCCGGCGACGGCGCTGCCGCGCAGCGTCGATGTCGCCATCATCGGCGCCGGCTACACGGGTCTGAGCGCAGCCCGCGAGACCGCGGGCGCGGGTCGATCGACCCTGGTGCTGGATGCCGGGCGCTTCGGTGACGGCTGCTCGGGGCGCAACGGCGGGCAGGCCGCTTACAGCGTCAAACCCACGCTGGGGCAGTTGACCGAACGACACGGAGCCCAGCAGGCGATGGCGATCTGCCGCGAAGGTTTCGCTGCATTGGATAACTTAAGAGTGCTGGCGCAGGAAGAGAAACTCGATTTCGACTATCGCCAGGTCGGCGCGTTTTACGGTGCGCATACCCGCAAGCACTACGAGGCGCTGTTACAGGAGGCTGAGCATCAGACGACCGGCATGGATCAACGCATCAGCGTCGTGTCGCGCGCCGATCAGGTGCAGGAGATTGCCACCGATTTCTATCATGGCGGCCTCGTCTATCACGACGACGCGGCGGTGCATCCGGCGAAGCTGCTGATCGCGATGCTTGCGCGGGCGCGCCGTGCCGGCGCGCAGGTGGTTCATCAATGCGCAGTTCGCGCGCTGCAACGAACTGCCGCAGGATTCGAGCTGCAAACCGATCGTGGAGTGGTGCAGGCAAAGCAGGTGCTGGTTGCCACCAACGGCTACACCGGGCCGCTGTCGCCGTGGGAGCGACGCCGCGTGATACCCGTCGGCAGTTATCAGATTGCCACCGAGCCGCTCAGGCTCGAGCGCGTCCGTGAATTGCTTCCGCACGGACGTAATGTGGGTGACAGCCGCCGGGTGGTCGTGTACTACCGTCCTTCACCGGATGGTCAGCGCATCATCTTCGGTGGTCGCGCAGCGTTGGCGGAGCAGAATGCGTTGGCAGTGGTGCCGCGCATGCGGGCCATGCTCACGCAGATCTTTCCGCAGTTGCAGGATGCGGCGATCACCCACGCGTGGGTGGGTACGGTGGCCTTCACCTTCGATAAATTGTTGCACCTGGGCGAACGCGACGGGCTGTTTCACTGTATGGGCTATTGCGGGCAGGGCGTGCCGATGGCAACGTACTTCGGGATGCGCATCGGCCAACAGATGCTGGGCCTGCCGCAGGGTCGCACGGCGTTCGATGATCTGGAGTTTCAAACCCGCCCGTTGTATTCGGGGCTGCCGTGGTTTCTGGCGCCGTCGGTGTTCTTCTATCGCACGCTGGATTCGCTGGGACTCTAGCGGCAACCCCTGTTGAAGTCGGGGAGGCCTTAGGTTTTCGGTGCCTTGGCGCGATCGATCGCCGCGACGATCATTTGCCGGGCTTCCTCTGCATCGCCCCACCCCAGCACCTTGACCCACTTGGTCGTCTCCAGGTCTTTATAGTGTTCGAAGAAATGTCGTACCTGCTGCAGCGTGATCTCCGGCAGGTCGGTGTAGTTGTGAACACTTTCATACCGACGTGTCAGTCGCGGCACGGGTACCGCCAGTATCTTTTCATCGTGACCGGCTTCGTCCTGCATCTTCAGCACGCCGACCGGACGAACCGCCACCACCGCGCCGGGAATGATGCCGCGCTGATTTGCGATCAACACATCGCACGGATCGCCATCCTCAGACAACGTGTGCGGAATGAAACCGTAATTTCCGGGGTAGCGCATGGACGTGTACAAAAAGCGATCGACCACCAGCGCACCGGAGTTCTTGTCCATTTCATATTTGATCGGTTCGCCGCCCACCGGCACCTCGACGATCACGTTGACTTCTTCGGGCGGGTTCCGGCCGATCGAAATGGCTTCCAGATGCATTGATGCTCCACCTGTTGGGCAAATGTGAGCCTCCACGGTAGCTGAAAGAACCGTGCCGAGCGAGAGGCGCTCGGCGCAGATCGTGCCGGTGGATATGCCGTAGGCTTAGCGCTCCGATCGGTTGCCGGTGCGCCGCCGTTCGATGGCGTCGCGCAATTCCAGGGCGGCGGCGCGAATCGCAGCGGCTTGGCCGCCGCCCGCGTAGATGATGCCGCGTGATGAGTTGATCAACAGGCCGGCGCCGTCAGTACTGAGTCCGGCCTGCAGCGTGGCATCCAAGTCGCCGCCCTGCGCGCCGATGCCGGGCACCAGGAAGGGCAGGTGCGGATGCGCCTGGCGCAACTGCGCCATTTCCTGCGGAAACGTCGCGCCCACCACCAGCATGAGGTTGCGCTTATCGTTCCACCGTTCGGCGGCGCGGCGCGCCACGTGTGCGTACAGCGGGAGTCCATCGCTCACCAAGTCCTGGAAATCCCGCGCCCCCGGATTCGAGGTGCGGCACAACAGAATGGCACCGCGGTCTTCGCGCTCGAGAAATGGCTGCACGGAGTCCTCGCCCATGTAGGGATTGATGGTCACCGCGTCAGCGTCGTACCGCTCAAAGGCCTCGCGCGCGTAGGCCTGCGCGGTGTTGCCGATGTCGTTACGCTTGGCATCCAAAATCACCAGCGCGCCCGGCGCGCGCTCGCGAATGTAGGAGATGCTCGAGCGAAGCTGGTCTTCAGCGCCGAGCGCGCTGTAGAAGGCGATCTGCGGTTTGTAGGCAGCGGCGATATCGTGAGTCGCATCGACGATGCGCTGATTGAATGCGAGCAGCGGCGTTTCCCCTGAGCGCAGGTCCTCGGGGAGTTTGTTGATGTCAGGGTCGAGTCCTACGCACACCAGCGTGGTGGCTTGGGCGTGTGCGAGGCGATGTTCGAATCGTTGCGTCATGGGTACCGCGCATCATACCAACCAGAGTATGCTGAATGCCCTATTGTGAGCGTATGCCTTGCGCCCCAAACCCAAGTCCCGTACTCGTTCCCGGCCACGGTTGATCCTGGCACCCTCGTCGCGTCGCACGGCCCGGCACAACACGCTCACTGCGCTGAAGCGATTTTTCGCCATTGCCGAAGCGTGGGAATTGTCTCCCTTGCAGCAATGCCGTTTGCTCAGGATTCCCTCGCCGCAAGTGCAGGAGCGCTATCGCCTCGGACAGGCGCCGCGGCTGTCGGCCAATCAGCATGAACGGGTGCAGCTTCTGACCAGCATTCAAACCTCGCTGGAGGGCGACTTAAAAGCCGATCGGGCCTGGGCTTGGGTGAACGCACCGCGTCCCACCGATCCCTTTGACGGCGACAGCCCGCTGTATTTCATGCTGGAAAACGGCTTGCCCGCATTGCGTGAGGTGGCACGGATGCTGGTGCGCGAAAAGGGCCCCCTCTTGAGGTACACTTAACGGCTTTTGCGACGCGAGAGTGGCGGAATTGGTAGACGCACCAGCCTTAGGAGCTGGCGGGGTAACCCGTGCGAGTTCGAGTCTCGCCTTTCGCACCACTTTTTATTCGAATGAGGATCGATATGCAGGTTTCAGTTGAGAATACGGGGAAGCTTGAACGTCGTCTAGAAGTGGAAATTCCGGCCGAACACGTCGACCGTGAAATCTCCAATCGGCTCAAGTCCATCAGTCGCACGGCGCGATTGAACGGCTTCCGTCCGGGCAAGGCGCCCATGACCGTCATTCGGCAGCAGTTTGGCGCTCAGGTGCAGCGCGAAGTCATCGGTGACCTTCTGCAGTCGAGCTTCAGTGAAGCCGTGACTGCGAAACAGCTCACCCCGACCGGCAACCCGCGGATCGAACCGCAGACGCTGGGTGAGGGCAAGGGCATTAAATATGTCGCCACCTTCGAGGTGTTCCCGGACGTTGCGCTGGCGCCACTGGAAGATCTGAGCTTCGACCGTACCGTTGCCACCATCACGGACGAAGACGTTGAAACCATGATCGAGCGGCTGCGAGCAGAGCGGCCGGTGTACAGCGCGGCGGATCGCCCGGCGCAGGACAAGGACCGGGTGACGGTGGACTTTGAAGGCTCCATCGACGGTGTTCTTTTTGCCGGCGGCAAGGGCGAGGGCATACCGATCGTGCTGGGTCAGGGCCGCATGTTGCTCGATCTCGAGCAGGGGCTGATCGGCACAAGCGCAGGCGATGAGAAAGACGTCAGCGTGGCTTTCCCCGCCGACTATCGCGCCACGGAGTTGGCCGGCAAAACTGCCGTTTTCAAAATTCAGGTCAAGGCCGTCGAAGCATCGGCATTGCCGGCCCTGGACGATGAGTTTTTCAAGCTATTGGGTGTCGAATCCGGTGGATTGGCCAAGCTCAAGGAAGATGTGGCCGACAATCTGAACCGCGAACTTCAGCAAAACCTGCGGGCGCGACTCAAACAGACCGTGCTGGAGGCCATTCTAGCGGCGAACTCCGTCGATCTCCCGGTAACGTTGGTCGAATCGCAGATTCAGGAAATGCAGATGGAGGCCATGCGCCGCGCCGGCACCCAGGATGTGACCAAGGCGCCACCGCGAGAGCCCCTGGAGGAACCTGCTCGTCGCCGCGTTGCGCTGGGACTGATCCTGAACGAAATCATCAAACGCGACAAAATCGTGGTTGACCAGGCACGCGTCACCGAGCGGTTGCACGAGATGGCTGGCAGCTACGGCGACCCCGAGGGCCTGCTGAAGGCCTATCGGCAGAACGCCAACGCAATGCGTCAAATCGAGAATTTGGTCCTCGAGGACCAAGTTGTGGACAGTGTCCTTACTCAGGCAAAGGTGCGTGAGTTAAATTCTTCTTTTAAAGAAGTGATGCAATTACCTTGAATCGGGGGAATATCGTCCCTACGTATCGTTTAAGAGGTTTTAGATGAATACACGTGCGCTGAATCTGGTTCCGATGGTTGTAGAGCAGACCGCCCGCGGCGAACGTGCTTACGATATCTATTCGCGGCTGCTCAAAGAGCGCGTGATTTTCATTGTCGGACCTGTCGAAGACTACATGGCCAACGTCGTGGTCGCGCAGCTGCTGTTCCTGGAGTCGGAGAACCCTGACAAAGACATCGCCCTGTACATCAATTCCCCCGGCGGCTCGGTCAGTGCCGGCATGGCGATTTATGACAGCATGCAGTTCATCAAGCCCGACATCAGCACCATCTGCGTGGGCCTGGCGGCCTCCATGGGCGCCGTTTTACTGGCCGGCGGAGCCGCCGGTAAGCGCTATTCGCTGCCCAACTCCAAAATCATGATTCACCAGCCGTCGGCCGGTTTTCAGGGTCAGGCTTCGGATATTGATATCCACGCCCGGGATGTTCTCGATACTCGTGAACGGCTTAACGGAATTTTGGCGAGACACACTGGAAAGTCCTCTGAGGAGATTAAGGTTGCCAGCGACCGTGACAACTTCATGAACCCGGAAGTGGCGAAAACGTTCGGTTTGATCGATTCCGTGCTGCAGAAACGCGCTGAGCTGCCGACCAAACCTTAAGGACGGATTGGCGGTGTCCCCCGCCAATCCGTTGATATATAGTTAAGTTTACTAGGGTCTTTTGAGGACAGCATGAGCGAAGATTCTCGCGGTAAGCATGATGACGGCAAGCTTCTGTACTGCTCGTTCTGCGGCAAGAGCCAGCACGAGGTGCGCAAGCTGATCGCCGGTCCGTCGGTTTTCGTCTGCGACGAATGCGTCGAGCTGTGCAACGACATCATCCGGGAAGAGCTCGAAGAGCGCGCCGAGCGCACCCGCGACAAGCTCCCCAAGCCCCAGGAAATCAAGAAAGTTCTGGATGAATACGTCATCGGCCAGGAACGCGCCAAGCGCGTGCTGTCCGTGGCTGTGTACAACCATTACAAGCGCCTGCAGACCCGCGGTGAGGCCGGCACCCGCTCCAAGGACGAAGTGGAGCTCGCCAAGAGCAATATCCTGCTGATCGGGCCCACGGGTTCGGGCAAGACGTTGCTGGCCGAAACCCTGGCTCGCCTGCTGAACGTGCCATTCACCATCGCCGACGCGACCACCTTGACCGAAGCCGGCTACGTTGGCGAAGACGTCGAAAACATCATTCAGAAGCTGCTGCAGAAATGCGATTACGACGTGGAGAAGGCCCAGACGGGCATCGTCTACATCGACGAAATCGACAAGATCTCGCGCAAGTCCGACAATCCCTCCATCACGCGTGACGTGTCGGGCGAGGGCGTGCAGCAGGCGCTGCTCAAGCTGATCGAAGGCACCATCGCCTCGGTGCCTCCGCAGGGCGGCCGCAAGCATCCGCAGCAGGAGTTCCTGCAGGTCGACACGACCAACATTCTCTTCATCTGCGGCGGCGCGTTCGCCGGTCTGGAAAAGATCATCATGAACCGCACGCACAAGAGCGGCATCGGTTTCATGGCCGAAGTGCGTCAATCCAGTGCGCGTCCGCACGGCAACGATGTGTTCCACGACACTGAGCCGGAAGATCTGATCAAGTTCGGTCTGATCCCCGAGTTCGTCGGCCGTCTGCCCATCGTGGCGACGTTGGAAGAGCTCGACGAAGAGGCGCTCGTGTCCATTCTGATGCAGCCCAAGAACGCGCTCACCAAGCAGTACCGCAAACTGTTCGACATGGAAGGCGTGGAGCTTGATTTTCGCGAAGATGCGTTGCGCTCGGTGGCCCGCAAGGCCATGCAGCGCAAGACCGGCGCCCGGGGCTTGCGCACCATTTTGGAAAACGTGTTGCTCGACACCATGTACGACCTGCCCAGCTTGCGCAATGTGCAGAAGGTGGTCGTGGACGAGCAGGTCATCGAAGGCCAGAACAAGCCGTTCATCGTGCACCGTACCGAAGATCCGCGTCTAGTTGCTGCTCCGGTCGAGGAGCAACAGCGGCGCCCGACAGGGTCCGACCACCATTAGACGAAAACCCTGCGTCAGCGGATGCCTTGAAAGTCGGCTAAGTCAGCCGCATCCTACAAACACGCGCCGTATCGTGGCGCGCCATTTGCGAAGGTAATCCCGTGAGCGACGAATCATCCGCCCCCTCTGACGCCATTCCTCCCGCAGCAGTTGACGGCATTCCGGTTTTGCCGCTGCGCGATGTGGTGGTCTATCCCCACATGGTCATTCCGCTGTTCGTCGGGCGGGAGAAATCCATTGTTGCGCTCGACCTCGCCATGAAGTCGGACAAGCGCATCCTCCTCGTCGCGCAAAAGCAGGCGGACGTGGACGATCCCAAGGCCGAAGACCTGTACCGGGTCGGCACCATCGCCACCATTCTGCAGTTGCTGAAACTCCCCGATGGCACGGTCAAAGTGCTGGTCGAGGGCGTCGATCGCGCGCAGATCAACTCGTTGAGCGGCGGTGAATTCTTCTCCGCCGCAGTTACGCCGCTGCCGGATGTCGAGCGCTATGAAGAGCGCGAGATGGACGTGCTGACGCGCTCGGTGATCTCGCAGTTCGAGCAATACGTCAAGCTCAACAAGAAAGTACCACCGGAAATCCTCACCTCGCTGGCCGGCATCGAGCAGGCGGGACGACTGGCCGACACGGTCGCCGCGCACATGTCTTTGAAGTTGTCCGAGAAGCAGAAGGTGCTCGAGATTCCGGATGTCCGAAAACGCCTGGAGCACATGCTCGCCGTCATCGAAGGCGAGATGGATGTGCTGCAGATCGAGAAGCGCATTCGCGGTCGCGTCAAACAGCAGATGGAAAAGAGCCAGCGCGAGTACTACTTGAATGAGCAGATGAAGGCCATTCAAAAGGAACTCGGCGATCTGGACGATGCCCCCAATGAAATCGGCGAGCTGGAAAAGCGCATCGCCGCGGCGGGCATGCCCAAGGAAGCGC
>JANMXI010000276.1:0-38190 GCA_031394735.1 Pseudomonadota bacterium | reverse complement strand
CTGGACGTGCATGACGTCGGCGACTACCGGGTCGGCGGCGAATGGCGCGTGCTGGAGTCGGGCATGGCGATGACCGTCGAGCCAGGCATCTACATCCGCCCCAGTCCCAAGGTGCCCAGCGCCTTCTGGAATATCGGCGTGCGCATCGAGGACGATGTGCTGGTCACCGACGGCGCTCCGGAGGTGCTGTCCGCGGCACTGGTGAAGGATCCCGACGAGGTTGAACGGTGGGTGCAGTCCGCGTGAGCCACGAGGTCGACGTCACCATCGTGGGAGGCGGCATGGTCGGTGCCAGTCTGGCCGTCGCACTCGCGCCGCTCGGCTTGCGGGTGGCAGTGATTGAATCCGTGCCGCATACATCCGCCGATCAGCCGAGCTTCGATGAGCGCACCACTGCGATGTCCAACGGTTCGCGTCGCGTGCTCGACACCTTGGGGCTATGGGACGGCATACGCGAGCAGGCCACGCCCATCCGCAGGATCCACGTCTCGGACCGCGGCCGCTTTGGATTTGCGCGCATCGATGCGCACGAGCAGGGGCTGGAGGCCATCGGCTACGTCATGCCCAATCGCGTGCTCGGCCGGGCACTGTGGGCGCGCATCGCCGACCTGCCGGCTCTGGAGGTGTTCTGCCCCGCCCGCATCGAATCGTTGTCGATGGCGGCGGATCACGTCGACGTGACGGTCGCCGCCGGCGGTGATCGCCGCACGCTGAGCACCCGCCTCATCGTGGCGGCGGATGGCGCTCAGTCGATGGTCCGCAAGGCCTTCGGCGTGGAGGCGACGGTCGCCGACTATCATCAGACCGCGGTCATCACCACGGTCCTGCCGCAGCAGTTTCATCAGTACACCGCTTACGAGCGGTTCACCTCCGACGGTCCGCTGGCGCTACTGCCGATGTCGGATGGGCGCTGCACGCTGGTACTGACCTTGTCGCCGGAGCGCGCGCAAGCGGCGATGCAGGAGTCCGATGCGCAATTCCTGGCCGAAGTGCAGGCTCGATTCGGATTTCGCCTCGGACGGTTCCTGCAGGCCGGTCACCGATCTGCCTACCCGCTGTTCCTGACGCAGTCCGCGCAGACCAGCGTGGGGCGCTGCGTCATCATTGGCAACGCGGCGCAGGGCCTGCACCCGGTGGCCGGCATGGGATTCAATCTCGGATTACGCGACGCGGCGTGTCTGGCCGAATTGCTGGCCGAGACGCCGGGAGAGTCGCGCGACTGCGGTGCGCCGGCATTGCTTGCGCGCTACGACGCTTGGCGGGCACAGGACCGCAGCGGCGTCATCGGCTTCACCGATTCGCTGGTGCGGGTGTTCGCCAACCCATTGGGGGTGGTGCGCCACCTTCGCGATGCCGGACTGCTGGCATTCGATCTGCTGCCACCGGCCAAGGCGGCGTTGTCGCGACTGTCTACCGGCACTGCGCGCGCCTCCAAGCTTGCACGCGGAGTGCCGTTGCGATGAGCCGCGATTTCGACATCCTCATCGTGGGCGCCGGCGTCGCAGGGTCAGCATTGGCGGCATCGCTGGTCATGCGCAAAGCAGTCTTGCCGGAGCGCATCGCGCTGGTGGCCGATCGCTTCGTGTCTCAACCGGCGCCGGACATTGAACTGGACCTGCGCGTATTTGCAATGAGCCGTGGTTCGCAGCGGCTGCTTACCGGGTTGGGTGTGTGGCAGCAGTTGCCCAGGGACCGTCGCAATGCCTACGACCGCATGTGCGTGTGGGATGCCCGCGATGCGCCGGACTCCGCGGCGGCGCTGCGCTTCGATTGCGCCGACATCGGCGAACCGGACTTGGGAACCATCGTCGAGGGTCGCGCGCTGCAATGGCTGACGCAGGAGGCTGCGCGCCGCGCCGGCGTGACGCTGATCCAGGCCGGCGTCGGCTCGGTGAGCGTCTCTGACGCCGCTGCAACGCTGACCTTGAACGCCTCACGGCAACTTCAGGCCGGCTTGATCGTCGCTGCGGACGGCGTCGACTCGGCATTGCGAACATTGCTGCAGATTGACGTGGTGGGTCACTCGTATCACCAACAGGCCCTGGTGGCGCATGTGCGGACCGCGCTGCCGCATCAACGCACCGCCTGGCAACGCTTCCTGCCCACCGGCCCACTGGCCTTGCTGCCACTGGGCGATGGACGCAGTTCCATCGTATGGAGCGTCGACAGTGCGCGGGCCGATACGCTGATGTCGCTGGCGCCTGAAGACTTCGACACCGAACTGACCGCGGCCAGTGGCGAGGTGCTCGGTCGCTGCAGTTTGTCGACGTCGCGGGCGCGCTTCCCGCTGCAGTTCAAAGTGGCGTCGCAGTACGTGCGGCCGCGTTTCGCACTGCTCGGCGATGCAGCGCACTCGGTACATCCGCTCGCGGGACAGGGCCTGAATCTGGGATTGTTGGATTGTGCGGCGCTGGCGGATCTGTTGAGCGCTCTGAGGCCGGCGCAATTCGGCGACCTGCGCGCCCTGCGGCGTTACGAGCGCGAGCGCAAGAGCGAGAACCTGCTGGCGGCGACGGCGTTCGATGGATTGAACCGGTTGTTTTCCAATTCCCATCCGCTGCTGACCGGTCTGCGCTCAGCCGGCTTGGGGTCGGTGGGGCGGGTGCCGGCGCTGCGAAGGTTCTTCGCACGCAACGCGTTAGGCATTTGAGACCGGCACAACCGCTAGGAAAATTCGCCGCGCCCGTCCGGGTAGTGAGTTTCCCAATTGCGACCGTCGATGTGGGTAATGCTCATGCCTTCGATGGTGTCGGTGTCCAGACAGCGCGCGTTGACGCTGAACCCATCCGGGTGCGAACGGGGAATGTAAAAGGATTTGACGCCGCACACCGAACAGAACAGGTGCTTCGCGGTGCCCGTGTTGAAGGTGTAGGTGGTCAGGGATTCCCTGCCCTGCAACAGCAGGAACTGCGATTGCGGCAGGATCAGATGCAGGTAGCCGGCTTTGCTGCAGATGGAACAGTTGCACTCGTCCACCTGCAGGTAGGCCGGGGCTTCGATCTGAAATCGTACACGGCCGCAGTGGCAGCCGCCGTTGTGAGTGGTCACCTTGGGCTTCCCGATATGAATGCTCGGACCTCAGAGCCGGTCGATCTTCGCCGCGCAGATGAAGTCGTTTTCCGACAGCCCACCGATGCTGTGCGTGGCGTAGGTGATGCGGCAATAGTTGTAGCCGACCTGCAGGTCGGGGTGATGGTCTTCGACATTGGCGATATGCGCCACCGCGTTGACGAAGCTCATGGTACGAAGAAAATCGCGAAACTTGTAGGCGCGGTGCAGGCTTTTCGCATC
Organism: Pseudomonadota bacterium; assembly: GCA_031394735.1. Taxonomy (GTDB): domain Bacteria; phylum Pseudomonadota; class Gammaproteobacteria; order Steroidobacterales; family Steroidobacteraceae; genus TMP-86. Next base: position 34,899 of record JANMXI010000276.1, on the reverse strand, counting down.
CTCGCTCAAGCTCCAGTCCGCCTGCAGTTGCTTCAGCAGCGTGGTTGCGGCCGCCGCCTGCAGCGGCGCGACGCCGCCTTCGCAGGGTGCGCATTTCTTGGTCGTCAGGTCGGTCATGAGGCGATGCTCGAGTAGGTTCGCTGCACGTAGCGCTCCACCAGTTCCTGGAATTCTTCTGCGATGCGCTCGCCCTTGAGCGTGACGGTCTTCTCGCCGTCCTCGTACACGGGCGCCACCGGCCGTTCACCGGTGCCGGGCAGGCTGATGCCGACATTGGCATGCTTGCTCTCGCCCGGGCCATTCACCACGCAGCCCATGACGGCGACCGTCATCTCCTCGACACCGATGCGCTGCTTGCGCCACTCCGGCATGCGGTGGCGAAGATAACTTTGGATCTTCTGTGCCAGCTCCTGGAAATAGGTGCTGGTGGTCCGACCGCAGCCGGGGCAGGCGATGACCATGGGGGTGAAGGAGCGCAGACCCATGGTCTGCAGAATTTCCTGCGCGACGATGACCTCCTGCGTGCGATCGCCATTGGGCTCAGGCGTGAGCGAGACACGGATGGTGTCGCCGATGCCCTCCTGCAGCAGCACGCTCATCGCGGCGGTGGAGGCAACGATACCTTTGCTGCCCATGCCCGCCTCGGTCAGGCCCAGGTGCAGCGGGTACTCGCAGCGCGCGGCGAGATTGCGGTACACGGCGATCAGGTCCTGCACGCCGCTGACCTTGGCGCTGATGATGATCCGGTCGTGTGCCAGTCCCAACTCTTCGGCGCGGCGCGCGCTTTCCAACGCCGAGACCACGATGGCCTCGCGCATGACCGCAAGCGAAGTCAGGGGCACGGCGGCGCGTGAATTCTCATCCATCAGTCGCGTCAACAGATCCTGATCCAGGCTGCCCCAATTCACGCCGATGCGCACCGGCTTGTCATGCCGGCAGGCGACCTCGATCATGTCGGCAAATTGCGGATCGCGCTTGGTGCCGCGGCCGACGTTGCCGGGGTTGATGCGGAGTTTCGCCAGCGCATCGGCACACGCGGGATGGTCCTTCAGCAGTTTGTGGCCGTTGAAATGAAAATCCCCCACCAGCGGGACGCCGATGCCTTGAGCATGCAGCCGGTCGCGGATGTGCGGTACCGCCGCCGCGGCGGCATCGTTGTTGACAGTGACGCGCACCAGTTCGGAACCGGCCCGCGCCAGTGCACGTACTTGGGCCACCGTGGACTCGATGTCGCCGGTGTCGGTGTTGGTCATCGACTGCACCACAATGGGTGCTCCGCCACCGACACGGACCGAACCCACCCTGACCGTTGTAGACTTACGACGCACCGTCATCACTTTGGTTCATTCATGCTTGAATTGCCGGCAAGGACCCCATTCTAACGCTCATGGGTTTCAAGGATTCACGAATCGTCTACTCGACGGCATTAGGTCAACTTTGCCCCAACTGCCGCCGCCCGGTGAAGGAGTGCGCCTGCCCGAAAAATGCGCCCGGCGTGGCGCGCGCCGGTCCGGTACGCGTCGGCCGTGAAACCAAGGGGCGGGCAGGAAAGGGCGTCACGGTGGTCACGGGCTTGGGATTGCCGCTCGAGCAAATCGAGTCGCTGGCCAAGACCTTGAAGAAACACTGTGGGTCGGGTGGCACGGTGCGCGAGGGGATCATCGAAATCCAGGGCGATCATCGCGATACCATAGTGGCCGCCCTGGCCAAGCAGGGTATCGATGCCAAGAAATCCGGAGGCTGAAGTTTCATGACCAACCCTGTATTGAATTCGTCGCGCAACGTGCTGGGCAATGTCATTTTCTTCAGCCGCTGGCTGCAGGCGCCCCTGTATTTTGGCCTCATCGTCGCTCAAGGCGTGTATGTGTATAACTTCATGGTCGAGCTGTGGCACCTGGTCACCAGCGCCCCCTCCTTGACCGAAAACGAGCTCATGCTGATCGTGCTGGGCCTGATCGATGTGGTCATGATCGCCAATCTGCTGATCATGGTCATCGTCGGCGGTTATGAGACTTTCGTATCGCGGCTGGATTTGAAATCGCACCCCGATGAGCCGGAGTGGCTGTCGCATGTCAACGCCGGCGTTCTCAAGGTCAAACTGGCCATGGCGTTGATCGGCATCTCCTCGATTCACCTGCTGCAGACTTTCATCAATGCCGAGAACAAGACGATGCCGGTGATCGGCGCGCAGGTGGTCATTCACCTGACCTTCGTGCTGTCCGCCTTCATGATGGCCTGGACCGATAAAATTTCATCGACCGGTCGTCCCGCGCACTGAAGATTTTGAGGTATCATGCCGACATCGCGATAAGAGCTGTCCGGAGAGAGTCTTCGAAGTCGAAGACCGCCGAAGGCGCAAACGCCCGACAAACGCTCAGGCACATGAACGGCAGTCTCTCGCGATCTCTGGAGAGCGGTGGCGCGCAGGCGCTGCCCACCGAAGGGGAACAGTTCACGTCAAGCTCAAAGCTTCGCGGACTTGATCTCTCAGGTTAGAAGGACAGAGGGGCGGCAAGAATTTCTTGTCGTCGCTTTGTTTGCACCGGAAGATTCGCATGGGCCTGAAAACACCTTTGTTCGACACGCACGTATCCGCCGGCGCGAAAATCGTTGATTTTGGCGGGGCGCGTTTGCCTTTGCACTACGGCTCGCAGCTCGAAGAACATCGAGCCGTGCGCGAGGGCGCCGGCATGTTCGATGTCTCGCACATGTGCGTCATCGATCTGCGCGGGCTGCGCGTCCGCGCTTTTCTGCGCCGTCTGCTGGCCAACGACGTCGGCAAATTGCGCGTTCCCGGCAAGGCGCTGTACTCCTGTCTGTTGAACGAGCAGGGCGGCATCATCGATGATCTGATCGCCTACTATCTGGACGAGCAATTCTTCCGGCTCGTGGTCAATGCCGGCACTCGCGACAAGGACCTGCGATGGATTCGCCAACAGGCGGCGCAGGATTCGGTGCAGGTTGTGGAAAGAACCGATCTGGCCATGATCGCGGTGCAAGGTCCGCTGGCGCGGGAGCTGGCGGTCGGACTGTTGCCTCCCGAACAGCGCTCGGCGGCGCTGGCCTTGGGCGTGTTCAATGGCGCGCAGATCGGCGACTGGTTCGTCGCGCGTACCGGCTACACGGGCGAGGACGGCTTCGAGATCATGATCCCAGCAGCTTCGGCTTCCCGTGTGTGGAGTGGGTTGCGCGCGAAAGGAGTGGCGCCCGCCGGGCTGGGGGCGCGCGATACGCTGCGCCTGGAAGCGGGCATGAGTCTGTATGGCAACGACATGGACGAGTCGCAGAATCCGCTCGAATCCGGACTGACATGGACCGTGGCCTTCGAACCTGCGGACCGCGATTTTATCGGACGCGCCGCCTTGGAGAAGATCCGCGCGTCGCAAACCCAACAGATGGTGGGTCTGCTGCTTGAAGATCGCGGCGTATTGCGCGGCCATCAAACCGTTCAAACCAGCGCGGGCCGCGGCGAAATCACCAGCGGTGGATTCGCGCCGACCCTGAATCGATCCATCGCGCTGGCACGCGTGCCCATCGGCGCCGCCTCGCCCGTGTCGGTCGATGTGCGCGGCAAGCTGCTGGCCGCGCGCATCGTCAAGCCGCCGTTCGTACGCAACGGCAAGCCACTCATTTCCCTTTGATCCGCAAGAGGACGTACTGATGAGCAATGTGCCAAGCGATTTACCCGGTGATTTGAAATACACGCGCAGCCACGAATGGGTACGCCTACTGCCCGACGGTCGCGTCGAGATCGGCATCTCCGATCACGCACAGGCGGCTCTGGGCGATCTGGTGTTCGTCGACGTACCGGCGGTGCAGCGCACGCTGGCGGCCGGTGAGGCCTGCGCGGTGGTGGAGTCGGTCAAAGCCGCGTCGGATGTCTACAGCCCCGTGAGTGGCCAGGTGAGTGAGAGCAACGCGCGCCTGGCTGACACGCCGGAATTGTTGAATCAGGATCCGTACGGCGCCGGCTGGCTGATGCGCCTGACACCCTCTTCACAGGGCCAGCTTGCGGGACTGATGACGCCTGCCGATTACGCCAAGTTCCTCGACGAAGAAACCGCCTGAAGAAGGATGTCCATGGCTTACATACCGCACACCGAGGCTGACGTCCGCGCCATGCTCGAGACGATCGGCGCCCGCAGCACCGAGGATCTGTTCGATGAGATTCCGGCGCATTTGAAAATCAACGCGTTGCCGGGCGTCCCCGCGGCGTTGTCTGAAATGCAGATCACGCGCCTGATGAATGAGCGCGCCGCGACCGACGGGAGAGCGTTGAACTTCATCGGCGCCGGCGCGTACGAGCACTTCATTCCGGCGCCGGTGTGGGCGATCGCGACCCGCGGCGAGTTCTACTCGGCCTACACCCCGTACCAGGCAGAAGCCAGTCAGGGAACGCTGCAGCTCATCTACGAATTTCAAACCATGATGACGAATCTGACCGGCATGGAAGTGTCGAACGCGTCGCTGTATGACGGCGCCTCGGCGTTGGCGGAAGCTTGTTTGATGGCGGTGCGTGCGCATCGCACCTCCAAGTCGCAACGCATTCTGGTGCCGCGCACGCTCAATCCGACCTACCTGCAGGTTGCCCGGGCGATTGCCGGCAATCAGAACATCGCCTTCGTCGAAGCGGACTTCGATCGCGCCACGGGGTGCACGCTGCTGCAATCGCTGCAGCAATACGAGGGTCAGGATTTTGCGGCGCTGGTCCTGCAGCAGCCGAACTTCTTCGGCAATCTCGAGGACGTGCGCGCGCTGACAGACTGGGCCCACCGACATCAGATGCTGGTGGTCGCGGTGGTGAATCCGACCTCGCTGGCGCTGCTGGAAGCGCCGGGCCGGTGGGGTGCGACCGGTGCGGATATCGTGTGCGGGGAGGGGCAACCTCTGGGTGTGCCGCTGTCGTCGGGCGGGCCGTACTTCGGTTTCATGACCACGCGAATGCAATTGGTGCGGCAGATGCCCGGCCGCATCGTCGGGCGCACGCTCGACTTCGAAGGTCGCCCGGGTTTTACCTTGACCCTGCAGGCGCGTGAACAACATATCCGGCGCACCAAGGCCACCTCCAACATCTGTACCAATCAGGGTCTGCTGGTCACCGCTGCCACGATTTACATGACGCTGATGGGCGCCGAAGGACTACAGCGTGTGGCCGCTGCCAGCCTGCAACGCACCCACGATCTGGTCGCGGCGTTGAGCGGCATCCGGGGAGTACGACCGGCGTTTGACGTGCCGCGCTTTCACGAGGCGGTGCTGCAGCTCGATCGTCCGGTGGCGCCGGTGCTGGCGCAACTGGCGCAGCGCGGTGTCGTCGGCGGATTGGATATCTCCACGCAGTTTCCGGAACTTGGGTCTGCGCTGCTGGTCTGTGCTACCGAGACCAAATCGGAGGCCGACATCCAAACCTATGCGCAAGCGTTGAGCGAGGTGCTCACCCAGACGCACAGCGCGCGGGGTGCGGCATGAGCGCGCTCACGGCACGCGAACCGGTCATCTTCGAACTCAGCCAGCAGGGCCGATGCGCCGGCGCGCAGATGATCGCCGCGGTGCCCGGGGCCGCCAGCGTCCCGCCCCAGTTCCGACGCAGCAGTCCGCCGTTGCTGCCGCAAGTGTCAGAACTGCAGACCGTGCGTCATTTCACGCGGTTGTCGAAGATGAATTTCTCCATCGACACGCATTTCTATCCGCTCGGCTCTTGCACCATGAAATACAACCCGAAGGCCTGCAACCAGCTTGCGATGCTGCCGGAATTCCTCGGTCGGCATCCGTTGGGGCCGGAAGTGCAGGGCCAGGGCTTCCTCGCCTGCATGTATGAGTTGCAGGACATGCTCAAGGAAGTCACCGGCATGCAAGCCGTGAGTCTGACCCCCATGGCCGGCGCGCAGGGGGAGTTCGCCGGCGTTGCCATGATCCGCGCCTATCACCGCTCGCGCGGCGATCTGGCGCGTAATGAGATCATCGTGCCGGAAGCGGCGCATGGGACCAACCCGGCGACGGCGACGATGTGCGGCTGCAAAGTGCGTGAGATTCCCTGCGACGCCAATGGCGATGTCGAGATCGAGGCGTTGCGGGCCGCGGTCGGTCCGCAGACCGCCGGCATCATGCTCACCAACCCGTCCACGCTGGGCGTGTTTGAGCGCAGGATTCTCGAGGTCGCGAAGATCGTTCACGATGCGGGTGGCCTGCTGTACTACGACGGCGCCAATTTAAATGCAATCCTCGGCAAGGTGCGGCCCGGCGACATGGGCTTCGATGTCATCCACATGAACCTGCACAAAACATTTTCCACGCCGCACGGCGGCGGCGGCCCGGGATCCGGCGCGGTCGGTGTCTCGGCGCGTCTCGCGCCGTTCATGCCCATCCCGGTGGTGGTCAAGGAAGGCGAGCGCTATCGCTGGGCCACCGAAGCGGACCTGCCGCAGTCTATTGGCCGGCTCTCCGGGTTCATGGGCAACGCCGGCGTCAATCTGCGCGCCTACATCTACATGCGCATGCTCGGCCGCGAAGGCATGGTCCGGGTGGCGGAGTTTGCGACGCTCAACGCCAACTACCTGCTCGCCCGTCTGCGCGCGGCAGGCTACGATGCCGCCTACCCCGGGCGGCGCGCGAGCCATGAGTTCATCATCACCTTGAAGCGCCAGAACCGCGACTATCAGATCACCGCGATGGATGTGGCGAAGCGATTGCTGGATTATGGTTACCATGCACCCACGACCTATTTCCCGCTGCTCGTGCCTGAATGTCTGCTGATCGAGCCGACCGAGACCGAAGCGAAGGAGGATCTGGACGGTTTCGTGGCGGCCATGATCGATATTTTGCGCGAGGCCGAACACGATCCCGAGAAACTGCGCACGGCTCCGCATACAATGCCGCTGCGGCGGTTGGATGATGTTCGCGCCGCGAGACAGCTCGACCTGGTATGGAAACCCGCCGCGTAACACTGCTGCACACCGTCTTACACCATGACTGACCGCCATAAGCCCACCGGGCTGCTGCGCATCGTGCGCGCCTTCGGCTATTCCGCACAGGGACTGACGCATGCGTGGCGCGAGGAGGCGGCGTTTCGCCAGGAGTTGCTGCTGTCGCTGGTGGTGATCCCGGCGGGTGCGTATCTGGGCCGCAGCGGCGTCGAACGTGCACTGCTCATCGCCCCCATGTTGCTCATCCTTATCGTCGAGATCCTGAACAGCGCCGTGGAAGCCGTGGTCGATCGTGCGGGAACGGAGCGGCATCCGCTGGCGGGCATGGCCAAGGACATGGGCTCCGCCGCCGTGATGCTCAGCTTCGTGCTGCTGGGTGCGATATGGTTGCTCATTCTGTCCGATTACTAGAGAACCCCCTATGCCTGTCATTGCTCGTTGTGCGCTGCTGCTGGCGCTGTGTTGGGTTGGCGCGGCGCACGCGGTTGCGGCCAAGCCCGCTCCGGTCGCCTCGAACGCCACCTGGGCGCAGACCATCGAGAACATCGCCAGCGGCGTGGTCACGATTCAAATCGACAGCACCCGCGCTTTCGATACCGAATGGAACACCACGGCCCAGGCCACCGGTTTCGTGATCGACGCCAAGCGCGGCCTGATCCTCACCAATCGACATGTCGTGACACCGGGACCGGTGACGGCGCAGGCCACCTTTCAGAATCGCGAGGAAGTGCAGTTACTGCCCGTGTACTTCGATCCGGTGCATGACTTCGGCATCTACCGCTACGATCCGAAGAAGCTCAAGTTCATCACCCCGGCACAATTGCCCTTGTATCCACAGGGTGCGGTGATCGGCCGCGAGATCCGCGTCGTGGGCAATGATGCCGGCGAACAACTCTCCATTCTGTCCGGCACGCTGGCGCGATTGGATCGCGAAGCGCCGGAATACGGCTACGGCAAGTACAACGACTTCAACACGTTCTACTATCAGGCAGCCTCGGGTACTTCGGGCGGCTCCTCCGGCTCACCGGTCATCGACGTCGAGGGGCGGGTCGTGGCGTTGAATGCCGGCGGCGCCAGCGATGCGGCCTCCAGTTTCTATCTGCCGCTGCCTGCGATCGTGCGTGCGTTGCGTTACATCGATGCCGCCCAACCGGTACCGCGCGGGACCCTGCAGACGGTATTTCATTACACACCGTACGATGAGCTGCGGCGGCTGGGTCTGTCGCCGGAGTTGGAAGCGCGGATGCGCAAGGAGTACCCCAAGCTGACAGGCATGCTGGTGGTGTCGGAAGTCCAACCCGGTTCGGCGGCAGATGGCGTGCTGGTCCCCGGTGACATTCTGACCGGCATCCAGGGCCGGCCCGTACCGGAATTCTTTGCGCTCGAGGAACTGCTCGACGGCAACGTCGGCAAGAGCCTCGAGGTCGAGGTGCAGCGCGGCGGTCAGACGTTGACGCGCGCGCTGGGCGTGCAGGACCTGCACGCGATCACCGCCAATGAATACCTGGAGTTCGGCGAGACGGTGGTTCACACGCTGTCCTATCAACAGGCGCGCCATTTCAATCTGCCCATCAAGGGCGTGTACGTCGCGAATCCTGGGTATGTCTTCGCCAGCGCCGGCGTTCCGCGCGCGGCGTTGATCAGCGCCTTCAACGGTCAGGCCGTGGAGAAGCTGGCGGATTTCGAGAAGGCATTGTCCGGGCTTGCCGATGGCGCCCGCGCGACGGTTCGCTTCGTCACCCTGGAGGATCCGCGCTCGGTGCAGTTGAAGGTGGTGCGCATCGACCGGCGCTGGTTCCCGGCTCGCAAGTGCAAGCGCGATGACGCACTGGGTCGATGGCCCTGCGTGGAGATCCCGGACGGCAAGGTCGCGGCGCCGCCGGCGCCGGCCAGCACGCATTTCTCCAAGAGTGGCGATACCCGCATGGACCGGCTCGCGCCCTCGCTGGTGATGGTCGGGTTCGACATGCCGTACTCGGTCTCCGGCGTCACTGAAAAGCATTATCACGGCACCGGCGTTATCGTCGACACGCAGCGCGGCCTGGTGGTGCTCGACCGCAACACCGTGCCGGTGTCGCTGGGTGACATCCATCTCACCTTTGGCGGCACCGTGGAAGTGCCCGGCAAAGTGGTGTTCGTGCATCCGTTGCACAATCTGGCGGTGATTTCCTACGATCCGAAGGCGATCGGCGACACGCCGGTACGCGCGGCGACGCTGTCGACGAAGGAATTGCGGCCGGGCGATGATGTCTGGGCGGTGGGATTGCGCGATGACCTGAAGCTCATGTCGCAGAAGACCCAGGTCGCAAGCGTCGATGCGGTGTCCTTCCCCCTGTCGAGCACCCTGCGATTCACCGACAGCAATCTGGAAGTCGTGAGTCTGGTGAATGCGCCCCGCGATTACGACGGAGTGCTCGCCAACGACAAGGGCGAGGTGCAGGCTCTGTGGTCGAGCTTCGCGTTTGAATCGCAGCGAACGCTGCAGCAGGTCAATCGCGGCATTCCCGCGGACCTCCTATCGGAAATGATCGGCGTCGTTACGCAGGGGCGGCCGCTGTACTCGTTCGAAGCCGAATTCGAATTGCTGCCGCTGGCGAGCGCGCGCAAGCTCGGGTTGCCGGACTCCTGGGTGCACAGAATCGAAGAACACGATCCTGAGCGACGTCAGGCGTTGAGCGTCGATCGGCCGGTCGCCGGCTCACCGGCGGCTGCGCAATTGCAGGCGGGAGACCTCATTCTCGCGATCGACGGCAAAATCGTGACGCGCTTCCGCGAAGTCGAACATGCGGTGCAGAGCCCCGGCGTGACCGTCACCTTGTGGCGTGACGGCGCGGAAAAAACCGTCAGCATTCGCACCGTGGCATTGAACGGCAGCGATCTGGATCGCGTGCTGGTCTGGGCCGGCGCAACGCTGCAGGCGCCCCATCGCGCCATGGCGGCACAGCGCGGCATCGAACTGCAGGGTGTGTTCGTCGCGTTTTTCTATTACGGCTCGCCCGCCACCCGCTACGGGCTGTATGCCGGACGGCGCATCACCGAGGTCGACGGTCAACCCACCGCCGATCTGGATGCCTTCATCACTGCCGTCCGCGGCAAGGCCGATCGCTCCTCGGTGCGCCTGAAGACGGTTGCCTGGAACGGGCAGGTAGATGTCATCACACTAAAACTCGACAAACACTATTGGCCCGCGTACGAACTCACGCGCCAGCCCGATGGCAGCTGGATGAGAACTGCGCTCGATTTGCCGGGTGGCTCGCCGCTATACTGAGGCGATGTACAAGGCGGCGCCTCGCCATGTTCTGACGAGAGTCCTGTTGGCGGCACTCTTGACGTGCGGGCAGTGGCCGGCGGCAGCGTCTGTTTTGGCGGCCGGCATTCAAATCACGCTCCTCGGTGCCGACAATCGTCCCGTCGCCGATGCAGTGGCGACCGCTACGCTCGTCGGTGCTGCGCCAAAACCTTCGCGCGAACGCAAACCTGCCGTGATGGATCAGTTGAACAAGGCATTTGTTCCCCAGGTGCTGGTGATCGCCGCCGGTACGTCGGTGGAGTTTCCGAACAACGATTCCGTGAGCCACCAGGTCTATTCGTTTTCGCAGCCGAAGAAATTTCAGCTCTCGCTCTACAAGGGCGAGTTGCACTCGCCAGTGCAGTTCGACACCGCGGGCCTGGTGGTCCTGGGCTGCAATATCCATGACAGCATGGTGGGATACATCTACGTCGCCGATACGCCGTATTTCGGCAAGACCGACGCAGCGGGCAGCGTTCGTCTGGAGACTCTGCCGCGCGGTCAGTACCGCGTCGTGCTGTGGAGTCCGAGCATTGCCGATGACGCAGGCGTGTTGCGCAGGGATGTCGAGGTGGAGGAGGGAGGCATGTCCGAGGTGAACTTCCGCTTGAAGAAATCACTGCGTCCCCGGCCTGAGCCACGCCCGCGGCCGGAAGGTTGGGACGCCTACTGATGCGTCAGCTTGTGGCGCTCGCACGATGGATCAGCGTCGCAGCGCTGTCCGTGCCCGTGACGGTCGTCGCCGGCGATCGCCTGGACATCCAGGGGCTGATCGATGTTCGGGCGGTGTACGCCGATGGTGCGACCTCGTTTCTGGAGGGTGGCACGGGCCGGTTGCGATACGACCCGGATCATCAGGGCATCCGCATCGGCCGTCTGATGCTCGCGGCACGTTATCGGATCGATGACACCTGGAGCTTCAACGCCGTCGGCGGCAGCTTCGGCGACCACGACAAGTATCCGCTGGATTTTACGGAAGCCTGGTTCGAAGCACGGCCCTTTCCCCGCGGCGAGGTGCGCTACAAAGTTCGCATCGGCGCGTTCCAATTGCCGGCATCGTTGGAAAATCGCTCGGTGGGATGGACCTCGCCGTATGCGATCTCGAGCTCTGCGATCAACACCTGGCTGGGTGAGGAGATCCGCATCATCGGCACCGAATTCGAGGCCAAATGGCTGGGCGCAAGCCGCGGCTATTACGGCGAGGTTTCTTTCACTGCCGGCGTGTTCGGCTGGAACGACCCGGCGGGCGTCCTCATCGCCAGTCGCGGCTGGGCGAGCGGTGATCGGCAATCCACGCTGGCGGGTGGATTGGGACGACCGCCGGAAGCGTATTACCGCGAGATGGACGGCCGGGCGGGGTATTACGCGGGCCTTGCCTGGCGGCACCACGAGCAATTCGAGTTGCGCGCGCTGCGCTATGACAACCGCGCCGATCCGGGCGCGACCAACACCGATGACATCGCGTGGCGCACCCAATTCACCAGCCTTGGCGCACGTTGGGAACCGGACGATCGCTGGACCCTGATCGTGCAAAAAATGCAAGGCCGCACCTACGTCGGCGGCGACAGCGAGCCGGAGTATCAATTCGCACAGAGCTTCCGCGCCTGGTTCGCGCTGGGGAGCGCTCAGGTCGGTCGCGAACGGCTGACACTTCGATACGATCATTTTTCGACACGTCAGCATTCAGGATTCTACGGTCCTCCGGCCGATGACACGGGCAATGCACTGGCATTGGCGCTGTTGCACGACTTCGACGCGCATTGGCAAGCTGTCGGAGAATGGCAACAGGTGCAAAGCCGGTATCCGCCACGCGCAATGCTCGGCATGCCCGAAGTGCTCAACGAGACACAGATTCAACTCAGCGTTCGCTATCGCTTCAAGCTGCAGCGGTAGGGGCGCGCGAGTCTTGTTATGATGTCGCCCGTGGTAAGAGCCCCCCAGACATTGATTGAAGAAGCCGTCGAGACTTTGCGCGCCGGCAATCTCGTCGCATTCCCCACCGAGACCGTCTACGGTCTGGGCGCGAATGCTTCGGACCCGGCCGCGGTGGTCAAGATTTTCAACCTCAAAGGCCGTCCGCCCGATCACCCGGTGATCGTGCATCTGGACAACCCGCGCTATCTGCACCGCTGGGTCAGCGAGATGCCGCCGTTGGCCCAGTTGCTGGCCGATGCGTTCTGGCCCGGTCCGTTGACCTTGATCCTGCCCAAAGCGGAGAACGTCAACGACATCGTCACCGGCGGGCAGACCAGCATTGGCATCCGCGTGCCCTCGCACCCAATGGCGCAGCAGCTGTTGACCGCGTTCGGCGGCGGCATCGCCGCGCCGTCTGCGAATCGCTACGGACGCCTCAGTCCGACACGTCCGGAACACGTCAAGGAAGAATTCGGTGATGCGCTGGAGATGATCCTCGATGGCGGTGAGTCGCTCATCGGCCTCGAGTCCACCATCGTTTCCTGCCTCAACAACGAACCGCGCCTGCTGCGCCCGGGCTTCATCACCCGCTCGCAGTTGGAGCAGGTGGTCGGTCCCGTCGGCGTCCGCGGCGATGGAGCTGAGACTGCGGACTCGGAGACACCGCGCGTGCCCGGCGATCGCACCTTGCATTACGCGCCGCTGACACCGCTCGAGATCGTGCCCATCGAAGAACTGGAGCGGCGAGCCGGCGAGATCACCGCGCGACGCGAAAAGGTGGCGGTGCTCGCACTGCGTCCGCCGCTGCAGACCCAGCGCAACATGACCTGGATCAATGCCGGAAAGAAAGCCGACACCTACGCGCACAATTTGTACAACCATCTGCGCACGCTGGATCGCGCCGGTTGCGCCAAGATTCTGGTCCAGGAGGTGCCGGACGAGGAGCGTTGGGCAGCCATCCGCGATCGTTTGCGACGCGCCTGTGGCGCGGGTGGGGAGGCGTTGGAAATCAGTGCTGCCTGAGCCGACCGCGACGCTCTCGGACTCTTCTGAGCGCCTGCTGCCCGCCGGGCAGGATCCGTTTTCACCTGACGCTGTACGCTCGTTGGCCGAACGCTTCGGCTCGCCGCTGTTCATCATCGATGTGCAGCGGGTACGAGAGCAATACGCGGCGTTGAGCGCGGCGTTGCCGGGCGTCGAGCTGCACTATGCGTTGAAACCATTGCCGCACCGGTGCGTGGTCGCGACGCTGCGCGACCTCGACGCCAGCTTCGATCTGGCCACCACCGGCGAAGTCGACCTGGTGCGGCGGCTCGGCATCTCCGCGCAGCGCTGCATTCACACGCATCCGATCAAGCGCGACATCGACATCCGCAATGCACTCAGCTTCGGTGTGCGGCTGTTCGTCGTCGACAATGCGGATGAACTGCGCAAGTTCGTGCGCTATCGCAACCGCTGTGCGCTGCTGATCCGGGTGTCGTTTCGCAGTCCCGACGCGCTCTGCGATCTGTCGCGCAAGTTCGGCTGCGACCCTGCGGCGGTGGGCGAGTTGCTCGAATTGGCCGCTCGCCTGGAACTCAACGTCGAGGGCCTGTCCTTTCACGTCGGCTCGCAGGCGCTGGACTCCGCGATGCAGGTGCAGGCCATCGATGTGTGCCGCGGGCTGCTCCCCGTCGCCAGCGCGCATGGATTCGAACTGTCCGTACTCGATATCGGCGGCGGCTTTCCGGTCAACTACGGCGCCGCGCCGGTGGACATCGACGCCTTCTGCGCGCCCATTCGTGCGGCGCTCGCCGCCTGGCCGCGCAGCGTGCGCATCATCGCCGAGCCCGGTCGCTTCATCGTCGCCCCTGCGGCGATCGACGTGACTTCGGTGATGGGGCGCGCGCAGCGCGACGGCCGCTGGTGGTACTACCTCGACGATGGACTGTACGGCTGCTTCAACGGCCAGTTGTTCGATCACGTCAAATATCCCATCACCGCACTGGTGGAGCCAGGCCCGCTGTATCCATCGGTTCTCGCCGGACCCACCTGCGACAGCATCGACGTGATCGACGATCACATCGACCTGCCGATGTTGCAGGCCGGTGATCTGGTGGTGGGCAGCATCATGGGCGCCTACACCTGGTGCAGCGCGACCGAGTTCAATTTCTTCCCCAGGCCGCAGGTACTCGCGTTGGACCGGGGCCGATGGTTGCGCGACTGAACAACTCGTTGCGGGCGCTGAGCGCGCCATGAGCGCCGCGACCGCCATCCATGCACTGGTGAGTCACTGTCGCGAGGGGCGGCTTGCGTCCTGCGTGGCAGCCGTGGAGTCGGGTTGGGTGGTGATGGCGGAGCGGCAGGTGTTGCGCGGCTACTGTCTGTTATTGCCGGATCCCGTGGTCGGCCATTTGAACGAGTTGCAGGAACCGGCACGCGCCGTTTTTCTGCGCGATCTGGCGGCGCTCGGCGATGCTCTGCTCGCGGTGACGGGTGCACTGCGCATCAACTATGCGATGTTCGGCAACCTCGAACCGGCGTTGCATGCGCACGCGTTTCCACGCTATGCCGACGAGTCGGCGGCCACCCGAACGGCGCAGCCGTGGGCGCTGGACTGGGCTGCTGCGCCGCTGTTTTCTGCGCACGAGCACGGGGACCTTAAGTCGCGGATTGCTGTAGCGCTCGCGCCACTTCGTTCAGCTCGTTGAGCGGCGCTGAGCAGGTCATCCCGGTGCAAATGTAAGCCGTGGTGGTCTCGCCGGCGCGCTTGCTCGCAAGTGCCGGCGGCAGGTGGGGCGCGTCGGCAGGGATGGCGAACAGCAGCCGGCGCGGCGCATACACGCGTGACAATTGCTGCGCCCAGCGCTGCGCCTCCGGCGCCTCACCGCGAATGATCACGATCTGATTCGAGTGCAGGAAATCCTCCAACGCGGAGATCAGGCTGACATGGCCCTGCGGATAGCGCTGCAGCGCCGGCCATGCCGCCATGAGCGTGCGCTCGGCGGCATCCACATAGCGAAGCTCGCCGAGCAGATAGCCCGCTTTGCATAGGACCGATGCCGCCACGCCATTGCCGGACGCCATGGCATCGTCTGCGAAGGACTTGCTGCGATGAAGAAGCGGTTCATGGTCGGCCGAGGTGAAAAAGAATCCGTGCTGGTCGGCGTCCTCGAATTGCGCCAGCATCACCTCCAGCAAGTGGATCAGAAACCGCAGGTCTTCGCTGCGCCAGCGAACCTGCAGCAGTTCCAGCAGGGCATCGGCGAGAAATGCGTAGTCGTCCAGATACGCATTGAAGCGAGCGCGGCCGTCGGTGTACGCGGCCAGCAGCCGGCCGTCCCGCCACAGGTGGGTGCGGATGAAATCGACAGCCTCCGTCGCAGCCTCCGCCAACGTCGGCCGCTGCAGCGCGCGTGCCGCAACCGCCAGGCCCTTGATCGTCAGGCCGTTCCAGGCGGTGAGGATTTTGTCATCGCGACCTGGGCGCACGCGCCGTTCTCGCGCTCGCAGCAGCGTCTGTCGCGCGCCGTCGAGGGAGCGGGTTGCCTCTTCCAGGCTTAATTGAAATTCGGTAGCGAGTGGGTCAAGTGGCTGGCAGATGCGCAGATGCCAGGCCTGCTCGAAGTTGGGCGCCAGATCCAGACCGAAGCGACGCGCGAACAACGGATACGTGGCGCTGCCCAGCAGCGCTTTGACCGCCTGCGCATCCCAGACGTAGAAGGTGCCTTCATGGCCTTCCGAGTCGGCGTCCAGCGCGCTGTAGAAGCCGCCCTCCGGCGCGCGCATGTCGCGCAGAATCCAGTCGGCGGTTTCCATGGCAATGCGTGTAAACAATGCTTCGCCGGTGGCAAGCGACGCCTGCGCGAAGTTCGCCAGCAACGGCCCGTTGTCGTAGAGCATTTTTTCGAAATGCGGAATCATCCACTGATCATCCACGCTGTAGCGGCTGAAGCCGCCCGCCAATTGATCGTAGAGGCCGCCCTCGGCCATACGCGTCAGTGTCAATGACGCCATGTACAGCGCCTGCAGATCAGGTGTAAGACTCGCGCTGCTGCGATGCCAGGATCGCAAGCACTGCTCGATGCTGCCCGGATGGGGGAATTTGGGCGCCCGGCCGAAGCCACCCCAGGTCGGGTCAAAACTTTGCGCCAGCGCTTCACGCAAACCTTGCAGCGGCGTGTCGTCCAGGACCACGCGGCCGTCCGCCGGCGGCGTCAATTGCGCGAAAGCCGCCTCGATCTGGCTCTTCTGAGCGCGGATCTGCTCACGATTGGCGCGGAAGTACTCCGCCACCCGACGCAGCAAGTCGGGAAACGCCGGCATGCCGTGGCGCGCCACATCGGGAAAATAGGTTCCGCCGAAAAACGGCGACTGATCTTCGGGATTCAAGAACATCGTCAGCGGCCAGCCACCGGAGCGTTGCGTGATCATCTGCTGTGCGATCTGGTAGATCTTGTCCAGATCGGGGCGCTCCTCGCGGTCGACTTTGATGTTGATGAACAGATCGTTCATGACCTGCGCGATGGCAGGATTTTCAAAGGATTCATGGGCCATCACATGGCACCAATGACAGGCCGAATAGCCGATGGAGAGCAAAATCGGCTTATCCGCAGCCTGAGCGGCGGCGAGCGCCTCTTCGCCCCAGGGATGCCAGCGCACCGGATTGTCCGCGTGTTGCTTCAGGTACGGGCTGGTTTCCAGGCTCAAGCGGTTGCGCGCCGGCGCGGATGGATCAGGCTGCATCGATCAAACCTTAACTTCAGATAGAATGCCGCGCCACTATAGCTGAAGTCCACCGTATGACTGAGTTCACTGCACCTGCCGATCTGCCCGCCCTGCGCCTGAAACGCAATGAAGACCGGCGCCTCCAAGCCGGTCACCTGTGGGTGTTCAGCAATGAGGTCGACATCGCACAGACACCGCTGATCAAGTTCGGCGCCGGCGATCTGGCTCGGGTCGTGGCGCACAACGACAAGGCGCTCGGTCTTGCCTACGTGAACCCGCAGTCCCTGATCTGCGCGCGGCTGCTGCAGACCTGGCAGCTGCCCAGCACTGCCTGGTTCGCGTCGCGGCTGCGGCTCGCATTGAGCTTGCGCGAACGGCTGTACACGGCTCCGCATTATCGCTGGGTCTACGGCGAATCCGATGGCCTGCCCGGCCTCGTTATCGACCGCTTCGGCGACACCTGCGTGGTGCAGATCGCCACGGCGGGCATGCAGCGTCTGCAGACACTGATCCTCGAGGCCATCGATCAGGTGGTCAAACCGCGCAGCGTGCTGCTGAAGAACGACGGCAGCCTGCGCGCCATGGAAGGCTTGCCGGTGGAGGTGCAATGGATTCGCGGCGAGCTGACCGGGCCCGCGGAGGTGCTCGAAGAGGACATGAAATTCGAGGTGTCGCTGGCCGAAGGTCAGAAGACCGGTTGGTTCTTCGATCAGGCGGCCAATCGCCGCCTGCTGACGCGCTACATTCGCAAGGGTTCGCGCGTACTCGATGTGTTCAGCTATGCCGGTGCCTGGGGCGTGCGTGCCGCCGCCAACGGCGCCGCGCGAGTGGTGTGCGTGGATTCTTCGGCGCCGGCCTTGCAGGCAGCGCAGCGCAATGCCGACCTCAACGGCGTCACACTCGAACTGCGCGCCGGCGATGCCTTTGACACCTTGGAGGCGCTGGCGAAGGAAGGGGCGCGCTTCGATGTCATCGTGGTCGACCCGCCGGCGTTCGCCAAGCGCAAGAAAGATATCCCGACGGCGCTCGGCGCTTATAAGCGTATCAATCAACTGGCCATGCGGCTGCTGGGCGAGGGAGGCATACTAGTGGCCTGTTCCTGCTCCTATCACGTCAGCGCGGATGAATTTCAGGCGGCGATTGCGAAGGCCGCTCGCGCGGCGGGCAAGTCCTTGCAGATTCTGGAGCAGGGCGGACAGGCGGCGGATCATCCGGTGCATCCGGCGATCGCCGAAACCCGCTATTTGAAAGCCTTTTATTGCCGAGTGACCGACGCACTGGTTTGACCGCATGCTGCTGTATCCGCATATCGACCCCATCGCCGTTTCCATCGGGCCCTTCTTCGGGTTCGGACCCTTGCGGGTGCATTGGTACGGCATCATGTACCTCATTGGCTTCGTCGGCGGGTGGTGGGTGGCGCGCTCGCGCGCACGGCGTCCCGGCTCGACCTGGTCGATGCTGGATGTGGATGACCTCATCTTCTATGCCGCCATCGGCGTGATCGCCGGTGGTCGCATCGGCTGGTGCCTCTTTTATGGGCGCGACGTCATCGCCGAGGACTGGCGCAATGTCTTTCACATCTGGGACGGCGGCATGTCGTTCCACGGCGGCCTGCTCGGCGTGATCGTGGCGGCCATCGTGTTCGCACGCGTGAAGAAGAAGGTCGTCATCGACGTCTTCGACTTTCTTGCCCCGCTGCCCGGCATCGGCCTGCTCGCCGGAAGGCTCGGGAATTTCATCAACAACGAACTGTGGGGCAAACCCACGGATGTGCCGTGGGCTTTCGGCGTGCCGGATGCCGGTGGCCAGATCATCGCGCGACACCCCTCGCAGCTTTACGAAGCGTTGCTTGAAGGGGTTGTGCTGTTGTTGATTCTGCTGTGGTTCACCGACAAACCGCGACCGCGTTGGGCTCCCTCCGGTCTGTTCATGATGGTGTACGGCTTCGCCCGCTTCACCGTCGAATGGGTGCGGCTGCCCGATGCCAACATCGGTTACCTGGCCGGCAACTGGCTCACCATGGGCATGCTGCTCACCACGCCGATGATCTTCTTCGGCGCCGGCTTGATGCTCTACGCGTATGCGCGCGGTGGCGCCAGCGGCAATCAATCGCCGGCCGTCCCGGCGCCCTGACGGTAAGCGGCAAAAGGGCATGCGGCAATATCTGGATCTTCTGCGGCAGGTGCGTGACCAAGGTACGCGCAAGAGCGACCGCACCGGCACGGGCACGCTCAGTGTTTTCGGCCATCAGATGCGCTTCGACCTGAATGCCGGGTTTCCGATGGTCACCACCAAGAAACTGCATCTGCGCTCCATCATTCACGAGCTGCTGTGGTTTCTGACCGGCGATACCAACGTGCAGTATCTGCGCGACAACGGCGTCAGCATCTGGGACGAATGGGCCGACGCGGATGGCAATCTAGGGCCGGTGTACGGCCGGCAATGGCGCAGCTGGCCGACGGCCGACGGGCGGCACATCGATCAGATCACACAGGTTCTCTCCCAGCTGCGCAAGACGCCGGACTCGCGGCGCATCATCGTCAGCGCCTGGAACGTGGGCGAACTGGAGAAGATGGCGTTGATGCCCTGCCACGCGCTGTTTCAGTTCTATGTCGCCGATGGCCGTCTGTCCTGCCAGCTCTATCAGCGCAGCGCCGATGTGTTTCTGGGCGTGCCGTTCAACATTGCCTCTTACGCGCTGTTGACACTGATGCTGGCGCAGCAATGCGACCTGCAGCCGGGTGACTTCGTCTGGACGGGCGGAGACTGCCATCTGTATCTGAATCATCTCGAGCAGGCGGATCTGCAATTGCAACGCACGCCTCGTCCGTTGCCACGCGTCGTCTTCAAGCGCCGCCCAGCCACGCTGTTTGACTACCGTTTCGACGACATCGAGATCGTCGGCTATGAAAGCGACAGCGCCATCAAAGCTCCGGTTGCCGTTTAGACCTTCCCTGACCTGCTAGGAAATGCATGAAGAAATCGATTCGCGGCCCCTTGTATGAAGTGCGGCATTCTCCCATCCACGGCTACGGCGTGTTTGCGCTGCGCACGATCCGCAAGGGCACACGCGTCATCGAGTACACCGGTGAGCGCATCAGCCATCCGGTTGCCGATACCCGCTATGAGGACAAGGATCCGAACGACAACCACACCTTCCTGTTCACGGTGGACAAGCGAACGGTGATCGACGGTGGCGTGGAGGGCAATGAGGCGCGCTTCATCAATCACGGCTGCGATCCGAACTGCGAAAGCGCCACTGTGAAGCGGCGCGTCTATATCAGCGCGATCAAGACCATCCAGCCGGGTGAGGAACTCGCGTACGACTACTCCATTCAGCGCGATGCCGACGATGAGGCGGATGTGGATGAAGTGTTTGCCTGCCGATGCGGTGCGGCCGGCTGCCGCGGCTCGATGCTGGAACCCAAGCCTGCGCCTGCGCCTGCGCGCCGCAAGGTCAAGCGCGCCGCAAAGTCCACGCGCAAGCGGCCCCCCCAGCGTTCGCGCAAGGCCAAGAAAGATGTCAGACCCCCGCGACGAAACACCCGACGCTGACGTACCGACGCCGGAGGCGCCCGTCGCCACGCCGGCCGAGCGGCTGGTCGCCGCTATTCGCGATCAAGGCTTCGGTGTGCTTGACGACTTCGTGCCGCACAAGACCGTGGTGCGGCTGCGGACCTGCGCCGACCTGCGGTCGATTCGCGGCGAGTTCAAGCCCGCGGCGATCGGCTCGGCGCGCACGCGACAGCGTCGCGAGGACATTCGCGGCGACTTCACCTGTTGGCCGCAGGAGCCGTTGTATCCGGCCGAGCGTGAAGCGCTCGCGCTGCTGCAACAGCTGCGTCTGGAATTGAATCGCAATCTGCTGCTGGGACTGCTGGATGTGGAGATTCACTACGCGAGTTTCCCACCCGGCGCCGCGTATGCACGGCATGTCGATCAGCCCGAAGGCACGCATCAACGACGGCTGTCGTTTGCGCTGTATCTGAATCTGGAATGGGACGCGCAAGCGGGGGGTGAATTGCGTTTGTATGAGGCGGAGCGCGCCATTGCAGACATTGAACCGCGTGGTGGAAGGCTCGCGTGCTTTCTCACCGAGGGCAGGGTGCATGAGGTGCTCCCCGCGAAACGCGTGCGCATGGCGCTCACCGGGTGGTTTCGCGTTCGCGGTGCGTCTGGCGATTGAGCCGGCAGCATTCGCGGCCGCTTGGCCGGCTACTGCGTGCCGCCCGCATTCGGATCGTGTCCACCCGCCGCCACCCACTCATCGATGGCCCGTTCCAGAACCGGCAGCGGTACCGCACCCAACCCTAAGATGACGTCATGGAACCAGCGCTGGTCAAAGGCCGCGCCGAGTTTCGCTTCGCCTTCCGCACGCTTGCGCCGTATCGTCATCTCGCCCAGCTTGTACGCCAACGCCTGCCCTGGCCAGCTGATGTAGCGGTCAACCTCCGAGGCGACTTCGAAGTCGGAGAGCGCCGTGTGGCTTGCCAGGAAATCGATCGCCTGCTGTCGGCTCCAACCCCTATGGTGGACGCCGGTGTCGACGACGAGGCGGGCGGCCCGCCACATCTCGTAGGTCTCGCGTCCGAACTCGTCATAGGGCGTCTCGTACAGGCCCATGCCGATGCCGAGCCATTCGGTATACAACCCCCAGCCTTCGCCGTAGCCGGAGAAATACGTGTTCTTGCGCAGCTCCGGCCGGTTGGGCCCTTCGAGCGCGAGCGCTGCCTGGAACGCATGTCCGGGCGAGCATTCGTGTGCGGTCAGCGCCGCCAGCGTGTAGAGCGGGCGAGCGGGAAGGTTGTAGGTATTCATGACGCAGCTTTCCAGGCCGCCGTTGCCGCCGGTACCAAAAGGCGCGACCGTCGCCGGTGTCGGCAGGATCGTGAAGCGGTAGCGCGGTAGATGTCCGATGGTGTACTTGAGCTGTCCGTTGACCTTGTTCGCGATGTAGGTGGATCTGGCGATCAACTCATACGGGGTCTTGGCGTAGAACTGCGGGTCGGTCTTCAGGAATTTGAGAAAGCCGGCGAAGTCGCCGGTCCATCCCGATTTCTTCATCGTCGCCTGCATCTGCGCATCGATTCTGGCGACTTCCGTCAGGCCGATGGCGTGGATCTGCTCCGGCGTCAAATCGAGTGTCGTGAACTCGCGGATCTTTGCCTGATAGTAGTCCTTGCCGTTGGGAAGCGCCTCGGCCGCCAACGCCGTTCGAGATTTCGGAATGTACTCGTCACGGATGAACGGCAGCAGTTTCACGTACGCCGGAATGACCGACTCGGTGAGCACGGTCCTCGCTTCCGCGCGCAGAGCCTCGGCTTCGGCTGACGACACGCCCGGCGGCATCTGGAGAAACGGCAGGAAGAACGGATTCTTTTGCACGTCCGCCACGGCGAATCCACTGATCGAGGTGTCACGACCTTGAATCGACACGCGTGGAGGCGTGAAGCCGCGCTTCAGTCCGGCCCGCATATTGATGACCTGCTCATCGAAATAGCGCGGGATGTTGCGCATGCGGCCCAGGAAGGCGCGGTACTCCGCCGCGCTGCCCAGTCCACTGCGAGGCGCAATCGAGGCCCAGAAGGAGTTGCCACTGGCGAATGGCGCTTCATAGTCGCGGTAGGTCTGTTGAACGACGAACGCTTCGAGTACCGCCCTGAAGACGCCTTCGTTTATTTTTTCCTCCGGCGACAGTTGCGCGACCGGAATGGTGTTCAAGGCCGCCAGGGTCTTGGTCCAATACACCAGACGCTGCTTCTGGGTTGCCGGATCGACGCGGGGCAGATAGTCGGCGCGCGATGTCATGTCGTCGTCGGGATTGCCGAATTCCTTGACCCGCCACGTCCACTCGCCATCGTAGAGAGCCTTCAGGCGACTGTCGGCGTCCGATGGCGCTGCCCATGCCGGCGAAGTCGCCGCCAGCGCGATGGCAACGACCAGGATTCGTCTATTCCACATACACTCTCTCCCACATTCGTGATGACAGTCTGCCGCGCACGCTAGTGCAGCACGATAAATCGCCTCCGGTATGGAATTCAACCACTTCCAACACCTGGAACGTCCCCGCTGCTGCATGCGCCGAGGGATTTGCGGCGCGCGTCAATGTCTGCGGCGAAGTGCCGTCATATAAATTCGATTAGCGATCGTCCGGGTCGTCACGGGCGAAACAAAACTCGCCTCGCGCCTCTAAACGCCACCGCGACTGAGCAATCCCGCCGCCACTGCCGGCGCAAGGGAAACCTTTCGCTGGCAGTGACGGTGTAAACAAGGGTATAAGGCGCACATGCCCACTGCACCTGCGCTCACACCCCGCATTGAACTCGTCGTCGCTGTATCAGACAACGATGTCATCGGCGTGGGCAATGCACTGCCGTGGCGGCTGCCTGAGGACTTGAAGCGCTTCAAACGCATCACGATGAGGCACCCGATCCTCATGGGCCGCAAGACCTATGAGTCGATCGGCAAGGCGTTGCCGGGGCGCTCGAATCTCGTCATGAGCCGGTCGGCGCAGTTTGCGCCGGCGGATGCGAGCGTGGTGGTCAATCTGCCGGACGCGTTGGAACGGTGCGCCGCTGCGCCGCTGTTGATGGTCATCGGCGGCAGCGAGATCTATGCGCAGACGCTGCCGCATGCGCACCGTATTCACCTGACGTTGGTGCACACCCAGATCGTCGGCGGCGATGCGTTTTTTCGCGGCTGGCGCGGGCCGCAATTCCGGCAGGCAGCACTCGAGTATCACGCCGCTGACGAGCGTCATGCGTACCCGTTCAGCTTCATCACTCTAGAGCGGACTTAAACTCGCGTTGATCGCGGCGGCCGCGCGCTCGTAGTCGATCTGTGCAAGGCTGGCGGCGTGCCGCGTCAGATCATCCAGAATCTGTTGCTGCACCCGGCCGCGTGCCTCGGCGGTCGCATAGCCGATTTCAGGATGAAAACTCACCATCGAGTAGCGCGGAACGAAGCGTCGTGGGTGACGCTTTTCCAGCTCCAATGACAGCAGTTTCTGCAGCTGATAGCGCGCGTCGACCACGCGCTCGCGCATTTCCAGGTAATTCTCCAGGGCCATGGTTGCAATGGCGTCGGTATTGGGCTTGCGCAGGCGCTCGAAGTCGTCGAACAGCCCCTCCCAGGATTCATGGCGGTCGAGCAACGCATCGAACTCCACGCAGTCTTCAAAACAGCAGTTCATGCCTTGGCCGTGAAACGGCACGATGGCGTGCGCGGCATCGCCGAGCAGGAGCACCGAGTCCCCGACATGCCAGGGCTGCGTGTATACCGTGCCGAGCAGTCCGGTGGGATGCTGCAGAAACTCCCGGATGCGCGCCGGCATGAGCGCGGCTGCGTCGGGAAAGGACTCTTGCAGGAATTGTTCGATCTTGTCCGGCTCGCGCAGAGAGTCGAATCGCTGCCGCTGCAGGAACAGCGTGGCGGTGAAGCTGCCGTCCGGATTGGGGAGGGCGATCAGCATGAAGTCGCCACGCGGCCAGATATGCAGCGCCTCGCGCTCCATCAGATGCCGCTCGTAGTCGCCGGCGGGGATCCCCAGTTCCTTGTAGGCGTGTTCCAGGAAATCGGTGTGGGACTGCAGCGCGCCACGTTGGTGCAACTGCGTGCGAACCGCCGATCCCGCACCATCGGCCGCGATCAGCCGGCCCACCGGAATCGACTCAACCTGTTCCGATGTGGCATGGCGGACGCGGAGGGTACGCGCGGCCATGTCGATGTCCTGCACCTCCTGCTCGAAGTGCAGTTCAGCGCCGTCGCCCACCGCTGTTTCGATCAGGATTTCGTTGAGCAGATTGCGCGAAATGGAGTAGATGATCTCCTCGGGCTTCTGACCATAGGGCTGCAATGAGGTCTGACCGTTCACCTCGTGAATCATGCGACCGCGCATCGGGATGAGCGAGGCGCTGATCCGTGCATACACGCCGGCAACCTTGAGCGCATGGATGCCGCGCATCGTCATCGCCAGATTGATCGATCGCCCGGATTCGAAGGGCCGGTTGCGCGGGTCTGCGCGCCTCTCGTACAGCGTCACCGGGAAACCTCGTCGGCGCAGGAAAATGGCAAGCAACGCACCGGCGGGGCCTGCGCCAGCGATGTTCACCGGCTCGCATGGCAGGCTCATGCCGCGAGCGCCATGCTCAACGCTTGCACGGCTGTCAGGCAATCCGTGTAGGAGTTGTACAGCGGGATCGGTGCGAGCCGGATGATGTCAGGCTCGCGCCAGTCGGCCAGCACGCCGGCGGCGTTCAGTTGCGTGAAGCAACGCCTGGCATCGGCCGGCGATCCGAGCACGCGCAGGCTGAGCTGGCAGCCGCGCTGGTCGGCCTGCGTCGGCGTGATGATGCGAATCGCGTGCGCCAGGCGCGCCTGGAGCAGCTCTTCGAGATAGCCGGTCAGTGCAATGGACTTGCGCCGCAGATTCGCGATGCCGGCGCTCTTGAACAACTCCAGTGAGGCGAGCAGCGGGGCGGTGGCCAGGATGGGCGGATTGCTGAGCTGCCAACCATTCGCGCCGGCGATGGGTCGGAACTGCGGTCCCATCTCGAAACGTGTCGCTTCGTCATGTCCCCACCAACCGGCGAGGCGCGGCAAATCGAAACTGCGCGCATGGCGCGCGTGCACGAAGCATCCACCGGTCGCGCCGGGTCCTGCGTTCAGGTATTTGTAACTGCACCAGACGGCGAAGTCCGCATTCCAGTCATGCATGCACAGCAGCGTGTTGCCGACGGCATGCGCAAGGTCGATGCCGACGGCCGCGCCGGCGCGCCGGGCCGCCGCAATGATGGCTTCGAGCTCGAAGCTCTGGCCGGTGAGATATTGCACGCCGGGCAACAGCACCAGCGACAATCGTGACGCTTCGCGTTCGATGCGCTCGAGAATATCGGCGGTCCGCAGGCAGCGCTCGTCATCGCGCGGCGCCATTTCGATCAGATGTTCGGTTTCGTTCAGTCCGTGCAGGCGTAACTGCGAACCCACCGCATAGCGATCCGAGCCGAAGGCGGATGCCTCCATCAATACTTTGTTGCGTACACCCGTGGGACGGAAGAAACTCGTCATCATCAGGTGCAGATTGACGGTGAGTGAATTCATCGCCACGACTTCGTCCGGGTCCGCCCCGACGAGATCCGCCAGCGTTGCCGCGGTGAGGTGGTGGTACGGAATCCACGGCCGGCGGGCCTCTTCATGGCCGCGTACCCCGCCGCGGGCCCAGTCGTCCAGTTCCTGTTGAATATAGCCGGCGGCAGTGCGGGGTTGCAGCCCGAGCGAATGACCGCACAGATAGGTGTAGCGGGTGCCGTCGGGCCGATGCGGATGGTGGAAGGCCGATGCAAACCCGGCCAGTTCGTCAGCGGCGTCGAGGCGTTGCGCAGCCTGCAGTGAAAAGTGGTCATTCATCCCGCCATTATAGCGGCGGCATGAAACTTCGCCGCGTGCGGCATGGTCTTATTGGCAGGAGGGGCGGCTTATGAACATTCCCAGGTTTGCGATGGCAGCGCTGTTGGTTCCCGTGATGCTGGGGTTGCCCGCGCTGGGCGCTGATACCCAACCTGCGTCCGCGGCGACGGTGCCGGCGGTATGGAAGCAGACCAAGATCGAATTTCACTATTTCGGGCGCACCTCGCGCTATTCTTGCGATGGATTGCGCGACAAGGTGCGCGCGCTGCTGCTGGATATGGGCGTTCGCACCGATATGCGGCTGCGTACGACGGGATGTGAGATCGGCCGAATCAGCCTGGTGGGCATCAACCCGGGCCTGAGCATCGAGTTTTCCGCGCCCGCCCAGCAGGCCGATGCAGACAAGTCCTTCGATGCGCGCTACGTGCCGTTCAACTTCCGACAGGATGCGTTTAGGAACCTGACCATCGGCGATTGTGAACTGGTGGAAGAATTCGTGCGCCAGGTAATTCCGAAATTAGTGGTGCGCAACCTGCAGCAGGACATCACCTGCGTGCCGTATCAGCAATCCAGCGGTAGCTACCGGGTCAGTGGCGAGGTGTTGAAGTCAGTGTCGTTGCAGGTACCCGCGCCCGCTGTGCGCAAGTAACTGACAGCGGCTCGGCATCGGGTACGTCGATGCGCAGCGCGGTCAGTGTGTTGCCCCAGGCGCAGCCCGTGTCCAGACAGGTGACGTTGCCGTCGCGAAAGAAGCCCAGCGTCGACCAATGTCCGAAGATGATGCGCGTGCCGCGCCAGCGTGCCGACTCGCTTTGGAACCAGGGCTGAAGCTTGTCGGGGTTGGTTGCCGCCGGCGCGTCCTTCTCTTTCAGATCCATGCTCCCATCGGCGCGCACGTAGCGCATGCGCGTGAAGCAATTGGTGATGAAGCGCAGTTTGTCGGCGCCGGCCAGCGTGTCGTCCCAGATCCGCGGCTGATCGCCGTACATCGTCGAGACGAAGCGCGCCGGGTCGCGCCGCAGAGCGCGTTGCGCCTCCTGCGCACAGTCGCGCGCGATGGCCATGCTCCATTGCGGCGGCAGGCCGGCATGCAGCAGCGCCAGCTTGTGCTCGCGGTCCTCATGCAGTAACGGGCATTCCACCAGCCATTGCAGCAGCGCATCGCGATCGGGCGCGTCGAACACAGGCTCCAGGGTATCGCTCTTGCGCGCGCCAGCGGCGCCGAAGGCGCGCGCCAGCAGATGCAGGTCATGATTGCCGAGCACGGTGACCGCGTTGTCGCGCAGATCGCGCACTCGCCGCAGCACGCCCAGGGAATCCGGGCCGCGATTCACGAGGTCGCCGACGAACCAGATCTGATCGCGATCAGCGTTGAAGCGAATCGTCTGCAGCAGCGCGCCGAGCTCGAGGTTGCATCCTTGAACGTCCCCGATTGCGTACAGCGCCACGATGCGTACTTTACTAAATTGCGGATCGGCGCGCCGGCGCTCAGTGCAGCACGCCGGGAATGGCCAGTCGAAACGGTGCGATCGGCGCGTCGAATTGCGCGCCGTCGTCGTCCACCATCTGATAGCTGCCCTGCATGGAACCCACCGGCGTTTCGATGACGGCGCCGCTGGAGTAGCGAAAACCCTGGCCGGGCTTCAGATACGGCTGCTCGCCGACCACGCCGTCGCCGCGCACTTCCTGCACCTTGCCGTTGGCATCCGTGATGATCCAATGCCGCGTCAGCAAGCGCGCCGGTGTGGGGCCCTCGTTGCGAATGGTGATGGTGTAGGAGAAGACAAAACGCCCATCCTGTGGATCGGATTGCTCCTCGACATAGGCGGTTTCAACGTCGACTCGAATTCGCGGTGCTGGATCGGATATCATAGTGTTCATTCTAACGGGTCAATCAAGCCTAATGGGTAGGCTTTCAAGATGGATGCTTTCTCGCCGTTGATGTTGGCACGCGCGCAGTTCGCCGCCAACATGTCATTTCACATCCTTTTCCCCACCATCTCCATCGCGCTGTCCTGGGTTCTGCTGTTCTTCAAGGCGCGCTTCAACTACACCCGCGATGAGAAATGGGCCGCCGCCTACCGGCTGTGGATCAAGGTGTTTGCGCTGACGTTTGCTCTGGGTGTGGTCAGCGGCGTCACCATGAGCTTTCAATTCGGCACCAATTGGCCGGGATTCATGCTGACCGTGGGCAACATTGCCGGCCCCTGGATCACCTCCGCCGCGCAAGGCTACATGCTGGGCTGGTACGTGCTCGGATTCGCGCACGGCTGGGGTGCCGTGGCCTTCAGCGCGCTGATCGCGCTCTGCGTGGTCTCCGCTTACACCCTCAAGGGCGCCACCTGGCTGGTGATGCGCACCGATGGCGACTTGCAACAACGCGCGATGCAGTGGGCTCAACGCAGTTTGTGGTTGACCGGACTTGGAATTCTCGGTATCTCCATCGGCACGCCGCTGATGAGCGCAAGAATTTTCGACCGCTGATTCTCGCTGCCCAATATGCTGATTCTTGCGCCGATTCCGGCCATCACCATCGGATTGTTTTTCGTCATGGCGCGCAGCCTGAGGCAATTGCCGCATCCGCAGGACCTGCGTTCCTGGCTGCCCTTCGCCTGCACCGTGGGAATGTTTTCGCTGGCCGCCATTGGTCTGGGTTACAGCTTGTTTCCGTATCTGGTGGTGGATCGCATCACGGCCGCGCAGGCGGCGAGCGCCACCGAGTCGTTGTGGATCGTGTTCGTGGGCGTCGTCCTCGTGCTGCCCTTCATCATCGCCTACAACGTCTTTGCGTATCGCGTGTTCAGAGGGAAGGCGCGACCGCTGACGTACTATTGATCAGGTAGTGTCCCGCCAACTGCACGAACTGCGCCGGCGTCAGCACTTCGGGGCGCCATTGTGGGTCGATGCCGCAGGCAACGAATCCCTGTTCATCCACCAATCCGTGCAGGCTGTTGCGCAGAGTCTTACGACGATGCGTGAACGCCGCCAACACGACCCGCTTCAACGCCGCATCGGCGCCGGCGCCGAGTGATTTCAGGCCCTCGAAACGAGGTTCAATCGAGGGTTGCAGCCGCAGCACCGAGGAGGTCACTTTGGGTGGCGGCTTGAACGAGCCGCGGCCCACATCGAACAGCCGCGTCGCCTTGGCGTGAATCGTCAGCATCACGCCGAGCCGGCCATAATCCTTGCCACCCGGCTCCGCGACGATGCGGTCGACCACTTCTTTCTGCAGCATGAAATGCATGTCGGCGATGGCGGCGCGATGCTCCAGCAGATGGAACATCAGCGGCGTGGAGATGTTGTAGGGCAGGTTGCCGACGATGCGCAGAGGCGCGCCGTCGCCGCGCAGCGTGGTGAAGTCCATGCGCAGCGCGTCGTGCACGTGCAGCCGCAGCTTGCCCTCGCCGCGTGGATCGGTGTGCAGTGCGGCGGCCAGATCGCGGTCGATCTCGATGACCTCGAGCGCGTCGAGCTTTTCCAGCAGGGGCCAGGTGAGGGCGCCGCGGCCGGGTCCGATTTCCACCACGCGATCCGCACCCTGCGGCGCAATACTCTCCACGATGCGGCGGATCACGCCCGGGTCATGCAGGAAATGCTGGCCGAAGCGCTTGCGGACCTGCATCACTGCGTCATGTCGATGGCGACGTTCAGTGCCGCGCGCAGACTGCTGTCGGTGGCGTTGCCGGTGCGCGCCAGGCTGAGTGCAGTGCCGTGGTCGACGCTGACGCGAGCGATGGGCAGGCCGAGCGTGATGTTCACTGCCTCACCGAAGGAGGCGTACTTGAGTACCGGCAACCCTTGATCGTGATACATCGCCACCACGACGTCGTGGAGTTCGAGGTACTGCGGCCCGAAAGCAGTGTCGGCCGGGAGCGGGCCGGTGATGCGCATGCCGTCAGCGCGCAGCGCCGTTGCGACGGGGTCGATAATGTCGATCTCTTCGCGGCCCAGATGTCCGGACTCACCGGCATGCGGATTCAGACCCAACAGCAGCAGTCGCGGCGATTCAATGCCAAACAGCCGTTCCAATTCGCTGTGCACGATGCGCAAGGTGGCTGTCAGGCGCTCCGCGGTGATCGCAGCGGGAACCTGCGCCAACGGCAGATGGGTGGTGACCAGCGCAACGCGCAGTCCGCCGCCGGCCAGCATCATCACCGGCAAGGCGACGCGGCAGCGCTGCGCCAGATATTCGGTGTGGCCGGTGAATTCGAAACCCGCATCCATGATCACGCTCTTTTGGACCGGCGCGGTGACCATGGCGTCGAACTCGCCGTTGCGACAACCATCGCAGGCGCGGTCCAGCAGGGCGATGACATACGCGGCATTGCGGCTGTCGAGCACGCCGGGCACGACGCTGGCGGCGGTTGCAATGTCCAGCACTCGCACAGTGCCGGCGCGATGCGGAGCAGGCGGACGCGTGGCGTCGTAGGGTTCGATGGTCAGCGGCAGTTTCAAGGCGGCAGCGGTGGCCGCCAGCATGTGCGCGTCGGCGGCGACGACCAGGTCGCACTCCCAATCGCTCTGCGCAAGGCTGACGCAGGTGTCGGGGCCGATGCCCGCAGGCTCACCCGAGGTGATGACGATGCGCGACGTGCGCACTACATCTTGGTTTCGACGAAGGCTTCGTCGCGCATTCGCCGCAACCACAACTCGGTTTCTTCGTCCGCCTTGCTTTCGCGGATGGCGGCGAAGGCACGCTGGCGGCGCACGTCATCGGTACTGTCGTAGGTGCGCGTTCCCAGCATCTGCACGATGTGCCAGCCATAGCGCGACTTGAAGGGTTCACTGATTTCGTTGGGCTTGAGGTCGACAATGGCTTTGTCGAACTCGGGAACGAAGGTGCCGGGTCCGGACCAGCCGAGGTCGCCGCCATCCGGCGCCGAGCCCGGATCTTCGGAAGTTGTCGAGGCGATGCCGGAGAAATCCTCGCCTTTCTGGATGCGGTCGCGCAACTTGCCCAGCTTCTGACGCACGGTCTCATCGTCATCCAGTTCATTGGGTTTCATGAGGATGTGACGCACGTGGATCTGGTTGACGATGACCTGCGCCTCGCCGCCGCGCCGCTCGTTGAGCTTCACCAGGTGAAAGCCGCTGGGTGTGCGCACCGGGTCGCTGATTTCGCCGGGCTTCATCCGCGTGACCAGTTCGAGAATGAACTGCGGCATCTGCGCGCCTTTGCGCCAGCCGAGGGAGCCGCCGTCCAGAGCGGTCTGAGAATTCGAATTGGCGATCGCCAATTGTCCGAAGTCCTCGCCCTTGCGCGCGCGCGCGGCGAGGTCGGCAGCCTTCTTGCTGATATCGGTAAGCTGCTGCGGCGTGGCGGCGGTGGGTAGCGAGAGCAGGATGTGCGAGACATTGAACTCATCGTTTGCCGCTGCGTTGTTCTGCCGCGCCAGGTACTGGTCCAGTTCGCGCGGCGTGACGTTGATGTGGGCGATGACGTCGCGCTGTCGCAGCGTGCTCAGCACCATTTCCTTGCGCATGGATTCGCGGTATTGCTTGTAGTCGATGCCTTGTGCTTCGAGCGCTGTGGGCAGCTTGTCGAAGGGAATCTTGTTGCGCGAGGCGATTTCCTGCAACGCGCCGTTGAGCTGTTCGTCCGGAATCGTCAGGCCCACCTTGGCGGCACGCTGCGCCTGGATTTCCTGCAGCACCAGGCGCTCCAGCACCTGCTGCTTGAGTACGCTCTGCGAGGGCAGTTCGACCTTTTGCTCTTCGAGGCGCTTGGTGACCGAGTCGAGTTGCGAATCCAGATCGCTCTTCAGCACAACGCCATCGTTGACGACCGCGGCGATGCGATCGAGCAGTTCGCCGTGCGCCCCGATGTCGCGGGTCTGCGCCTGCGCGAGACCTGCCAGAAGAACGCTGCTCAAAAGGGACAGGCACACGGCCTTGATGTTTCGCATTACTTTTAAAGACTCGCTGTATGGCTCTTTTACGGTTGCACGGTGCGGCCGGAGTAGCCGCGAATCGTACGCTCTAAGAAGGAGTCCGCAGGCACTCCGACCGAACTTAAGCCCGTGAGTTCCAATTGTAATGCAATTGAGGTGTCCCTTTCGCCCGTTCGGCTGCTGACATAACGGCGCTGGACGACGCGGATGCGCCAGCAGCAGCTTCGATATTCGAACCCGGCCACCTGCTCGATGGCCTGACGGTCCCGGGTCGAATAGACCATCCGGCCCACCGCGCTCCAGTTCTTGGCGATGGGCCATCCGAAGGAGGCATCCCATTGTTCCAACAGGTCGCGCCGGAACCGGTAGCCCACATTCACCACGCGGGTCGGATCGGGCCGATATTGCACCGCCACCTCGGATTTTTGCGTCTGCGAGTCGCCCGGGTCCCACTGATATTCGAGGTTCAGATTCCAGTTCTTATAGGCCGTCAGCATGAGCTGCCCGACGATGTCGGAGGAGTTGCCGCTGGGCGGCGTCTCGCCCGGCAGGGTCACGCGCGGCGGCTTGAAATAGCGCGTCTGGCCCAGGGTCGCCGCCAGATACTGCGCGCCCGTCGCCTGATCGAACAGCCGCGTGGTCATGCCGATGCTCAATTGATTGGCGTCCCCGACCCGGTCGGCGCCGACGAAGCGATTGGTGCGGAACAATTCCACCAGGTTCAGATCCGGCACGCCGGTATCGAACACCGGCAGTCCGTCCTGGTTGCGATACGGCACGTAGGTGTAGGCAATCTGCGGCTCCAGGGTCTGGGTGCGCTGGCCGCGCGAGCCCGAGGCGCGTTCGAAGACGAGGCCGGTGTCGAGACGGAAGTAGGGCAGTTCGCGTGTCGGAGATCGCGCGCTGCCGGGCGCCTGATCCTTCAAATCGTACTGCGTGAAACGAAAACCGGCCGCGGGTTCGAAGAAATAGCCCGCGCCGCGCTTGGAGTAGCGCAACTCCGGTGCCAGATCCACGCGCAGGCCGGAGGTGCCTTCATCGCGGATGAAATTGACCGCCTCCCCGTCGAAGGCGAGTGTCAGGTCGCGTCCCAGCAGCGGCCAGCTACCGGCGGCGCGAACGCGCGGCACGCGCGAATACGGGCGATTCAGATCGGCAATCTCGCGGTCGATGGTCTGAAAATTCTGCAGCTGCGCGCGCACCAGCCAGCCGGCATTTTTGTACAGCAAGTCGGCGCGCCGCTCCAGGTAGGTCACGCTGGTGGCTTCGGAGCCGAGTGCGAAATCCTCGAAGTAGTTGCTGTCGCTGACATTGGCCGCGTTCACATCCAGCCGCAAATTATCGCGAAAATCCGTGATGCTGGTGATGTGCTCGTAGTGCCGGTCGGTGTTCGCCAGCGAATCGCTGGGCAGAAAGTTTCCCTCCAGCGTGCCGTGGCTGATGCCGGTCAGATAGCGAAATTCACCGCCCATTTCCACGCCGCGTTTGGACTGCAGCCCCGGCGCGAGCGTCAGGTCGTAATTCGGTGCGAGATTGAAATAGTAGGGCGCGCCGATGAGCACGCCGCTCTTGGTCGAGTTGCCGAGCGTCGGAAACAGGAAGCCGCTTTTGCGCGCATCGCCCACCGGGAAGGAGATATACGGCGTGTAGAGAATGGGCACGCCCTTGAAATTCAGCCGCACGCCGCGGCCCACGCCTTCCTGCCGGCCGGAATCGATGTCGATGGAGGAGGCATGCAGCATCCAGGCTTCATCGCCGACCGGGCAGGTGGTGTAGCTCACGCCCTTCAAGTCAAGCCGGCCATCGCTGCTGACGACGAGTTGCCGCGCGGCGCCGCGTCCGTTGCGGTCGAGCAGCTCGAATTGCGCATCGCCCACGGTGGCGTTGCCCACGGTGTCGAAACTGCCTTTGCCGCCCAGCACGCGCAGTTGGGGGTCTTCGAACTTCACGGCGCCGGCGACTTCGATGCGACCCGACGGGTTGTCGTATTTCACCGAGTCGGCCGACACGCTGCGGCCATCCTGCCGCACCACCACGTTGCCGTTCAGAATGGCGCTGCCGTCGGCGCCGACCGAGGCATTGTCGCTGTCGATGTGAATGCGATGATCGTCAGGCGCGGCTGCCGGCATCGCGACCGTGGGCTGCGTGTCCGTGCACACGGCTTCCTGCGCGTGCGCGACCCCGGCCATCGCAATTGCGTGCAGCACGAGGGCGGAGAAGAGGAGAGTCTGTCTTGGCAAGGCGGGCCCTTGAGCATGCGCGGGTTGGCGGGTCGAACGGTCATTATAGTCGGTATACTTCGCAGCGCCGCATTTGCGGTTTGGAACCTCGATCATTCGGGCATGACAGCGAACAACCTGGCGGATCCGCGACTCGATTTGCTCACCCGCTGGGTGGGCGAAGAACTGCAGCTCACCGGCGCCCACATTGCCCCGGCCTCAGCGGATGCGAGCTTTCGCCGCTATTTCCGCGTCCTGCACGCCGGCCAGAGCTTCATCGTCATGGACGCGCCCCCCGGCAAAGAAGACCTACAGCCTTTCCTGCACGTGGGGCAGCTGCTGCTCGAGGTGGGCGTAAATGTGCCGCGGGTGTTGGCGCGCGACCTGCCGCGCGGTTTCCTGCTGCTCAGTGACTTAGGGAAGGCCCCGTATCTGGATGCGCTCCAGGCGGCTGGCGCGGGCGGCGATGATCAGCGCGTCGAAACGCTGTATCGCGATGCCCTGGACTCCCTGGTGCAGATCCAGGCGCGCGGCGCGGCTGCATCGCTGCCGCC